>JBEQSW010000215.1:0-29240 GCA_040348565.1 Myxococcales bacterium | reverse complement strand
CCTTGGTCGGATCGGCGGGGTTGCCGAAAGCGTGGGTGTGGAAGAACGGGCCGGTGTCGGCCGCTTCGACGAGCGGCGGCGGGCTGAACGTGCCGTCTCCGAACGCGTCCGGCTGACCCGTGACGGTGACGAGGTTCGGATTGGCCAAACCTTGGCCTCCGAAGCCACCGTCGAAGACGAAGCGGCCGTCGGCGAGTTGGCTGAACGACGTGGGCGCGCTGATGGTGCCGGTGTTGAAGTTGCGGTTCTTGCCGCTCGATAGCGCATTGGCGCCAGCGTTGCTGTGACACTCGTTGCAACGGCCGACCAGCGGATCCATGAACGCTACCTTGCCGGCGGCGGCGCCGGCGTCGGTCAAGGTCACCGCGTTGAGGTTCAGCTCGTTGGTGCGCCCGAGCGCGAGCTGAAACGCAAGCAATTGGTCCTTTTCCTGGCTGGTGGACAGCCGGAACGAGGTGCCGGGGGTGCGACTGACGTCCTTCGGATAGTGCTGGTTGATGGCGCCATCGATGAACGAGCGCAGCGAGCCGTCGCCAGGCGAGCCGTCGCCGCCCCAACCGGTGCGTTGCACCACCTGCGAGCTCGTGCCGTCGGCCGGATCGCGCGCCAGGGTGAGCGACAAAGACAGCGTGTGCGAGACCGCCCGCCCCACGAATTTGTGGGTAATGTCGTCGAAACCGTCGACGTTTTCCTTGATCAGCGTAAACGAGCCTTTGAGATCGGCGGTCTCGAGCGAGCTCAGGTTGAACGCGGGGTTGTCGGCGACGAACAGCGGATCGGTAGCCGGCAAAGTGCCGACGAACGTCGGATCGATGGTGTAGTTGTTGGCGGCCGGGTGACAGGTGCCGCACGTGCGCCCGTTGCCGCCGAAGGTTTCGTCGAAGAACACGCGTGCGCCCGCGCAAACCGACAACGGCACCAGGTTCATCCACACGCGCGGATCCTGGTTGCAGACGTCGATCGGATTCGGGGTCGTGAGCGCTTGCGTGGTCGTGGCTACACGCTCCGGCTCCGGCTCCGAGCCACCCGAGACGGCGCAGCCCAAGCTCGAGAACGCGGGCACGAACAGCAGACTCGCGTGGCACAGCTGGCGCGAGAACCGAGGCACGGCATGAAAGATTCTAAGCATCGTTGGCATCCCTGATTGTCCGGCCCGGCCTCCGCCTCGGGAAACCCACTGCCGCTTTCGGGAGTCACTGAGTCGCTCGACACCGCGAATCTTCGGTCGCGTCGCAAAAGAAAATTCGGCCAGCGCCGTGGCCGCCTGTTCGTCGAGCTCGAACCGGTAGCCGGCCGGAGAGCGTGCTGCGAGATGTCGGCGCCAGATGCGATCGAGCGCTTTGTCGAGGTCGCGGTCGACGAGCGCGCACCGCTCCGCGGAGACGCCGCTCGAACGCATGCACTAAATTCGGAGGTTTGATTTCATGAAGTCGATTTGGGTATTTGCTTCGCTTTTGGCGGTAACGGCCGCGTGGAGCTCCGGTGCCTGCGCGCCCGCAAAAGACGACGAGCCCGCCAACGACGGAGGCACGGGGGCTACGAGCGGCAAGGGGGCTTCCAATCAGGGCGGCGAAGCCGATACCGGCGGTACGAGCAGCGGGGCCGGAGCGCCTAGCTCGGCAGGTGAAGCGAGCGGCGGCGAAATCGGTTCTGGGGGAGAGACGAGCGCGGGCGGTGAAACCAGCGGTGGCGCGGTCGCTCCCATCACGCAGTGCACGACGGGTAGCCTGCTGGCTGGCGATCCGCTGTGGACGGACCGCCTCGAAGGCGAGAAGCCGGCCGGCCAAGGCGTGTTGGACGATCCACCGGTTCGCAACGAAGCCATCGCGGTGATCGGCAGCAAGGTGTTCGTGGAGACGGAGTTCGATCTGTGGAGCTTCGACATGAGCGACGCCGCGCCGCAGATCAAGCGCTTCGCCGGCAGCGAGCCGTCGACGTTCATCAACGCGGGCGTGCCCTGCAAGGACACGCGCTTCTTGGTGATGCGCGACATGACCGCGACCGCCGACGGCAAGCTGGTGGTGGCCGACTACGTCGGCGGCGCCATCATCGAGATCACCGACCCGGCCGGCCCCAACTGCATGAGCCATTGGGTCGCCGGTACCCACGCCAAGACCGACGACCCGGGCAACGATTTTCCGCTCTCACACGGCGATCACGACGGACCCGGCAAAGATGCCTTGTTCGGCGGAACCGAGCCGAACGGAGCAGGCGTTCACAAGCTGGCGGTAGACCCGCAAGGCAACATCTACACGTGGGACGAGGGCACCGGCAAAGTGAAGAAGATTGCGACCGACGAGGCCCGAACCGTCTCGACCATCGGCAAGATTGGAACGGACGACAATGTGATGTCGCTCGCTTTCTTGAAAGGCAAGCTGTACGCGGTCGGTGTCGACGGCAACAACGACTTCATGCTCGAGGTCGATCCGGACGCGTACGACCCCGACGCGCCCACCGCCAACGTCAAAGAGCTGTTCCGCAACCGCGGCGATCAGTTTCCCGAGATCGAGGGCACGGGTCATCAGGCCATCCCGTCGGATCTCGAGTCGGACGGTGAAGCGCTGATCGTGTCGGGCCAGTCCCAATTCGTGTGGCGCATGAGCACCGACGGAACCGTGCTGACGACGCTGGCAGGCTCGACGGGCTCGCGCGGGCCCGGGCGCGTCGAATACGAAGACGACTTCAACCCCACCATTCCGCACCCGGCCGAGCAGTGGCAGCTGGGTTTCAGCTTGAGCAACCCGGATGGCGGCCCGTGGCTCGCGCTCGCCGGCGGCAAGCTCTATTGGTCGGGCGGCTTCGCGACGGGCAAACATATTTTGCAGTTCACCTGCAAGTGAGCCGCCAGGGCCGAGGGCGTCGAGCCAAAGCCGTTTGGCTCGACGTTCCTGGCTTCGCTAGATTGGATCTAGCGATTCTGGCAATTGACGATCGGGGGTGGCGGGTGCGGGTCGGGGGCCCCAGGTGGCTTCGGTCCGTTGTTCCGTTGTAATCTTTCCATCGTGGGCGGTGCCTCCGAACCCTTCCGCTTGCTCACGCTCGGCGTTGCCTTGTGGTGCGGCTTCGCGCCCAGCTGCTCGACCGGGGTGACCCCGGCGTCGACCACGAAGGACAACTCCGAGGGTGTGGCGGGGGAACGCGAGGCGCCAGGGGCCGCCGGTAGCGGAGACCAGCGAACAAGCGCGGGCCAGGCAGGCGGGACGGAGGTCGAACCGGATGAGCCGGAAGCCGCCGAGGGGGGCGCGGCCTCGGCGCCCAAACAGTCGCCCACCAAACCCGAAGAAGAAGACGCGGCCGGTGCCGCGAGTGGAGGCGCGCCCAGCGTCACGCTCGATGGGCAGGGCGGCGAGAGCGAAGCCGGCGGCGCGGCAGCGGCAGCCCCAGCTTGCGGCAAACAAGCGGACGGCACGCTGTGCGGGCCCAACATGACCCCGGCTGGTCCCGAGGGCGCACGCTATTTTTGCTCGGCTGGCGTCGTGGTCGCCGAAGCCGCTTGCCCAGGGCCATGCGACGTCGAGACGAACGCCTGCATTCAGAGCGGCGGCACGGGCGGCGGCATGGGCGAGACGGGCTTTCACACGCTGCTGCATTGTCGCGAGTGCTACGCCACGACCTGCCGCGCGGAGCTGGTCAAGTGCCAGGCGGATCCGCGGTGCGTCGCGCATCTGGAATGCGTCGAGACGTGTACGCTAAGCCGCGCTTGCTACGCGACGTGCACCCAGGTGTTCGCCGACGAGCCATTGCTCGACGAGCTCAACGCGTGCGTGGATCTGACCGGCTGCGCCGACAAGTGCCCCGCCCAGTAGCCGCATGACCACGCCCTACGACATGAAGCCAGGAGCCGTAGTTGCCGGGCGCTACCGCCTGGAGCGACCGCTCGGTCAGGGCGGCATGGGCGAAGTGTGGGCCGCCACCCATCTCATCACCCGCAAACACGTGGCGTTGAAGGCGCTGAAGGCGGAAAAGGCAGCGCGGCCGGAGCTGGTCCGCCGATTCTTTCGCGAGGCGCGAGCCGCGACGGCGGTCGGGCACCCGAACGTGGTGGAGGTGCACGACGTGTTTTCGTTCGAGGGCGGCCCGGTCATGGTCATGGAGCTGCTCGAGGGCGAATCCTTGGGGGAAAAGCTGCGCCGCCAGGGCACCCTGAGCCCAGCCGAGCTGGCTGCGCTGCTGGTGCCGGTCGTCTCGGCGGTCGGCACCGCGCACGCGCGCGGCATCGTGCACCGTGACTTGAAACCCGAGAACATTTTCTTGGCGCGCGGCGAGGGTGAAGGTTGCACGCCCAAAGTGCTCGACTTCGGCATCGCCAAGCTAGCCGAAGAAGAGCTATCCAGCGACGGCGCCGATCTCACGCGCACGGGCTCCATGGTCGGAACGCCGTTCTACATGGCGCCCGAGCAAGCGGCAGGCGAACGAGATTTCGATCATCGCTGTGACGTCTGGGCGCTGGGCGTCATCGGCTTCGAGGCGCTGGTGGGACGGCGGCCCTTCAGCGGCGACAACTTCGGGCAGATTTTCAAGCGCATCATCACCGAACAGCCCGCGTCGCTGCGCCAGCTGTTGCCCGACCTGCCGCGCGACCTCGCCGACCTCATCGACGGCATGTTGGTCAAAGAGCGCACGGCGCGCCGGGAGCTGGCAGAAGTGATGACCGTGCTCGGCCTGCACACCGCGACCACAGCGCCAACGTTCGCCGCACCGTTCAGTGAGGTGTCTCGCCTTGGCGTCGACTCGCTCGACGTCGACTCGCTCGACGACGTGGGCTCGGCGACCCTGACCGAGGCGACGCTGGCTTCTGCCAACGAGCCCTTGCTCGGTACCCTGGAGGCGACGACCCGCGGTCACCTCGCGACCAATGATTCTTGGCTGTCGCCACGGAAAGCCCGCTTGGGGCTCGGCGGCGCCGCCTTGGGCCTCACGGCTCTGGCCGCCGCGGTGGTGTGGAGCATGACGCGACCGCTGCCGAGGGCCGAGGCGCCTCCCGCCCAGCTCGTGACGGCGACGAGCGCGTCGCTTCCCGTCGCGTCCGCCACGCCACCGGCCGTGTCCGCCGAGGCTGGAGCGCCGCAAGCACAGCCCAGCGCGCTCCCGCCACCGGCAACGACAACCACGCCGCGGCCGAGCCCACCGCGCCCCATCCCGTTTACCAGTCGCGCGCCGTTGGCTCCATCCGCCCAGCCTTCGACAGCGGCACCACCTCCGCCCAAGCGTTTGCCCGGCGGCATCCTCGATCAAGAGCGAGCTCCGTTCTGAGCTCGGAGCCGAATGCGTATGTTCTCCGTTCGTCGCTTTCGTGCCTTCAGCGTCGCGCTCGGCGGTTGGCTCTTGCCACACCTCGCCAGCGCTCGAGACGCAAGCGTTGCCGCGGAACCACCGGCGGCCGTGGAAAGCGAGCACGTCGAGCAAGCGCGGCGCCTCTATCTCGAGGGCTTGGAGCACGTGCGCCAGGCCCACTGGGGTGATGCGCTGGCGGCGTTCGAGCGCTCACGGGCGCTGCGGCCGCACGCGATGACCAGCTACAACATCGGTGCCTGCGAGCGTGCGCTCGGCCACTACACGCGCGCCCACGAGCAGCTGCGCCGCGCTCTCGACGAAAACAAGGCCGCCGAGCTTCCACCGAGCGTGACCAGCGACGCCCAGGCTTTCCTGGACGAAATCGAGCGGTTGCTGGTGCACGTCACGCTCGTGGTCGAGCCGGCGGGGACGACCGTCACCTTCGACGGCCGCCCGTTAAAACCGGCGCTCGTCGCTCCCGGCGCTCCCCCGCGCTTCGTGGCCGGGCTGCTGCCGCCGGGGCGCGGCGGCGTCGTTCCGAACGGCGAGCTGGAGGTCGTGGCCGATCCGGGCGCCCACGTGATCACGCTTTCCCGGCAGGGCTACGGCGACGTGGTGGTGAACAAGACCTATCGCCCCGGCCAAAGCGCGCGGCTGCGCTTGGCGCTGGCCGAGCTGCCCGCCACCATCCGCGTTTCGTCGAACGAGCGGCTCGCGGTGGTGAGCGTCAACGGCCGCGACGTGGGGCTCGCGCCCGTCGACGTGCTGCGACCCGCCGGCATCTACCACATCGAGGTGACCAAGCCGGGCTTCGTTCACTACGGCGCCGACGTGCGCGTGATGGCCGGCGAAGAGAGCGCGCTGCGCTCGACGCTCGTGAGGGAAAAGCCATCCATCTTGGACAAGTGGTGGTTCTGGACGGCGGCGGTGGCGGTGACGGGCGGCGTAGCGACGGTCACGTTTTTGGCAACGCGCAGCGAGCCCGCCGCGCAGCGCCCCCCACTGGACGGCGGCACGCTGGGATGGGTCGCGAGAATTCCCTGAGCGGCGCGCTTTTGGCCTTGCTCGGCCTGGCCGGCTGCGGGCAAGAACCGAGCGCACTTCCGCCCTACGGCGAAGTGCTGGTCGAGGTGGACACCAACCTGCGAGTGCCGCAAACACTGTCGCGGGTCCGCTTCGATTTGTTCGACTCGGAACGGCGCTGGCTGGTTTCGCGCGATGAGGCCACGCCCGCCGCCGACGATTTTCCGCTGAGCTTCAGCCTGTACAACGACTCTCCGGACCAGCGCCGCACGGCGTGGCTGCGGGTGCGCGGCTACCTGGAAGGCCGGCTGCGCGATTACCGCGGCGAGCAGTTCGCCGAGCGGCCGGAGTTCGAGGCACCGGCCGTCAGCCAATCGCTGAAGCAGGCTTGTCGCGACGCGCCGCTGTTGAATGCCGGGCAGAGCGGAGCCTTGCGCCTGCGCGGCGAGGCCTTCGGCGGCAACCAGCTCAGCTGCGAGGCGGCCGGTGGTGGCTACACCAAGCGCACGCGCAGCGGACTGGCCGTGTTTCGCTTGTCGGTCGAGGTTCCGGGCCGGTATCGCGTGGCGGTCACGAGCGCCCAGCCGGGCGTGGAGTGGGCGTCGGTGGCCGACACCGTGCTCAGCCTGCGCAGCAATTGCGAGGCCGCCGAGAGCGAGCTTGCCTGCAACGACGACGAGCAACGTGAGCTCGGCAACCTGGCGGGCGTGAATCAGGAGCTGGAGCCGGGCGAATACTTCGCTCTGATCGGCAACGTCGCCCCGGGACCGATGGACGTGACGCTGCAATTCGAGCAGCCGGAATCACAAAGCACCGAACCCGTCGCGGGTGGAGGGGAGCTGCTCGACAACGGTCCGCGGCTGCTCGAAGACGGCATCGACGTTACTCCGCAAAGCGAGCCGGAGCCGCATTTGACCGTCGATCGCCTGCTGCGCTTGGACGTCGAGCCGCAGCGACGAACCACCGCGCGGGTGCTGCTGGACGGTGAATGCATGGGCAGCATGGCCGATCTTGCCGGTGGGCGGAGCTGCGTGGACACCGAAACCGAGCTCTTGCCGGTAGAGCCACAGCCGCTGCTGCCGGGCCGCCTGCACTCCAGCTCGAGCGCCGTGGGCACGTGGTCCAAGTATCAGAGCCAAGCCTGCGCCAGCGACGCCGTGCCCCACGCCCATCCCGAGCTGCACGACGATCGGGTCTGCGTTTCGGGCGGCACCTTCGTGCTCGGCGATCCGACGTTGATTGCGCGCGACCCCGACGACGGCAGCCCGGAACGGCTGGCGACGATTCCGACGTTCCTGATGGATCGCTACGAATATTCGGTGGCGCGCTACCGCGCCGCGCGCGCTCGCGGCTTCGTGCCGCCCGACGCGGGACCGTTGAACAACTTCGAGCCGGTGACGTTGGACACCGACGACCTCACCCGGGCTTGCACCTGGAACGAAGGTCTCGACGGATCGAGCCTGTTTCCGAGCCAAGAGGCGCTGCCGCTGTCCTGCGTTTCGTGGCTCACCGCCCGCGCGCTGTGCGATTTGGAAGGCGGCCGCTTGCCGAGCGTGGCCGAGCGTGAATACGTGGCTTCGGCCGCCGAGCGCGAGCTCGAAAGCACCTATCCGTGGGGCGAGCAAGCGCCCACCTGCGACCAGGTCGTGTTCGGGCGCTGGCTCGAGCCCAGCCGCGGCAGCTCCAGTTGCTACGACGCCCTCCACGCCTTCGGACCCAGCGCCGTGGACGCCGAGCCGTGGTCCAGCTTCGATCGCAGCCCGTGCGGCGTCGTCGGTCTGGGCGGCAACGTCGCCGAGTGGACGCGCGACAGCCATCGCGCGTACTCGGACGCCTGCTGGCAGTCTCAGCCGCATTTGGCTCCGGAGTGCACCGAGGACGAAGCGCCCCTGCGCACCATCGCTGGCGGTTCTTGGCGGAGCCCAGCGGCGGGCACTCGCGCGGCGCTGCGCATCGGTGGCGCGGTCGCGGGCGTCGACCCGTGGGTGGGGCTGCGCTGCGTCTATTCGGTGGGCACGCCATGAGCTTTCGGCCGAGCGCGACGTTGGTTTGCTGGCTGCTGTTCACAGGCTGCAGCGCAGAACCGGAAAGCTTGCCGCCGCAGGGGCAAATCTTGCTGTTCATCGCCACCGACGCGCCCCTGCCACCTGCGCCTGGCACCAGCCTCGATCCGCTCGATCCTCCGCCCTTGTTCGACCATCTGCGCATCGACGTCGGAAGCAGCCAACAGCTCGACGACGACGACGCGCCCGTGCGACGTGACTTCGCCGTCCACCGCGGCTTGTTCCAGAACGGCCCCATTTCCATCGGCATCGCCCCGCCGACGCATGAGTCCGGGTTCGCGGCGCGCGCGCGCCTGTATCGCGCCGCCAACGCCAGGGCAGGCCTGCCGGCGCCTTCCAGCTGCATCGATCAAACACTACTTTTGCCCACGGTGGACGTGGACGGCATCAAGCGTTTGCGCGTGACGTTGCGGGTCGACGATACCGAGCACCCCGGCGTGATCGAGCAGCCAGTCAGCGCCGAAGCGGCTCCGACGGAAGCCGCGGTCGGGTCATGGCCCGGCGCCGCCGCCGTTCCGTGCGGAGAGCCGCCGCAAGCCGGCGAAATCTGCGTCCCCGGGGGAGCCTTCTGGATGGGCGATCCCGAGCTGAAGAACGACACGGACGTGCAAGACGCCGAGCGCGAGCACCTCGTCGTCGTCTCGCCCTTCTTCATCGACACGCACGAGGTCACGGTGGCCGAGCTGCGCGCCGCCCAAGCCGAGCTCAGCGCCGCCCAAGCCCCATTGCCGCCGTTTTGGAGCGGCAGCAACCGAGGCTTGGCGGAGGACGATTATTCGACGTTCACGCTGCAAGCTTCGGACGAAGATCCGGCGGATACGCAGGCGGCGCTACCGGTAAACGCGGTGGTGTGGGAAACCGCACGCGCCTACTGCCAGGCCCGAGGCCGCGATCTCCCGAGCGAGGCCATGTTCGAATTTATGGCCAGCGGTCGCGGGCGAGAGCAGAGGTACGTCTGGGGCGACGACTCCCCCAACTGCGACGACGCGGTCGCGGCGCGCGCGGGCTTCGGCGTGTACGCCACCTTCGAAGGCGCCTGCCGGCCTTCCGGCAACCCGGGCGGCGTGCTGCCAGCCGGCGGTGGCAGCCGGGACAGGCTTGCGCTCGACCCGAATAGCGAGAACGACGTGCTCGATCTCGCGGGCAATCTCAGTGAATGGATGCTCGATTGGTTCAACGCCGAAGACGAAGGCGTGTGGGCGACGGCCGGAGTGCAAACCGATCCGGTCGCGCTCGACGTCGGACGCTTGGGAGCCCGGCGCGCTGTCCGCGGCGGCTCCTGGCGCGGACGCTACGTCGAGCTTCGGGCCGCGGCGCGAGTAGGGCGAGATCCGACCGCGGAAAATCGCTCGCTCGGCTTTCGCTGCGCCAGGCGGCCGTGACGCCAAGCTCCGTCGAGCCGTTTTTGTCGAGTGGGGGCCGGACCGCGTTCTCGGTTAGGATGCCAGTGGGATGACCCGCGCCAACACCATCACGGCGACGCTCGATGGTGGCGACTCGCTCGGAGCACCGCCGGAGCTCGAGCCGCCGAGCCCAGCGCTGGTCTTGGTCTGGGCCGACAAGGAGCCCGAGCGCGTGGGCGAGCTGCTGTTCGTCGACCGTCACGCAGCCTTTTTCGGGCGTGACAGCGAAGCCGCGGAGGCGCGCGCCTTGCTGGTCCGGCAACGGCCAGGGGCCAATCAAAAGACCGCTCCGCTTCGCAATCCGTTCTTGTCGCGTCAACACTTGAAGCTGAAGCGGGTCGACGACGACGCCGTCTCCGTCGAGTGTCTGGGTAAGCGACCGCTCGTGCTCAAGGGGCAGGAGCTCACCCAGGCCGTCGTGCGGCCCGGTGAGCTCCTGGAAGTGCGCGGGCTGTATCAATTTTTGTGCGTGTTGCGCCCGCGCCGCTTGCCTGCCGGCACCACCGTGCACGACTTCGGCCTGCCCGATGCCGACGGCGTCGTGGGGGAGAGCGTGGCGTGCTGGGAGGTGCGCCGGCAAATCGCCTTCGCGGCCGCCCGCGCCGCGCACGTGCTCGTCACCGGCCCCAGCGGCACCGGCAAAGAGCTGGTGGCGCGCGGCATTCACCGCGGTTCCTCCCGTCGTGCGCGCGAGCTGATCGCGCGCAGCGCCGCCACGTTGCCCTCCGGTTTGATCGACGCGGAGCTGTTCGGCAACATCGCCAGCTATCCCAACGTGGGCATGCCGGAGCGGCCGGGCTTGCTGGGCAAAGCCGACGGCTCGACGCTATTTTTGGACGAGATGGGTGAGCTCGCTCTCGAGCTGCAAGCGCACCTGCTGCGGGTGCTCGACGCCGGAGAATACCAGCGGCTGGGCGACGCCAGGCCTCGCGTCACCGACGTGCGGCTGGTGGCGGCTACCAACCGCGCGTTGAGCGAGCTGAAGCTCGACTTGGTGGCTCGCTTCCCGCTCCGGATCGACGTACCGGGCATCGGCGAGCGTCTAGAAGACGTGCCGCTCTTGGCGCGGCAGATCGTACGCCGCATCGCGGCCGAAGATCCGGCCGTAGCCGCACGCTTCTTGACGTCGGTTTCAGGAGCGACGGGCGAGCCGCGCTTCAGCGCCGAGCTCATGCGCGCGCTGTTGCGGCACCCCTACACCACCCACGTCCGAGAGTTGGAGGCGCTCCTTTGGCGCAGCCTGCAGACCAGCCGCGGCGACACGCTGGAGCTGACGCCCGAGCTGCGCCCAGAGCTGAAAGAAGCGCCGGAACCTCGTCCCCTCCAGTCGCTCACCCTCGAAGAAGTGCGCGCGAGCCTGGCTCGCCACGACGGCGTGAAGGACAAGGTGTGGCGCGAGCTCGGCCTGAGCAGCCGCCACGCCCTGCATCGCCTGCTGAAAAAATGGGGCCTGGAGGGCGACTCCGGCGAGTGACCCGGCCGTGCGCGCGCGCTGCGCGGCCGTGCGCGCGCGCGTGATAAAGGCCGCGCAGACGCGATTTTTCCGCCGGTCGAGCCGGGCACGACGCTTGCTGGAGCCCCGGACGAGCTGCGTTCGCCCATGCAGACGAGACCCCAAATCAAGTTTTGTTCGGTTGGCCCTGGAACCAGGATCGCTTTCGCCGTGCAGGGCTCCGGCCCGGTGATGGTGCTCGCTCCGCCGCTGGTCAGCGACCTGGAGCGCGATGTGGACGAGCCCACCCTGCGCGCGTTCTACGACCGGCTCGCCGCGCACTTCACGCTGGTGCGCTACGACCACACCGGCGTCGGCCTGAGCGAGCGAACGCGCGCCGAGTTCTCGCTCGAGCGCGAGCTGCGCGAGCTCAAGGCCGTCATCGAGCAGGTGACGAGCGAGCCCGTGGTGCTCCTCGGCGGCTCGTTCGGCAGCGCGGTTGCGGTAGCGCTGGCCGCGCTCGAGCCGCAGCTGGTGTCGCGGCTGGTGCTTTATGGCAGCTTCGCCGACGGCGCCCGGCTGGCGCCGCCCGAGGTCAAACGTGCGCTGGTGGAGCTGATGCGAGCGCACTGGCGCCTCGGCTCTCGCACCTTGACCACCATCATCGCGCCGGCGGTGGCGGAAGAAACGGCCCGACGCCTAGCCCGCCGCCAATACGCCGCGACCTCGGCCGAAACCGCCGCGCAGTTGCTGTCGTTGATGTACGAGCTGGACGTCCGTGAGCTGGCGCCGAAGATCAAGGCGCCAACGTTGGTCATTCATCGCCGGCAAGACCGCGCGGTGCCGTTGGACGCAGGGCGCGAGCTGGCGGCGCGCATTCCGGGCGCAACCATGGTCACCCTCGAGGGTGAAGTCCACTTACCGTGGTTCGAGGAGGGCAACGTGCTCGACTCGGTGTTCGAGTTCCTGAACATCGACGACTCGGCCGAGCCCATCCGCGAGCGCGGGGCCGAGGCCGAGCTGGTGCGCAACGGCGACGTCTGGTCCATCGGCTGGGCCGGTTGTCGCCAGCACCTGAAACACGCCAAAGGCCTGGCCGACATCGCAACCCTGGTGCAAAACCCCGGCACCGGTATCGCTGCGCTGACCCTGGCGGAGGGCGTGCCCAACGTCGCTTCCCACGTTTCGACTCAGCCGTTGCTCGACGATCAAGCGCGCCGCGAGTTTCGACAGCGCCTGCGCGACATCGACGCCGAGCTGGGCGAGGCCGAGGCCCACGGCGACTTGGCCCGCCAAGGCAAGCTGGGCGAAGAGCGCCAGGCCCTGTTGGCGGAGCTGTCCGCGGCGGCCGGACTGGGCATGCGCCGCCGCGCGTTTCCCAGCGACGCCGAGCGGGCGCGCAAGGCCGTCACCGCGCGTTTGCGCGACGCCATCGCGCGCGTGCGCAGTGTTCACCCAACCTTGGGCGAGCACTTGGACGACGCGATCACGACCGGTCTCACGTGCGTCTACAAACCAGCGCGGCCCATTCGCTGGCGGACCTGATCGTTCCCCAAACGCGCTAGCCAACCGGCCACCTCCGGATCGCGGTAGCCAGACGCCACGAACCGCGCCAACAACACCGCGGCTTGGCGCGGTTGCCGCTCGCGCAGATAGAGCGCGCCGACTTGCTTTAGCGCCACCGGGTGATACGGATGCAGCGCCAACACGTTGGCGTACTCACGCATGGCGGCGCGGGGGTCGCGCAGCTGGTCCCAGCAGTCGGCCAGCAAGATGCGCGGCGCGGTCGTGCGCGGCGCAAGCTCGATGGTCTTCTGGAGATGGGGCGCGGCCGCGCTGCAGTCGCCGGCGGCGAGCAGCTGTTCGGCGCGCAGCATGCGCACGTCCGGATCGTTCGGGAAACGTGCCGCCAGCTCCACCGAAAGACGGTCGGCTTCCTCTGCATTGCCCTGATTGCGCCAGGCATGAGCCGTCAAGATGCCGCGCTCGGCGGGCGACGCCGCGAAGCTTTGACCGAATTGGTTCGGCAAATTGCAGAGCAGCAACAGGGCCCCGCCGGCCCAGAGCAGCCGCGGCTGTTGGCGCCCATAGCGCGCGAAGAACCAGGCTTGATCGGCGGCAAACGGCAGCAGCAGCAACGCCAGCGGCAACCGATAGCGCGACGACACGAAAAAAACCGCCAGAAGCAAGCCGTACAGCGCCGCCCCCGCCGCCAAGTAGCGCACCTGCGGCTCGACGCGCCGACGCCACAGCGCCAACAGCGCCAACGGCGCCAGGATGCCGAAAGGAAACAGTACGCCCTGCTCCCACAGCAAAGCGCGCAAGACCGGCGAGGCATCACGCAGCAGCTGAATGTCGTTGTCGCGCCGGAGCTCGCGCCCGTGCCAAACGTAGAACAGTTTTTCGGCCGTACGCGCGAGCGCCGCCAGCGGTCGCTTCACGACGTCTTTGACGACGGCGCGCGTGAAGTAGGCGGAGCGCGCCGCCGCCGTCGTGACCCCCTCGCGGTCGGGGCGCTCGAGCTCGGGCTCGAAGCGAGCGCCGGGGCGCGCACGCCACGTGTCACGCCACGCAGGGTTGTTCCCGAGCCACAGGTTGACGCCCAGGTTGTACGAGACGACGACGCCGGCCCCGCCTTGCTCGGCGTTGTGGCGCGCTGTGAACGCCAGCGGCAGCGCGGCACAAGCCAACACCAGCAGCGAAAGCTTCAGCCGCTGGCCCGGCCACTGCCGAGCGCGCAGGAGCAAAAAAGCGGGCACAAACGCCGCAAAAGGCGGCCAGCCCACGCCCGCCAGGCCCAGCACCAGGCCAAGCCCGGCGTCGCTCAGTCCCCACTTGCCGGCCCGCAAGCTCAGCGCCAACGCCGCCGCGAACAGCAAGTCGACGCAGCACGGCGGCAACAGCTCGACGTCGAACAGCACCAGCGGTCCGTACAGCGCCGCCCCGAGCCCACACAGCAAGCCGCAAGCGCGCGCCCAGGCGCTTTGGCTACACAACCGCCGAGCGCTGTGGGCCAGCAAAACCGCCGTCAGCGCGCCCATAACCGATTGCACCACCGCGAGCGCCCACGGCGAGGTGAGCCCCGCGCGCAACAGCAACGCCAAGAACGCCGGATAGAGCGGCGGCTGATAGAAGGCGGCTCCAAAATCTCCCGTCTGCGCGATGTGCTGGGCGAACGAGCGGTAGCTGAAGGCGTCGATCACGGGCCCGGCAAAGAACGGCGTGCGCGCAACGTAGCGAGCGTGCAGCAGCCGCACCGCCAGCGCCACGACGAAGATAGCAACGTCGTCGAAGCGCCGCGCGCGCCGCCCGGTTAGGGGCAATTGGGCAGCGTGGTGCACGGACAACAGTCGACTCCGTTCGGACAATAGGTGCCGTCGCAGCCGAACCAGCCACCCCAATTGCCCCAGCCGCAGCTGCCATTGCAGGTGCGGGTGCGGGTTTCGGTGCCGACCGGACATTGCCCACACAGCTGGCTGTCGCTGTCGGTCGAGCCCGGCGAACAGCCAGATTGGCCTGTGCACGGGCCCCAGCCGCTCCACCCACCCCAACCGCAGCTGGCGCTGCACGTGCGCGAGTGCGTTTGCATGCCGCTGCCGCAGTTGCCGCAAGTCTGCGAGCCAGATTCGGTTTGGTTGGGGGCGCACACGCTGCCGCCATTGCAGCCACCCCATGCGCCCCACGCCGCCCACGCGCAGCTCGCGGTACATTGCCGTAGGTGCGTATGGGTGCCAGTGAGGCAGTTGCCGCAGGTGCCGTCTTCGCTCTGGCTGGTCCCCGCTTGGCAACCCGTCGCTCCCGTGCACGAGCCCCAAGCCCCCCAACCACCCCACGAGCAAGTGGCGGAACAGGTGCGGCCGCGCTTGTGTGAGCCAGAGCTGCAATTACCGCAAGCTTCGGTTTCGCTGTCGTTGGCGTTGGGCGTGCAGCCGGGGGTCGTGCTGCAAGCGCCCCAGGCGCTCCAGTCGCTCCAGGCGCAACTATTGTCGCAATTGCGCGAGCGCGTGTGCTCTTCGCCGCAGGTGCCGCAGCTCTCGGGCTCCGACTCGGTGTCTCCGGTCGCGCACACGCCTTCTCCGCTGCACACGTCGCCGTCCCACTTGCAGGACTCCAGGCACGTGCGCGAAAGCGTGCCGCACTGCCCGCAAGCTCCGCGGTCTTCTTTGGCTCCGGGGCTACATTCGCCCTCGGCGGCGCACTCTCCGCTGTATTCCCAAACCCCCTTGCCGTTGCAGAGCTGGGGTCGTTTACCGCAGTTGCCGCAGTCGATGTCGCGGGTTTCGCCGGCCTTGCACGAGCACTCGGTGGGGGCGTCACAGGCCGCCCACGCTCCCATCACGCAGTGCTCCACGCCCATCGCGCAAGGGCTCTGACAATCGCGGTCGGCGCTGATGCCGACATCCGGGTCGGTGTCGTCGCAGTCGCTGCCGGCGGCGATGCCGTCCTTGTCGGCGTCTGCCAACGGCTCGATGCACTTGCCGTCGCGACACAGCTGGCCTTCGTCGCACGAGCCGGGTGTGCAGGTTGCGGCTCCGCCCGCTTCCGAGCCGCCGTTGCTGACACCGTCGTTGCCGCCGGCAGCGTTCGCGCCCACCGCCGCCGCGCCGGCGGTCGTGGACGAGCCGCCCGTCGCCTCACCCGCCGCACTACCGGGCGAGACGATGTGCAAGTCGTCGACGCCGCTCAGCACCTGGCAGCCGAGCAGCACGCCCACGACGCCCAGCCAAGCGCGCACCGCGCCCAGGGTAGAAGCTCCGAAGCCCTTGCGAGCGACCATCAGAATGCCCCCCTGACGCCCAAGCTGCCGAAGCCGACCTGTGCTTCGATGCGCGCCGCTTTCGGTGGCTCCTCGCTCTGTTTGTTCGGCCGGTGCGAAAAGAATTGCCAGGCCGCGACGCCCAAGGCCGCGATCCCCACCCCGAACGCCACGTTGGAGACGTTGGCGAACGTCTTGGCCCCGTCGATATCGCGCTTGGCTTGTGGAGCGCAGGCGTTGCCTTGGCAGTGTTGCTTCGCGCTGTGCGTGAGCGACAGCGAGTACACGCCCGTCGCGCTGCCGGCCGCCACTCCGGCCGCCGCAACTCCCAAGCTTACCCACAGCAGCGTCGGCTGGTGCGGCTTCGCGGTCGCGGGTGCCGGCGACGCCTTCGGCTCCGTAGGCCCGGAGCCGGCCGGCGCTGCCGCGGGCGCCTCGCCGAACGTGAGCACCACTTGCAACGCTTGGCCTTCGGCCAGCCTGACATCGCGCTTCACGTCCGGAAAACCGGGCGCGGTTCCGACCACGTGATGCAACCCCGGGTTGGCCTCCAGGTAGCCGCCGATGCGCGCGGCGTCGATGGCTTGGCCGTCCCAAGTGATTTGCGGAGTCGTGCCGTCCGGCAGCCCCGCAACTTGCAAGGTGACTCGCGGAATGCGCGGCGCAATGTCGCCCAGCAGACGGTCGGCGCGTTGGCGCGCGCTCGCAAACGGACGCGGCTCGTCCGCTCGCTGCGGAAACTCCGACACGCGCCGCAAGACGTCACGCGCTTCCAGCAACCGGCCCAGGCGCTCGAGCGTTCGCCCGACTTCGATGCCGGTCGTCGGAACGCCCATGATTTCGTCGGCGGCGCGGTATTGCTCCAGAGCCGAGGCGTAGTTTTTCGCCTCGAAACGCGCGTCGCCCAAGTCCATCAAAGCTCGCGCGCGCTCGCGCTCTTCCGCGCTGGGTGCAGCCCAGGCGGAGGCGGTGTGCAGCAGAATCAAGAGCAGACCGAGCCGAATGGCGCGGCCCCCGCGAAGCAAATCGTTGAGAGTCATGAGGCTGCTAAAAGCCGCGATCGGGTCGGGCTGGGTTGGAAGCCGGCGGCGGTGCGACCGTTCCGCCGGTCTTGGGTTTCGCTCTTGGGCCAACGGTCACGGCAGAGCGCGGGTGCGGTACGGGCGCAGACGCGCTCGGGGCCGGCGCGCTCGACACGACGGCGATCGGCGCCTCCACCGGGGGCGCCGCGCTCGGCTTGGGCGGGGCCGCGGGCGATTCATTCGGCGGAGGACTCGCGCTTACCCCCGTGGCCGCAATCACCGGAGGCGAAGGCTCCGGCGTTCTCAACAGCAACAAGCCGAGCAAGCCGGCCGCTCCCAGCGCTACCAGTCCCCCGACCACGTAGAGTCGCCCCGAGCCGCGACGCGGCAGCGTATTGCTGACGCCAGCAAACGTGGGCCCTTGGTGCGGCGAAGTATCGAGGGTCGAGGCTTGCACGACGCGCTGGCCCGAGCCGGTGGCGCCCACGTCCCCGGACCAACCGCCCGTGGCGCGCGCAAAAGTCTCTGCCAGCTCGTCGGCGGACGTGAAGCGCGCGTTGATGTCGCGGGCCAAAGCGCGCGCAAACCACGCGTCCAACGCCGGCGAGCCCACGCCATATTTGGCGAAAATCGGGGCAAATTCGGCAGTCGTCACCGCGATGGCCACCGCGCCGAACGTCTCGCCGTCGAACGGTACTTGCCCGGTCAGCGCGTGGTACGCCAGCACCGCCGTCGCCCACAAGTCGGCGCGCAGATCGACGTGCTTGGAGCTCATCATCTGCTCGGGGCTCATGTAGTGCGGCGTGCCCATCATGCTGCCGGTCGAGGTCACGCTCAGCTCGTCCTGCAGGTTCTTGGCGATGCCGAAGTCGAGCACCTTCACGAACGGGTCGTGCTCGGGGTCGATCAGGAACACGTTGTCCGGCTTGATGTCGCGGTGCACGATGCCCTGGGCATGCGCCTTGCTGAGCGCGCGGCACAGCTGCGACAGGATCTTGGCGGTGTAGGTGGGTGAAAGCCGACCGTGTCGATGCACGAACGCCGACAGCGTTTCGCCCTCCAACCGCTCCATCACGATGTACGGGCCGAACTCGGCCGACACACCGTGGTCGAAGATCTGCACCACGTGCGGCGACTTGATGCGCGCGGCGGCCATGGCCTCGCGTTGAAAGCGCGCCGCCGCGGCCGCGTCCTGCGCCATGTGTCCGGCCAGGAACTTCACCGCCACCAACGTGTGCAACGCCAGGTGTTGCGCCGTCCACACGCTGCCCATGCCGCCTTCGCCGAGTTTTTCGACGAGCCTCACGGAGCCCGCGAGCTCGAGCCCTGGGCCCGGCTCCGATCCTGTTCTCATGGTCATGGCGCGCGCGGTCTGACGGTCCGCTTCAAAAGAGGAGCGCCAGGTTGGCTCGCGCTGCCGCTAGATCGCCGCTAGCGGCCGCTCACGGCGCGCACCGAGGCATGCCACACGAGTAGCACCCGACAACGCTAGATTCGAGCTAGCACCTGCTCCGAGGGCGTCGGCCAAAGACTCTTAGGGAGCTGCCCAGCTGGGCAGCCAAACCAGGCCTCCCCCTTAAATCCGAACGCCGACTTTCAGCGCTCGTCCAGCTCGTCGTCGGCGATTTCGTCTTCGTCGTCCTCGTCCTCGTCCTCGTCGTCGTCGACTTCGCCGTCCTGATGCGACGTAGACATAGTGGCCTCGCTCACCAGCAAGTCCTCGAGCGCCGGCACCTCGTTCGGATCACTGCCGTGGGGTCGGTCTTCGTGCGTGGTCTGGGTCGCCCGCTCTAGCCAGACCGCTCCCAGATCTTCCGGCGAGACGGCGTCGTAGCCTTCCGACTGCTCACCCTCGGCGATGCCCGGCAGAGAATTCCAAACTTCGTCCAGAGAGGCGTCGGTGGTCGATTCATCGGTGAAGCGCCGCTCGCTCGCCAGCAAGGTGGACCCCGAAGTCCGGTCCTGCGGCAACCTGGTGCGGGACAGGCTCTCGTCGATCTCGGGGTCGGCGCTGCGACCCAGGGGCAGCTCCGCGCTCTCCGGCTCGATCATCCGTTCGCGCGTGGGGACCGACGTCAGGCGTCGCTTGCCGAGCCAGGTCGCCGCGGCGGCGCCCACGGCCGCGCCTGCCATCACCAGTGCCGATTGTGTCTTTCGATTTCTCACGGTTGAACCTCGAGCCAAGGTTCTGCAAGCTCCGGACCCGTCGAATTGCCGCAGAAAACGCGCTGGCGACGTCGCGAAGGGTGAGGCAAATCGTCAGGGCCGTGTCAGGCCCGCGCGCCACGAACACCGGGGAAAGCTTGGGGCTACTGCTCCCGGAACGCTTCGGCAGGCCGGAGCCGCGAGGCGTGCACGGCGGGCCAAATGGTCGCAACCAGGCAGACCAAGATCGCGAACACGCCGACCAGCACGAACTCGATCGGCCGCACCTGCACCGGCAAGTGCGAGATGAAATACACCTTGGGATCGAGCGGCAGCGCGTACACCAACAAGAGCTTGCACACGACTACGCCCAGCAGCAGCCCAAAGGCGGTGCCGAACACGCCGATGATGCCGCCCTGATACAGAAACGCCCGCAAGACGGCGCTGTTCGACGCGCCCATCGCCTTGATCACGGCGATTTCCTTCTTCTTGTCGAGCACCACCATGATCAAAGTCGCGATCACGGTGAACGCCGCGACCACGATGATCAGCGCCAGGACCAGGCTCATCAGCAGCTGCTGAATGCGCAGGGCCGTGAACAAGCCGTGGTTCAGCTCTTCCCAGTCGAGCGTGTGATACACGCCGTTGGCCAGCCGGCGGTCGATGTCGCGCGCTACGTCACGCGCGGTCTCGATGTCCTTCACCTTCATCTCGACGCCGGTGACGCTGTCGCCGGTGTCGTAGAAGGCCTGGGCCTCGTACAGATCGGTGTAGACGAGCTTGGAGTCGTACTGGTCGAAGCCGGCGTCGAACACGGCCGTGACCCGAAACTGCTTGGCCACGGGCGCGCGCATGTTGCCGTGCGAGTACGAAAAGCCGATGGTCGGGCTCGTCACCTGCAAGCAATCGCCGATGTTGACCTCGAGGTTGTGCTTGAGGGTGATGCCGATCACGATGCCGGGCAGCTTCTTGATCGCCACTGGATCGCGACAGGGATCGACGTTCAGCTCCGGAGGCAGCTCGTCGTCTTCCGGCAGCTCTCCCGCGTAGCCGCCGTCGGGTACGATGTTGCCCACGGGGCCACCTTCGGGCACCACGAAATCGTCGCTGGCGGCCGCCGCCGGCTGGCCACCGGGAGCCATGGCCTTCTTGCCGCCGTGCGCCTCGCTGTAGGGGCTGGCCTGCGAATCCAGATCGGGCGCTTCCGCGCGCACGACTTCTTCGATCTGCTTGAGCGCCGAGCCTTTGGGCAAGGGTGCGCTGCTACTGCTCGGCGCGGCGGACGCAGCGGCGGAGCCGGCCGAGCTCGGCAGCGGTGGCAGCGGGTCGCCGTCGCCGCGCGCTCTCGTGTCCAGCGCGTCGTCGATCAGTCCCTTGCGTCGGCGATCCGGCGGCTTGGCGTCCGCCAACCGCAGACCCTCCAACGAGCCTTCCACGATGTGGCGCGGCAGATCGAGCACGGCTTGCACCTTGCTCGGGTCCACGCCTTTGAGCAGCACGCCGGTGGCAGTGCGATCACCGTGGGTGATCATCATCGGATTGATGACGAAGGGCGCCACGCCGGTGACACCCGGCACCGCCTTCATCTTCTCCATCACCTGGCGGTACTCGCGAAAGTCGGTGGCGTATTTCAGCACCAGCACGTGCGCGTTGACGCCCAACACCTTCTCGCGAAACTGCGCGCGGAAGCCGCCGGTCACGCTCATCACGGTCGCCAGCGCGCCGACACCCAGCGCCACACCCAGGGTTGCGAACATCGTTCCAACCGAGATGAAGGCGCGCTTTTTCGAGCCCATGTAGCGCAGCGCCAAGTCGAGCGGGAAACCCATCAAGCGCCGCTGTAGCAGCTTTTGCTCGAGTCGCGTGCACGGCTTACCTACCTTTCGCGACTGCACCTGCGCGCAGGCGTGCTGGCGCAACGTGTCGTTCCCCTGCAACCATTGCGGACCCCCGTTCACAGCCGACTGGAAGCGATCGCGGCGGATCCGCGATTTATTCAAATCAGGGGCTCGGGCCCACACCTTGCAGAGGAGAGCGCGGAAGAAATGGCCGGTTTTGACAACCAGCCAGGCCAATTGTAGCCATGGTGGAATCCTCGCTGTATCTGGACTATGCAGGGGGGCGCAGTAAAGCGGCTAGAGCGGCGGCGCGCGCCGGACGTAAGAAGCACTGAGCGAGTCGATGACGGATCAGAACAAGCCCATGCCCAAAGTTCCGCCGCGACCCGTGCGCAACGTCGGCTCGAGCGGCGACTGGACCTCGAACGTAGGACCAGCTTCGGGCACCGGCCCCGCCAGTGCTCCGTTGCCCGGCACGCAGTACACGCCCGCCCTGCCCGCGTCTCAGCAAGTCACCGAGATCGCTCCGTCCAGCGCGCCCGGAGCGGGCTTGAAGGTCGTCACGATCTCGCCCGGTAGCATCTCGTTCCCCGACAGCGAAGAGGTCACGAGCTCTCGCTTGAAGATGATGCGCCAGGACCCGTACCTGGGCGCCACCATCGACGGCCGCTACAAGGTCGAAGCGCTGCTCGGCGAAGGCGGGATGGGCGTGGTGTACCGCTGCGTACACACCATCATCGGCAAGAAGGTGGCCATGAAGGTGCTGCGCGCGGACTTGGCGCGCGACACCGAAGTGACCGAGCGCTTCTTGAACGAGGCCAAGTCGGCGTCGACCATCGGCAACGCGCACATCATCGACATCAGTGATTTCGGCCAGTTTCAAGACGGCGCGACCTACTTCGTGATGGAGTTCTTGGTCGGGCAACCGCTGACCAAGATCGTCGAGGGCGGGCAAGCGGTACCGGTGCCGCGCATCCTCAACATCGCGCGCCAGCTGGGTGAAGGGCTGTCGGCGGCGCACGCGGCCGGCATCGTTCATCGCGATTTGAAGCCGGACAACATCTTCCTCATCCACCGCGGCGGTGAGAAAGACTTCGTCAAAATCCTCGATTTCGGCATCGCCAAAGTGTCGACCTCGGGTGAAGGCGCCAAGCTCACGCGCGCCGGCGCGGTGTTCGGCACGCCTCACTACATGTCGCCCGAGCAAGCCGCCGGACAACCCGTCGACCATCGCGGCGACGTCTATTCCTTCGGCGTGATTTTGTACGAGCTGGCCAGCGGCCGCGTGCCGTTCGACGCCGACAACTTCATGGGCATCTTGACCCAGCACATGTACAAAGCGCCGGTTCCGATCCGCGCGCTCGTACCGCAGCCGCAAGAGGTACCGCCCGGCCTCGAAGCGATCGTGCTCAAGTGTTTGTCCAAGCGGCCCGAGCATCGCTACCAGTCGATGGACGACCTGATCGCCGATCTGGACAAGCTCAAAGCCGGCAACGTGCCCGACGCCGTCCCCGAAATGATGTCGCGCTCGGGCGGCTTCAACGTGCCCGCCGACTATTTCGCCAAGCCAAAGATGCCGGAGCCCGTGCCGGCATCACCCGAAAGCGGGCGCCGGAAGAGCAAGTGGCCGCTGATCGCGGGCCTGGCCGGCGTTGCCGCCGCCATCGCCATCGTGGGCGCCATCTTCGCCAAGAGCAGCCAGAGCCGCGCGCAACCGGAAGGGCACGCCAATGCCCCGCTCACCGCCGCACCGGCCGTGACCCCGCCCACCGCGCCCCAAGAACCGCTCACCTTGACGCGACAAGTAGCGCTGGCGGTCGTGCCGCAAGAAGCGCACGTCTACCAAGGCGACAAAGACTTGGGCACCAGCCCGGTGTTGCTCGAGGTCGAAGAGGGCAAGACGCTGATGCTCAGCGTCCGTATGGACGGCTACAAGGAGCTTGCGCTGAACGTGGACGGCTCGCAGCCGCGCGAGACGGCCAAGCTCGAGCGCCTGCCCAGCCGCAACGTCGGCGTCGCTCGCCCGGCAATCAAGAGGGGCCCACCCGACGTCAAGCCCGAGTCGAAGCCCAAGAAGAAGGCCGGCATCGGCGGCGGCGAGATCGTCAATCCCTGGGATAAGTAGCCGCCGCCTCAGCGCCACGGCGGAGCGCAGAGCTCACCTCCGCCGCCGCGGACCTCGATGCCGCTGAGTCACTCGAACGGACCGTCGCAGTAGCCGTTGGGCTGGCAGGGATTCGGGTTGTCGGGCGTCGATACGCAATCCGAGTCCTTGTGGCAAAGGACGCCGTAGAAGGTTGCGGGACCGCAACTGACCCAGTGCCGACTCACCGCGCAGGCTTCGGTGGGCGCGCAATCCTCGGGACCATCACAGGTTCGATAGCCGAGGTAGTCGGGCGCGCCGGCCGCGAGGCACGCTTCGGGGCTGGCGGCGCAGCCGATGTCGCCCGCGCAGCAGGTAGACCCCGGCAAACAGCTCTCGGCGCCGCAAACCAGATACCCAATCCGATCATCACCAGGCGTGCTCGGATCGTCCTGAGACTGGGGGTCCGAATCGGGCGGGGTGCAGTAAACGGTGGCCTCCGCCGTGTCCGAGCACAATCCGCCGCCACCCTGCACGACCAAGGTCAAACGTACGGTTCCGGGCGAGGTGCAGGTGAGCTCCGGGTGAGGCGTGTCCGCGTCCGCGAGGGTGCCGTCGCTGATCGTCCACAAGTAACGATAGAGCGAGTCAGGGTCCTCCGCCTCGACGGATAGCGCAATCGTGTCTCCGACCGTGGTCTCCGAAGGTTCGGCCGAAAGGGAGTCGATCGTGGGGCAACGAACGACCGAGCCATTGATGGCGACGCTGCCGGTAGTCGCGTCTTGTCGGCAGTAGAGATTGACCGACGCCCTACTGGTCCGGCGCGGGACGATGTCGAACGCACCCGAGCCGCTGCAGTTGATGGTTGGGTCATTGGCGTCCGTCGCGCTCAGCGCCACTTCGAAATGGCCCTCGGGCAGGCCGCCAATCAGCGCGGAGATCCGCGTGCTCTTCGTCACGTCGACGACGCTGGTGCGGCTGAAATCAGCGCCCGTAATCGTGTACGTGACGGTGTTCAGGGTAACGCCGTTCGTCTCGAGCGCGAGACTGAGCGAGCCGGTAGCTTCCGGCTCTCCGTCGCCCGCCGAGCCACAGCCGAGCAGCAAAACGACAGCCGGCAACCAGCACGAAATTCGGTTCATGAAACCCTCTCCTTGATCGAAGCGCCGCAGCGCTCGTTGATGTGCAGCGTTGCGAAGCCGTGTGACCTCGTCGCTGTGATTCGCTATTTATCAGACTACTGCTGTCGCCGGTTGAAGCCCTTTCGCCTCACATCCACCAGCTTCGCCACACGTGGGACCGACTGCCACGCAGCGACCGCTGGCTACGCTGTCGTGACGTTTCCGCGGCGTCAGCAGACGGGCGTCGGGTGCGGGGAAGGTGGTCCCCGCCTAGCGCGACCGCGGTGCAGATTCGGTTTCGTGAGCTAGCGCGAGCACCGGGTCGCGAGTCGTGGAAACGACGAATTCCGGCCGAGACTGCGCTCAAAACGCGGCGCGGTCCGCAGCCGTGAAAGAGCATGCTAGATGGCCGGGCGTGACCGGCGGCGGCATTTCAACCAGACAACTCCAAGCCAGCGTTCCCGGCGAAGTGCGCGAGCTGTGCCAACGCTTGAAGGAGGCGGGGCACCGCAGCTGGCTCGTGGGCGGCTGCGTGCGCGACGAGCTGTTGCGCGAAGAAGGTAGCGCGGAGGACGCCAGTCACCGCGGAGATTGGGACATCGCGACCTCGGCGCGGCCGGAGCAAGTGCAGAAGTTGTTTCGGCGGGTCATTCCAACCGGCATTCAGCACGGCACGGTCACGGTGCTGATGCGCGACGGCCAGTACGAGGTCACCACGCTGCGCGGAGAGACCACGTACAGCGACGGGCGCCGCCCCGACGCCGTCTATTTCGTCGACGACATCAAGGACGATTTGGCGCGGCGTGACTTCACCATCAACGCCATCGCCTACGACGTGCTCGAAGATCGGCTGATCGATCCGTTCGACGGCGCCCAAGATCTAGCCAAGCGCCTACTGCGCGCGGTAGGTGTGGCCAGCGAGCGCTTTGCCGAAGACGGGCTGCGCGTGCTGCGCGGCGCGCGCTTTGCTGCGACGTTGGAGCTGGAAATCGAGCCCAGCACGGCGCAGGCCATCCAGCCGTCGCTCGACAGCTACCGCAAGGTGAGCGCCGAGCGCATTCGCGACGAGTGGCTGAAGACGATGAAGGCGAAGAAACCGAGCCGCGCCTTCGAGCTCATGAATACTCACGGCATTTTGGCGGTCACGGCGCCCGAGATGCTGGAGTCGGTCGGTTGCGAGCAGAACAAGTACCACGCGTTCGACGTGTGGGGACACGCCATGAGCTGCCTCGACTCCGCGCCGCGCGCCCCCGTGCTACGCGTGGCCGCGCTGCTGCACGACATCGGCAAGCCGCGCTCGCGCGCGTTCAGCGACAAGACCAACGACTACACGTTTTACGAGCACGAGCGCATCGGCGCCGAGATGGTCGAGCCGCTGCTCTCACGCTTGCGTTTCTCGAACGAGGAACGCCAGCACATCGTCGCCCTCGTGCGACACCACTTGATTTGCTACGACTCGAGCTGGTCGGACGCGGCGGTGCGGCGCTGGATCCGCCGCGTCACGCCCGAGCTGGTGCCGGATCTGTACTTGTTGAACGAAGCCGACGTGCGCGGCAAAGGCCGCGACGCCAGCCCCGATTTGGAGGCCCTTTCGGCGTTGAAAGCGCACGTCGAGCGCATCTTGGCGGCCGGCGCGGCGTTCAGCACCAAAGACCTGGCCATCGACGGGCGCGTGCTGATGCAAGAGCTGGGCATGAAGCCGGGGCCGGACCTCGGTCGCATCTTGAAAGCCTTGTTGGACGAGGTCGTAGATGACCCGAGCAAGAACCAGCGCGACGTGTTGCTGGAACGCGCGCGCGCGCTGTTGTGAGCAGCTCAGCGCGGCAAAATCACGAGCGCGTACCCGACCTTGGCGAAGGGCGGGCGGGGCTTGGCGTGCACGGCCGGCCCGAACCAAACGCCGCTCGACGGCCCCCCATCCAGGTTCAGCGCGCGACGGCAGCCGAAGCCGGCCGGTGACGGCTGTCGCAGCAACGCCGCCGTTTCGAACAGCGTGGGGCCGTCGCCGCGCGGCGCCGCGATCACGATGAAGTGCAGCGTGTCGTCGACCAAGCAGGCGATGGTGCGGGCGGCACGGCGCCCATCGTCGCGGTAGACGCCGGCCTTGCCCTCGGCCTCGACGACCAACGGGAAGCTCTGCACGGCCAGCACCGGCGCGAAGCCAAGCCCCGAAACCGGGCCGACATACAAGCCACCCGCGCCGAGCGCCAGCACGCCGCCCTTCGAGGTATCGGACTTCGGCGAAAGCTCGACCCCGTTAGCGACGACCCAGGTCGAAGGCCGAAAATCGGCTTCGAAATAGCCGCCGTTGACCGCCGCCAGGGCGCCCGGAACCAGCAGGCTGTCGAGATTCGCGCCGCTAGGTGCCAGCCGGATCTCCAGCTTGGTGCGGTCCCGGTCGAGCGTAAGATTGCTGAAGCCCCAGCGCGCGGCCGCGCCGAGCGCGCCGGTTTGAACGCGCAGCCCGGGCGCTTGCACGTCGCTCGTGACGAGCGGGGCGAGATCGACGACGTTGCCGACGCTAGCGGCGAGCGGAGCGGACGGGCGCGCGCTCGCGGAGGGAGAGCTGCTGGGCAAGGCCTCGGTGGACGCCGAGTGGCGGCAGCCGGCGCTCAGCGTGAGCACGGCGCCCACGGATGCGAGCCACGGCCTCACGTCTCAGCCCCACGCCTGTGTAGCCAGAGCGAAGCGCTGCGCCACCTGCCACGGCAGCCGCGGGCCGCCGCGCCCCATTTCGACTCGCTCGGCCTTTTCTTCCAAGCCCAACGACACGAGCCAGCGACGAAACGCGACATGCTCGCTCGGCACGTCGACGCGCACGGGGCCGGAGGCGGCCGCGAACAGCGCTTGCGCCAGCTGGCGCGCGCCCTGCTCCGTTTCAGCCAAAATGGGGCCGACCAGCGTGCCCTCGCCCTGAAAACTGGCGAGCCCGAAGCCACTTTCGGCCCCCGCCAAGGCGAGCTGGGCGCAGCTTTCGCGGTAGCGCGCGCGCAGCATGCGGCTGCGATCACAACCGGAAAATCGACGGTCCAGCTGCACGGCAAGCTCCGCATCCGGCAGGGGAACGACGGAGCCCCCCGGCTCTGTTCCCGGACGCGGCTTTCCCATCAAAATCACCAACTCGCCCGTGACTTCGAAATGTCGCGAAACATAGAGGGGGCGCCCTTGGTCGGTCGCGCACAAGCCGACCGGCACGCCACGCGCGTCGGCGCGCGCCAACAGCTCGTCGAGCATGCGGCCGCCCCACCCTTGCCGCTGCAGCTCGGGCGCGACGATCATTTTTGCGAGCGTCATGCAGTTGCCGTAGTCGCCGAGCGCCCCCTGCACCAGCAAGCGCTCGGCCGCGCGGACGCCCAGCACCTCGGCCGCTTCGTGCAGCACCCGCCATTCGCCCTCGACGTCCTTCCAACCCACGCTGTGCGAAAGCAGCACGTTCTTCGGGGCGTCACGAGGCGCCAGACGCTCGATGGCACGAACGGAAACGGGGTCGAAAGAGCTCATGGCGGCCGCCACAGCGTGACACGGACGAGCTTTTCGGGGGGCCGATTTGTACGTCGGCCTGCCAAACCAGCGGGTCCCGCCGACGGCCACGAAAACTGATGGCGGCCGCGCGAGTTCGCGGTAAGTGGTGCCGCATGCCTGAACAGCTTATCGCCGACGGCCAGGTCGTCATCATGCAGTACACGCTCCGCGCCGACGACGGCGAAGTGCTCGACGCCTCCACCGCCGACGAGCCCATGGCCTACCTGCACGGCGCCGACAACATCGTGCCCGGGCTAGAGAAGGCGCTCGAGGGCAAAGGCGTTGGCTACAAAGGCAAAATCGTGGTCTCGCCCGAAGACGGCTACGGCGAACGCGAAGACGAAGAGCCCGACGCGATTCCGCGCAAGGCCTTCCCGCCCGACATGGACATCGAGCCCGGCATGACCTTCATGGCCGAAGGCCCCAACAACGAGCACGCCCCCATCTGGGTCATTGCCGTCGAGGGCGACAAAGTCATCGTCGACTCGCAACACCCGCTCGCCGGCAAGACCCTCCACTTCGAGGTCGAGGTCACCGGCATCCGCACCGCCACCGCCGACGAGATGGCCCACGGCCACCCCCACGGCCCCACCGGCACCGAAGGCCACGGGCATCATCACTGAATGACTGAATGTGCGATCGGCGCTGGCATCAGCGCCGGAGCGCAGCGGAAGTTTAGGCAATTTTCCTGAGTGATTTCGCGATAGCGTGGCGCGCCCTCCCCGCGCCCGCGCAGACGCTGCACGCCACACGCCCCCGCTCGAACGACTTCGCGTCTCCACGAGCTCTCCACGCACTCTCCTCGCGAGCTCCCGACGTGCCCAGGCATGCTCAGAGCTGATGGCAACGCGACGTTACGGCTGGGTTTTGCGGCTTGGGGTGCTCGCACTCTGCGCTGACGTCGTGCCTCGTGCGAGCCTGAGCGATCCGCCTTCCGAGGTCCAGCTCGCGCGCAGCGTCGCGCACGACGTATCGACCAGAGTTGGCAGCGAGCGATTTCACACCGGTAGCGAGCGTTTCGACGGTGAGTGGGCGTTCGGCACCTACCTGATGGCTACGCTCGGCTTGGGGCAAGTCGCGCTACGCCACCCCGAAGAGCGCGCGAGTTTCGTGCCGGCGATGGAGCAAAGCGTTGCGCGCTTGGTCGCGAGAGAAACGAACGCGTTCGGCAGCGCGGCCTGGGGCAACGTCGGTCTCGAGCATCTGGCCGACGGCCATGGTCACGGTTACCTCGGTTACGCCAACCTGGCGCTGTCGATGCTACGGCTCCTGCACCACGAAACTCGCTACGCCAGCCTGAGCGACGAGCTGACCGAAGCCCTGGCGCGCCGGCTGGCCGCCGCCCCGCACGCGCTCATCGAGACGTACCCGGGTGAGGCGTATCCATCGGACATGGCCATGGTCGCGGGCTCAATCGCCCTTCACGACTGCGCCGTGGGCGCGCCGGCGCGCGCTTTCATGCCCGCGTGGCGCGCCGAGTTTTCTCGCTACATCGACGCCGATTCCGGGCTGTTGTACCAGGCCGCCAGCGCCGAAAGCGGCAGAACGCGCGACAACC
>JBEQSW010000200.1:0-8835 GCA_040348565.1 Myxococcales bacterium | reverse complement strand
CCGCGCGAAGGCGGATTCTCGGGCGGTGGTGGCTTCGCCGGTGGCGGGGGTGAGCCTCGTTTCACCCCTGACGCACCCGCGGGTGATCCTTCCGCGCGCCCCGTCGACGGCAGACGAGCTCGCAATTTCGGTCCGCCGGCGCCTCCGGGCGGCGGAGGCAGCGACTGGGCCGACAAGAAAAAGAAGAAGGGCCGCAAAGGCGGCGAGGGCGCCGCGGGCGGAGGAAAACGCGAACGCGGCGGCGGCGGCCGCCACTGGGACAGCGATCCCGACGACGATTGACCCGTTCGAGCCTGATTGCCGGCCCACCGGCCAGGCTCGAGCGAGACGCCCGCGTTGCGCCCGAACCAGGCCACGTGCTACGACCGGCGCTCTCTGTGGCGCTCGGGTGAAACTTCAGCCGGACTCGGCTTGGTTGACCCTCACCACCCCCCTGCGATTCGATGATCTTCGACTGGCTATACGGCCTGTTCTCGAGCGACCTGGCCATCGACCTCGGCACGGCCACTACCCTCATCTATTTGAAGGGTAAGGGAATCGTGAGCTGCGAGCCGTCGGTGGTTGCGGTCCAGCGCGATGCCCGCGGTGAGCAGCGCGTGCTCGCGGTGGGTCGTGAAGCCAAAGAAATGCTCGGCCGCACGCCGGGGAACATTCAGGCCATCAGGCCGCTGCGCGACGGCGTCATCGCTGACTTCGAGATCACCGAGGCGATGCTGCGCTACTTCATCCAGCGCGCCAACAACCGGAAAACCCTGGTCAAGCCGCGCATCATCATCTGCGTGCCCTTCGGTATTACCGAGGTCGAAAAGCGCGCGGTAAAAGAGAGCGCCGAGAGCGCCGGTGCGCGCGAGGTTTACTTGATTGAGGAGCCCATGGCGGCCGCCATCGGCGCCGGGCTGCCGATCACCGAGCCCAGCGGCAACATGGTGGTCGACATCGGCGGTGGCACCACCGAGGTCGCCGTCATCTCGCTGGCCGGCATCGTCTACTCGCAAAGCGTGCGCGTCGGCGGCGACAAGATGGACGAGGCCATCGTCGCGTACATGAAGCGCAAGTACAACTTGGCCATCGGCGAGCAGACCGCCGAGCGCATCAAGATCACGATCGGCAACGCCTACCAACTCGAGCAGCAGATGACCATGGAGGTCAAAGGCCGCGACATGGTGGCCGGTGTGCCCAAGACCGTGACCGTCAATTCCGACGAAATCCGCGAGGCGTTGGCGGAGCCGCTGAACGCCATCGTCGAAGCGGTGCTGTTGGCTCTGGAGCGCACCCCGCCCGAGCTGGCCGCCGACATCGTAGACAAAGGCGTCGTGCTCACCGGCGGCGGCGCGCTGCTGAAGAACATCGACGTACTTTTGCGTGAGGAAACAGGCTTGCCCGTGATGGTCAGCGATGACCCGATCAGCTGCGTCGTGCTCGGCAGTGGCAAGACGCTCGATCACATCGAGCTCCTGAAGGAAGTCACGATCGGCTGAGGGCCGCGCGGTGGGCTCCTTCAAACGCATCCGAGACACGGCGATCGTCGTGCTGTTGTTGAGCGTGCCGTTCTTTTTCTTGAGAGCGAGCATCCGGAATCCGCAGGACATGAACCCGGTCGTGTCGGCGCTCTCGCGCGTGGGAGCGCCGCTCGAATACATGGCGTCGGCGGTCGCGCGCTTCGTCTCCAGCGGCGTGAGCCAGTACGTCTACTTGGTCGACGTCAAGCAAGACAACAACCGCTTGGCCTACGAAAACGCGCGCCTCACCGCGCGTGTGCGCGAGCTGGAGCAAGCCCAGGCCGACAATCGTCGCCTGCGGCGCCTGCTCGGTCTGCGCGACACGATCCCGCACGAGATGGTGAGCGCGGTCGTAGTCGGCAAGGACACCACCGAGTTTTTTCGCGTGGCGCACGTCACGCTCGACAGCCCCCACGCCAGCATCCACCCTGACATGCCGGTGATCTCGCTGGACGGCGCGGTCGGCACCGTGCAGCGCGTGGCCGGCGAAAAAATCGACGTGCAGCTCACGGTCGACAGCGGCTTCGGCGTGGACGTCGTGGTCGAGCGCACCGGCGCGCGCGGCTTCGTGCGCGGCGAGGGAGATCGCTCGCGCTACCTGGTGCGGGTGGAGTGGGCCGAGCGGCGCGACGAAGTCGACGTGGGCGACGTGCTGGTCACGAGCGGCGTCGGTTGCCGGTTCCCCAAGGGCATCCCGGTGGCCCGCGTCAAATCGGTCGAAAAGAAGAACTTCGGCGTGTACCAGTCGCTGGTCGCCGAGCCCACGGTGGACTTCTCACGCCTGGAGGAGGTGTTGATCATCCTCACCGACTCGAAGGACTGTGACACCGGCGCCGGCGGCGGGCGCCGCGGGAAGAACAAGGGCGGCTGAGCATGCGGAGCGCGGCTTACCTCGCTGTCGCCATCTTGCTGCTGCTCGTTCAGTCGAACCTGTTTCGCGTCTTGGGGCCGCTCAGCCATCTGTTGGGCGAGCGCTTCATGAACGGCGCTACCCCGAGCCTGCTGTTGCCGATGGTGGTGTTCCTGGGCGTGTACGAGCCGTCGATGGCCAAGGGCGCGGCGTTGTCCTGCGCCATGGGCTACGCGCTCGACATTCTGGGCACGGCCCCGACCGGCTTGTACGGCTTCGTGTACGTGGCCATCTGGTGGCTGTCGCGCGTCGCGGGGGTCCGGCTCACGGCGCAGACCTGGTTCACCCGCGCGTCGCTCGGCTTCGTGTTCGCGCTGGTGCAAGGGGCCATGGTGGTGATCTTGATCGCCGTCTTCGGTACCGACAACCGCCGACCGGTCAGCATGGCGGGGGTCGTGCTGCCCAACGCCATCGCCACCGCGCTGCTTTCGCCGGCGCTATTTCAGCTGGCCCATCGCTTGCGCCAAGGTGGCGTTTCGCGCGCCCCGACGGAGGGCGCGGGCTGATGGCGCTGCTCGGCCAGCGCTCGGACGTGGGCGAATTTCGCCGGCGCTACCGCTGGATCGTGCTGACGGCCGTGGTCATGTTCCTGATTCTGGTCGGGCGCTTGGCGCAGCTGCAGCTGGTGCAGGGTGATCTGCACCGCGCCCAGGCGCGCAAGAACATCGTGCGCGAGCGCAGCCTGGCCACCACCCGCGGTGTCATCCGCGACACGCAGGGGCGCGTGCTGGCCGCGAATCGGCCTTCGTACAACGTGCACATGACGCCGGCGGAGGTGGATCTCACCGAGACCTGGCCAACGGTCGTCAAGCTGCTCTCGCTCGAAGAGCCCGAAAAGGGCGAGCTCGAGCGCAAGATCAAAGAAATTCAGGCGCTGCCCAGCAAGGGCCTGACTCCGCAAGAGGAGAAGCGGCGTGGGCAGCAGATCTTGCTCAAGGTCGACGTCGACCGCGACGCGGTGGCGTACCTCGAGACGCACGCGCGGGAGCTGCGCGGCATCGAGGTGTCACCGCAGCCGGTGCGCTACTACCCATATGGTGAGCTCGGCGCCCACTCGGTCGGTTACATGCGCGAGGTCGGGGCCGAAGACTTGGTTCGGCTCGAAGAGCGTGGCTACCGCGCCGGTGATCGCTTGGGAGCGGTCGGGGTCGAGCGGCGCTGGGAGAGCTACCTGCGCGGCGTGCGCGGCTTCAAGAAGATCGTGCGCGGCGTGTCCCGGCGCGACGACGTGCAGGAGGTAGAGGCGCGCTACCTCGAAGAGCCGCGGCGCGTCGAGCCGATCCCGGGGCGCGACATCTCGCTCACCCTCGACATCGACTTGATCTCGTCGATCGAGCGGGCGTTTCACGGCCAGCTAGCGGGCGCGGTGGTGGTGGTGGACGTGCGCACCGGGCGCATCTTGGCCGCCTCATCCAAGCCCAGCTTCGACGCCAACGTGGTGTCCGGAGGTAGCGGCGTCAAAGCCGTGGCCGAGACGTTCCGGCGACTGAACGCGGATCCGCTCAAGCCCAGCTTGGACAAGACCATCTCTGCGGCTTACCCGCCCGGCTCGACCTACAAGCCGTTCAGCGCACTGGCCGCGCTGGCCGATCGCTTGCTCGATCCGACGACCGAGGTCGACTGCCACGGCGGCTACGAATACGGCAAGCGGTTCTTCCGCTGCACCGGCGTGCACCGCAAAGTCCATCTGCACGAAGCCATCGTGCAGTCCTGCAACACGTACTTCTACGAGCTGGGCGCGCGCGTCAGCATCGACAAGCTGGCGTCGGTTGGGCTCGACTATGGCTTCGGGGTCAAGACCGGCATCGGCATCAACCCGGAAGCGCGCGGCCGCATGCCGACGCGCAGCTGGTACACGCGTCGCTACAAAGAGGCGTTTCGCGGCGGCTTTACCCTGCTATCGGCGATCGGCCAGGGCGCGACCACCGTCACCGTGCTGCAGCTGGCGCTGGCCTACGCGGCGCTGGCCAACGGCGGCACGCTGTACCAACCGCAGGTCGTGCGCAGCATCGAGACCAGCGACGGCACCGTGGTGCAAGACTTTCCGCCGCGCGTGCGCCGCTTGATCGAGCCCGACCAAGAGCATTTGGGCTGGGTCAAAGCCGCGCTCGAGGGCGTCGTGACGGAGAAGAACGGCACCGCGTACAAGGAGCGCTCGCGGGACGTGGACATGGCCGGTAAGACCGGCACGGCCCAGGTCAGCCACGTCACTCCGCGCGGCGTCGACCCGGGCAAGGTCTGGTATTTCAACCGCGACCACGCCTGGTTCTCCGGCTATGCGCCGTCGCGCTCGCCCGAGATTGCCATCGTGGTCTTGGTCGAGCACGGCGGCGGCGGTGGTAAAAATGCCGTGCCAATTGCCATGCGCGTCGTGCGCGATTGGCAAAAAATGAAGGAGAAGCGTTTGTCCGCCAAGGACGACGCCGCCGGGGACAAGCCGAACTGATGGCGGTCGCGGGTCGCATGATGTTCCGGCGCGGGCCGGCGGTGGACATGAAGCTCTTGCTGGGAGTGGTCGCGATCGCCACCCTCGGCCTCGTCAACCTGTACAGCGCCACCAGCGTCTACGCCGACACGGAAACGCGCGCCCGGCTCGGCGACATCTACGTGACGCAGGTGTACTGGATGGTGGTGGGCGGGCTGCTGGCGATCTTGGTCGCCGCAATCGACTACCGTCACTACGAGCGCTTCGCCAACCTGGTTTACGCGGGCGGCGTTTTCTCGTGCAGCTTGGTGTTCGTGCTGGGTAACAGCATGCGTGGCGCGGTGCGCTGGATTCAAATCGGCAGCGCGACGATTCAGCCGAGCGAGTTCATGAAGGTGCTGCTCGTCGTGATGATGGCGAAGCACATCCACAACGATCACAAGGCCGAGCCGCGCACTTTGGTCGATTTGGCCATACCCGGCGTCCTGGTGTTGGTGCCGGTGGCGCTGGTGATGGCGCAGCCGGATCTGGGCACGGGGCTGATTTTATCCCTCACCGCCGCGACCATGCTGCTGATGACGCGCATTCGCCGCCGCACTCTGGCCGCGATCGTCGCGGCGGGGGTCGGGGTGATGTGGCTCGGCTGGAACCACGGCATGAAGCAGTACCAGAAAGATCGCATCACGAGCTTTCTGGACCCGGAGCACGACAAGACCGGCATCGGTTGGCACGCCTTGCAGTCGCAAACCGCCATCGGCAACGGGCAGATGTTCGGCGAGGGCTACATGCAGGGCACCCAGAACCAGTTCGGCTTTTTGCCCGACCAGTTCTCGGACTTTCCGTTCGCGGTGTTCGCAGAAGACTGGGGCTTTTTGGGCTGTCTCTTGCTGTTGTCGATCTATTGCTTCATCTGCGTGTACGCCATTCACGTGGCGTCGCAGGCCAAAGATCGCTTCGGCGCCGCGCTGGCCATCGGCATCGGCGCGCTGATCTTCTGGCATGCCATCTTCAACATCGGCATGGCCATCGGCGTCCTCCCCGTCGTCGGCGTCACCCTGCCGCTCTTCAGCTACGGCGGCTCCAGCGTCGTCACCACGCTCGTCGGACTCGGGCTACTCATGAACGTCTCGATGCGTCGCTGAGCCTTGCTAGCTCATTTTCGTTGGCAGCCACGCACGCCGATCCTGGCTTCTGGCTTCGTTTTCGCTGCGGTCCGGTGCTCACGTACAGCCAGTACGCTCCGCTCCGGTCCTCGCGAAAGCCTCGCCAGAAACCAGGCTTGGCGCGCGGGCAGCTGAACTCTCGACCGATCTCTCGTGAAACGCGATCCGTCCCAGATTTAACAGGGAGATCGAGAGATCGGGAGTCGTGCGAGGAAGAGAACGCATTTTTGTTTTTGGCGGACCAAAACCAAAAATATTTTCGTCGAGAGAAAGCTGGAGGGAGTGGGTCCGCGACGGCGTTGCAGACTCGCTGGCGGCAGCGCGCACCCCAAAATTCTCGCCTCGCGGACCTCCCGTCCTCCCGTCCTCCCTGTGAAAGAATCTCGATCGCTCATCGAGACCGAAAGACGTCACGGAAGTTTCTGCGATGGGGGCTGCGGGGTGGCAGCCCTTTCTCAATCCAAGCTGAAGAGATCGCTGAGGTCGTCTTTGGTCAGGGTCTTGGCGCCGCCGGCGTCTTCGCTGAGGACGCTGGCGACCAGGTCCTTCTTCTTGGCCTTGAGCTGCAGGATCTTTTCTTCGATGGTGCCGGCCGCGACCAGGCGGTACACGGTGACGACCTTCTTCTGGCCGATGCGGTGCGCGCGGTCGGAGGCCTGATCTTCGACGGCGGGGTTCCACCACGGATCGAAGTGGATGACGGTGTCGGCCGCGGTCAGGTTCAGACCGGAGCCGCCGGCCTTGAGGCTGATCAAAAACGCGGGAATGGTCGGATCTTCTTGGAATTTGTCGACGCGCTCGGCGCGATCCATCGTGCTGCCGTCGAGGTACTCGTAACGGATCTTGTCTTCGTCGAGGGCCTCGCGCACGAGCTTCAGCATCGAGACGAACTGGCTGAAGATCAAAACCTTGTGACCGCCCGACTCGACCTCGTCCACCAGCTCGCGTAGCGCCGAGAGCTTGCCGCTGTCGTCGTGGCTGAACTCGCGCGGCAAGCCGAGCAGGCGCGGGTCGCACGCCGCTTGGCGCAGCTTGGTGAGGCCGGCCAAAATGTGGAGCTGGCTCTTGGCTACGCCCACGCGCTCGACCTCGCCCATGACGGTGGCGCGCACCTCGCGCAAGACTTGGGTGTAGATGGCCTTCTGATCGGGCGCCATGTCGATGATCTTGTCGACCTCGATCTTGGGCGGGAGATCCTTGGCCACTTCGATCTTCGTGCGGCGCAAGATGAAGGGGTGGATGATCGAACGTAGGCGCGCGGCCTGTTTCGAGTCGCCGTTGTCGATGGGACGCGCGTATTTTTCCTCGAATTTGGGCAGCGGCGGCAATAGCCCGGGGCTGACGAACTCGAAGATGGACCAAATCTCGCTGAGGCGGTTTTCGATCGGCGTGCCGGTGAGCGCCAAGCGCCGCTCGGCGTCCAGCTCCTTGGCGGCTTGAGCCGTCGCGCTGAGCGGATTCTTGATGTTCTGGGCTTCGTCCAAGATGGCGTAGTTGAGGCGGAGCTTCTTCAACAGATCGATGTCGCGGCGGAGCAGCGCGTAGCTCGTGATGATCACGTTGGCGCTCTCCATTTCCGACATCTGCTCCTTGCGGCCGGCGCCGTGCCAAAGCGCGGTCGTGAGCGAGGGACCGAAGCGCTCGATCTCGCGCACCCAGTTGGTGACGACGCTGGTGGGCGCCACGATCAGCGCACGCAGTGGCTCGGCCTTCTTTTCCTGCTTGATGGCCAAGAGGAGCGCGATGGTTTGCACGGTCTTGCCGAGACCCATGTCGTCGGCCAAAACGCCGCCCGAGGCGATTTCGTCCAGGAATTGCAGCCAAGACAGGCCCTGCTCCTGGTACGGACGCAGCGTCGCCTTCAGCCCCTTGGGCTTCTTGGCGACCTTGATTTCGTCGATGGATTGCAGCTTCTGGAACAGCGACTTGGTGCTGGCGGCGATGTTCGCGGAGCTGGCTTGCTGGATCAGGTCCTGCACGCTGCCAGCTTGCGAGAGCGGGATTTTGCCGTTCTTTCCGCCGGCGGCGATCAGCTCGACCTCGCGATCGATCATCTGCTGGATCGAATCGGCGTCGAAGGGAGCGAACGAGTTGTCCGACAGCTTGACGAATTTACGCCCTTCACGCAGGCACCGCTCCAGCTCCTCGCGCTCGACGCCGACGCCCTCGGCTTCGTACGAGATCTTGACGTTGAGCCAGTCGACGCCGCTCGAGACGCGCGCGTGGGCCAACACCGGCTTGCTGCGCACGTGGGTGCCGACCAAGTGCTCGGGCACGTACAGATCCCAATCCTCGGGCAGCTGCCCGACGCCTTCGGACCAGAACTGAATGGCTTTTTCGGCGAAGGCGGTGAAATGGTCGCCGCTCTCGGTCGGCCTCAGCCCCAAATCGAGCAGCAATTGTACGGCGCGCTGTTGCGCCGCGATGTCGCAGCGGATGCAGCGCGCGCGCTTCTGGCCTTCCTCGGGGGGCAAAATCAGGATCGGGGGCGAGATGCCGTCGGCGCGCACCTCGATTTCTTGATCGCCGTAGGCGGCCTTCAGAAAAATTTCGGCTTCGGTCAGCGAACCGGCCGCGCGCATGCGGAAGGTCGGCTCTAGATCGATCACGTCCGCCACCTGCGAGAGCTCGGGCAGCTCGGCGCCGACTTCCAAGGCCACGCGCGGCAAGCCGTAAGTGATCATGCCGATCAGCTCGGACGCGGGCTCGGCGATGGTCGGGCTGCGCAAGAGCCGGCGCAAGGCGGCCGGCGAAACACGGTGATCGAGCCTCCGCGCGACGCCTTCGCTCGTGTCGATGTGCCAGCCAGGCGCGCCTTCGAACCAGCCGCCCGAGGTG
>JBEQSW010000190.1:0-17347 GCA_040348565.1 Myxococcales bacterium | reverse complement strand
GGCTGGCCGACGACCGCGACTTCCCGAAGCCGGACGCTTCCCTCGAAGACCGCTTTCCGGTGCCGCCCGGCTACAAGCGCGTCGCGGTGCCGCCCGGCAGCTTCTCGGAGTGGCTGCGCACCTTGCCCATGGCGCCCGAAGGCACGCCGGCCAAGAGCTTCGACGGCAAAGAGACGCTGGCCGGTGACGACGACTACCTGGCAGGCGTGATCGCCATCGACACCGGCAACCCGGATTTGCAGCAAAGCTCGGACGTCATCATCCGGCTGCACGCCGAGTACCTGTGGTCGCGCGGTGAAAAAGACAAAATCAGCTATTTGAGCGCGACCAAGCTCAACATGCCTTTCTCGCGCTGGGAAAAGGGCCAACGCCTCATCCCCAACGGCCCGAACGTGTTTTGGGTCATCAAGGGCAAGCCCGCGGAAGTGGACCACGCCGAATTCCGCCGCTACCTCGACGCCGTCTTCAACTGGGCCAACAGCACGTCACTATCACCGCGCTCCACGCCGGTGACGGAGCCCAAAGATTTGGTCGCGGGCGACTTCTTCTTGCAGAGCGGTGAGCCGAACCACGTAGCGGTGGTGCTCGACGTGGCCGACAAACCGAGCGGCGAGCGCGTCGCCTTGCTGGGCCAAGCGCGCAACCCTGCCGAGAGCATCCACGTGGTTCGGCCCGGCAAAGCCACACCGTGGTTCAGCGTGCGTCCCCCCGTGCCGGTCTTGACGCCACACTCCAAAGCCCTGGCCTGGAGTGATCTACGGCGCATGACCACGGTCGAAGTGGACAAGAGCGAAAAGTAGCGCTGATTTCTCGGTGGCCTTCGGGCTCCGCGTCGTGCGCCATCTTCGAGAGTGCGGAACGGCTGGCCTTCAGAGACAGGACGGCGCCGGACAGGGCGCGCAGCTCGCCGCGGTGCCGTTGTTCGAGGTCGCGGCGGTGCCGGTCCAGCCGGTAGCCGCGAGCTGTGCGACGAAGTCGTCGACCTGGCACTGGCAGAGGTTCGGATTGCTCTGAATCGTGACCGGGCCGGTCGGCGCGATGGCGAAGCCTACGGGTAGCGGCAACGCTTTGACGGCCGTGCTGGTCAAACCGAGCGCCCCGACGGTGAGCCCCGGCACGCCGAAGGTACCGCGCGGTGCTTCGCCGGTGAGATTCAGCTGTCCGCCGACGTTGCTGAGACTCGGAAAAGTAGGGATGCCGCACGCCACGGCGAAGCTGTTGAGCGTGAGATCGCCGCCAACCGCGGTCAGGTTCTTCATCACCTTGTATGGCAGGACCCAATCGCCGTTGGAGCCGTCGATGGTCAGGCTTCCGTCGACGGTCGCGAGTGATTCGAGCACGACCTGCAGATTGCCTTCGGGATGAATCGAGACGTCGCCTCCGACGTGGGCGAGCTTCGGCAATAGGCTCGACTCGATGAAGTCGCTGCTGGTCCACTCGATGGACAGGTCACCCGGGATCGACAGCAGGTTTGCGAGCGCGTTGTAGTGATCGATGCCGCCCTGGTTGTCGATGACGACGCTACCGCCGAGGTTGGTGAGCGACCCGAGACCGAAGTCGAAGCTGACGATGTTGAAGTGATCGTCGTCGAAGGCGGTCAGGGTGAGGTCACCGTCGATCTGGGTCAAAGCGGGCGCGCTGAATTTGTTCAAGACGAACGTCGTGGCGGCCGGAGTCACCACCTTGAAATGGTGCAGCTCGACGCTCAAGTCACCGGTGACGTGCTGCAGGTGCGAGAGCGTCAACTCGTCGGTTTGCCCACCTTTGACCGTCAAGTTGCCGTCGATCGTCTGGTAGCAGGCGTACTGCTCGGCCTGTGGCTGGCCGATGATCGTCAAGTCTCCGGTGTGCTGGGTCGGGCTCGCGCCGGGGCGGGTTAGTACGATCAAGTCCGTCTGGCACTTGGAGTAGTCCGCCGGCAGAACGTTGACGTTCTGCACGCAGGGACCGCTGATGCCAGGCAGCGCCGCGTTGCCGTCGCTGGGCACCGCCTGAAAGACCGCGCGGTTGCAGGGCTCGAAGTAGTGCGACGCGACCTGGGTCGGAACCTGCCAATTGCCATTCGCGTCCACCGGGCTAGAGCCGAGCGTGGTCCACGTCCCGTTTGCCTCCAATGCCTGGATCGCGATCGAGAGTCGGGCTTTGGGCGCGGCCTTGCCGGTGAAATCGACCGACGTGACTCGCTGGGGTTGGATCTGCGTGCCGCTGAACGGGCTCGTGACGCAACCCGTCACCAAACCCACGGCCAAAAGCGACCTCCGCATAGCCAAGCCCGTATCACCGCCGGAAGCCGCTTGGCAGCGTAAACGCCACGATTTTCGGAATTTTCTGCACTGCCACGTGGCGGATCAGCCGCCGGAACGCCGATTTCTCCGCGGGGTCGCGGGAGCGGCCGATACTATCGGCCGAAAGTCGTCGGGCATGAGGCGTTTTGGGGGTGGAATTTTTTCCCGACGGGGGGCCCAACTGCGTACCCGCAAGACCTGGATTCGGTTCCAGTATTCACCGATCTATTTACGAAATATCTCTTAATAATGGGCGCATTGGCTATGGGACCAGTTCCAGAAAAGGCAGCAAACGGCCTGGACAGACCTGCATGTGTCGCGCATAGTCCGTTTCGCCGTCTGGCGCCTTGGAGGACCCGCATATGTTGATTAAAGCTTCTCGTTTTTACGGAATTGGGCTGACCCTAGCCGCCATCGGCGCCGTCGCCGCGTGCAGCAGTGACAGCACTGACACACCCGGCACCGGCACGGCAGGCACGACCTCACACGCGGGCACCGGCACGGGCACCGCCGGCACTGGCACCGGCACGGCGGGCACGGGTACGGGCACCGGCGGCACTGGCACCGGCACCGCCGGCACTGGCACTGGCACCGCCGGCACTGGCGGGGCGGCAACCGGCGCGTGCGCGAAGGTTACCGCGCCGCTCATCACCCAGTTCGAGGACTTGATGCCGAACCCGACCAGCGCCGGCCAGTTCGTATTCACGGCGGGCGTGCCCGGCGGCACCTTCGCCTACCAACCCGGTGCCCTCACGGTTACGGATATGTCGAAGTCGCTCAACATCAAGGGCTCCATCGCCGCTTATGACGGCTTCGGCGTTTACTTCAATGCTTGCGCGGACGCCTCGGCTTACACGGGCGTGTCCTTCAACATCAAGGGCAAGCCGGGCGCGACGGGCATGCTGAACTTCCGCGTGCAGACCGACGCCAACACCGCGGTCGATACGGTGAACAAGAAGGGTACTTGTATGGTGCCGGCCGGCACCACCGACACCTACCCGTTGTGCCATGCCTCCGCCGTCGACATCCCCGTCACCGAGGCGGGTGGTGTGGTGGAAGTGAAGTTCGCCTCGCTGACGGGCGGCGTTCCCGTCGAAACGGTCACGGGTAAGGACGTTGTCGGCTTGGAGTGGGCGTTTACCTTCACGCCGGCCGCAGCGGGCGGCGCCGGCGGTGGCGGCAGCGGCGGTGCCAGCGGCTATCCGGTGGACATCACCGTCGACGACATCAAGTTCACCGGCGGCCCGGCCGGCGGCGGCACCGGCGCCGGCGGCTCCAGCGCCGGTGGCAGTGGCGGCGCGGCAGCGGGTAGTGGCGGCGCGGCAGCTGGCAGCGGCGGCGCGGCAGCCGGCAGCGGCGGCGCGGCGGCCGGCAGCGGCGGCAGCGGCGGCACGCAGTAACGCTCGGCCTTTGCGAGCGCGCGCGAACGGCGGCCTTTGGGTCGCCGTTTGCGTTTTGTGGGTTCTCAGCGAGTTGACTTGCGGGGTCGAGAGCCCAGGCCGAAACTCCACCGACCATGGTCACTCGCCTGCATTTGATTCGGCACGGGGCCACCACGTTGAGCGCCGAAGATCGCTTCGCCGGAGCCGTCGACGTGCCCTTGTCGGACGAGGGCCGCGCGCAAGCGCGCAGGCTCGGCGAACGGCTGGCGGCAATGCCGATGGCGGCGCTGTACGCGAGCCCACTGTCGCGCACGGTCGAAACCGCGCGGCTGGTGGGGGCTCCCCAAAGCTTGGAGCCGCGCTTGGAGGCGGGGCTGCGCGAAATCGCGCATGGCCATTGGGAGGGGTTGCGCCGTCAGGAGGTCGAGGAAAAATTCGCCTCCGAATACGAAGCTTGGGAGGCGGATCCGTTCACGTTCGCGCCGCCCGAGGGCGAAACCGGGCTAGCGGTGATGGCGCGGGCGCTGCCGGTCATCCGTGAAATCGTGCTGCGTCACCCAGATCAGAACGTGGCCGTCGTCTCGCACAAGGCCACCATTCGCTTGCTGTTGTGCAGCTTGCTCGGCATCGATGCGCGCGGCTACCGCGACCGGCTAGACCAAGCGCCGGCTTGCCTCAACATCGTCGATTTCAAGGGCCCGGTGCGCGCCCGTCTCATGCTGTACAATGACACTTCGCACTACGCGCAAGAAGCGCGGCGCACGGCGGGCCAGCTGTCGAAGTGGTGGGACGAGAGCGCGAGCTCAAAACCGCAATAACTGTCACGACGCGCGGGGCCGGCGTACGCGCCGCACCTTGCCGCTGTTGCCGCCGCCGCAAAAAAACGTGTCTTTGCCGTCGCTCTCCAGGCCCGAAATGATGAGGCCCGCCGGCATCTTCGCGCGTTCCAGGACGGCGCTCGTTTCTGGATCCACGCGGCGGAGCTCGCTCTGATCGTCTTCCCAGGTGCCGTGCCACAGCTCTCCGTCGACCCAGCTCACGCCCGTGACGAAGCGATCGGACTCGATGGTGCGGAGCACCTCGCCGGTGTCAGGGTCGATGCCGACGATCTTGCGATCGCGATACTGCCCGACCCACAGCATGCCTTCGGCCCATGCCAAGCCCGAGTCTTTGCCCCCGCCGGGTGCGGGGATGGTGCCCAACACCTTGCCGGTCTTGGCGTCCACTTTCTGAATCACGCCCGCGGTCAGTTGAAAGAAGCATCGACCGTCGAAGGCGGTGCCGGCGTCCGCCGCTACCGGCAGACGCGCTCCGGGCTCGCCGCTGTTCGGATCGAACGATTGCAGGTGGGTGCCGGCCGCGAGCCAAGCCAAGCTGCCGTCGAAGGTGACGCCGGCGACGTTGTCGGCCCCGGGAAATGGCCCATATTCTCGCACGATTTCGGCCTGCGAGACGCGCTCCGGGTTGGATTTGGACATGCCCAATGGCTACCCCAACGTGCCGGGAGCGACGAGTAACAAAGTCGTCGCGAGACCGCTGGGCGCCGCCACCCAGCGCCGAGCGCGGCCAGCGCCCGAGGCTCGCACTTTGCCGGCGCTCTCCAGCTCGGCCAGCGCGCGTTGCACCGAGCGTTGGCTCTTGCCGAGCGCACTGGCCAGCGCCGACGTCGCCCAGGCTTCGCCTCCACGCAAGAGCGCCCACAGCTCACTGACCTCACCCCCTTCAGGCGGCAGCAGTAACAGCGGTGCCCCCCCCTCGCGCGACCGCAGCGCAAACCCAGCATCCGTAGCGCGCAGCTCCGCCAGCCGCGCCAGCAGCTTGCGCAGCCGGCCGACTTCCACGCGCAGACGTACGCGATGCGATTCGTTGAGGCGGCGCGCCCCGAAAAGGCGGCTGATCAACAGCTCTCGCGGCACCTCGGCCGGCGCTTTTTCGGCCAAAGCTACCAGCAATTCGAACAGCAACGGCCGCGTCACCAGCGACGTCACGCGCGCGCCTTGACGCGCTTCCCGCCGACAAGCGTCGACCAAGAATTGCGGGGAGGCGAGCAAGGTCTCGAGCTCGGCCAAGCCCACGCTGTCGACCTGCCCCGCGCGCAGCAAGCGAGCCACCGGCGCCTCCAAACGACGACGCGCCGCCTCGACCTCGGCCACCAGCGCGACGATTCGCGAAGCACGCGCCGCCGCCTGCGCGTCGCCGAGCGCGCGTTCGGCATCGGCACAACGAATGCGCTTCATCGCTACGTCGGCGGCGAGCAGCTTGGCCACCGCCACCAGCCGTGCCGGAGCATCTGCCAACCGGAGCTTTTCCAACGTCTTCTCGACCGCGTCGACCTCACCCAGCAACAGCAGTCGGCGCGCTTGAATCAAACGCGCGAACAGCGCGTTGGCCACGTCTCCGCGGCGCGCGAGCAAGCTGGCGGCGGCGTCGAGGCCGCGGGCGGCACCACGCAGGTCACGCAGGACCAGCGCGACCTCGGCGCCGGCTACGACGCAACGGGCGCGCGCCACCGCTTCGGTTTCGCCGAACGCCTTGGCGGCTCGGCGCAGCAGGTCCAGCGACTTGGGCAACTCTCCCAGCTGGGCCATGGCGATGCCGCGCAGCGCCAGCGCGGGCGGGTCGGTGCGCAGCGCCACGTGCTTCAGCGCCAGCAGCGGATCTCCGACGGACAAGGCGCGCGCCGCGGTGCTGACCGCCGAATCCATCCCGCCTTTTTAGCGCCCAATCGTTGGATCGCGCCAACCTTGTTACTCACGCCTCGCCTGCCCCGCGCATACCTTCAAAGCGAGCCGCAGACGCTCACTCACCCAGAGGGCAACATGACCACACACCCCGTCGTATCCCCGCACGCCGGAACCGGCTTCGCTGATCGAGGCTCGGCGCTGAGTGTCCCGAGCGCTCCTGAAAAATCTCTCGGCGGGCAAGGCCGACTGATGGCGCGCGCTGGCCGCGCCATCGCCGCCGCCCTCGGCTTGGTGCTGTTGCCCAAATGTCCGCTGTGCATCGCCGCGTACCTGGTCAGCTTCGGCGTCGGCACCGGCGCCGCCGCCCTAGCCGCTCCGCTGATCCGGCCCCTGGCCATGCTCCTGGCTGGGACCGCACTTTTGGCGTTGCTGGCCAGCGCGTGGCGGGCGAAAGCCAAACGGGCGCAACCAGCAGAGCGAAGGTCTCGAGCCGCCTGCTGCTGCGGTTGATGAGGCGCCGGTCCGGGCCGGCCGCCCAACAACTGGTTCAACCACAATAGTCGAGTAATTTCGCTAATTTGCCCGTTTTGCGGGCAACATTCAGCGGATTCGCGCTTGACGAAGCCGATCCCGCGGCGCAAAGTGCGTTTCCCTCATGTCCGCTTCTTCTGCCATCGGCTCGACGCGCTCTTCAGAGCAAGCGTCGTCGATTGGTCGTGAAGTGGGCAGCGTCGTTGTCGTCGTTACCTTCGCGCTCGGGCTCCTTAGCTCGGGTGCGGCGGCCAGCTGACGGAACGACCGGTTCCCCCAAGCAGCCCCCGCACCCTTCGAGGTCCGGGGGCTTTTTTGATTTATCGCTTCGCTCGGTTTCGTATCGCCGGGTCCCTATCCCGGCTCTCGCCTCGCACAATCGTTCGATTCGCACTAGAGCCAGCATCCAGACAACAGGAGACGCGCCGTGGCCGCACCGCTTCACAGCATTACCGAACCCCAGCCCACTCAAACCGGTCCCAAAACGCTGACCGGTTCCCAGGTCATCTGGGAGGCGCTCGCCAACGAAGGGGTCAAGACCGTCTTCGGTTACCCGGGCGGCGCCATCATGCCGGCCTACGACGCGCTCACCGACTACCCGAACGTCCGCCACATCCTGGTACGGCACGAGCAGGGAGCCTCGCACATGGCCGACGGCTTTGCCCGCGCCTCGGGCAAGGTCGGCGTGTGCATCGCGACCTCTGGTCCGGGCGCCACCAATCTAGTCACCGGCATCGCCAACGCGATGATGGATTCGATCCCGATGGTGGCCATCACCGGCCAGGTCGGGTCACACCTGATCGGCAGCGACGCCTTTCAAGAGGTCGACATCACCGGCATCACGCTGCCGATCACCAAGCACAATTTCCTGGTGACGAAGGCGGCCGACATCGGCCCCACCATCCGCAAGGCCTTCTACATTGCCGCCTCGGGCCGCCCTGGCCCAGTGCTGGTCGACATCACCAAGGACGCGCAGCAAGCCAGCACCGAATACCGCTACGACGCTTCCCCCGTGCGCATGCCGGGTTACCGCCCCGAGCGACAGCCCATGCCGGCTGAAATCGAGCGCGCGGTGGAAATGATCAAGAGTGCCAAGCGCCCGATCATCTTCAGCGGGCACGGCATCATCAAGGCCAACGCCACCGCCGCTTTGCTCGAGTTCGTGCACAAGACCGGCATCCCGGTGGCGCAGACGCTGCTCGGCCTGGGTGGCTTTCCGGCCACCCACGAGCGCAGCTTGGGCATGATGGGCATGCACGGCGAGGCTTGGGTCAACAAGGCCATTCAAGAGGCGGATCTGATCATCGCGCTCGGCATGCGCTTCGACGATCGCGTCACCGGCAACTTGAAGACGTACGCGCCGAACGCCAAGAAGATTCACGTCGAGCTCGACCCGGCCGAGATCAACAAGAACGTCAAGGTGGACCTGCCGCTGTTGGGCGACGTGCGCGAGATCTTGCGCTTGCTGACCCCGCACGTGGACGGCATCAACGTGACGGAGTGGACGCAGCAAATCGAGCACTCGAAGGGTGACAGTGCAGTGCGCGAGATCACGAACCTGCCCGACAACGGGCGGCTGTTTGCGGCGCACGTGATTCACGACTTGTGGCGCTACACCGACGGCAAGGCGTTGGTCGTCACCGACGTGGGCCAGCACCAGATGTGGGAAGCCCAGTACTACAAGCACGATCACCCGAGAAAATTGCTGACCTCGGGCGGTGCCGGCACCATGGGCTTCGCCTTGCCGGCCGCCATGGGCGCGCGCTTCGCCTGCCCGGACGACCAAATCTGGGTGATCGCCGGTGACGGCGGCTTCCAAATGACCGCTTGCGAGCTCGCTACCTGCGCCCAGGAGGGCATCAAGGTCAACATCGCCATCATCAACAATGGCTACTTGGGCATGGTGCGGCAGTGGCAGCAGTTCTTCTACGGCGGCCGCTACGTGGCGACGCCGATCAAGAGCCCGGACTTCGTGAAGCTGGCCGAAGCCCACGGCCTGAAGGGGCTGCGCGTCACCCAGCGTGACCAGGTCAAGGCCGCGGTGGAAGCGGCGCAAGCTTCACCGGATACCTGCATCGTCGACTTCCGCGTCGAGCAGGAAGACAGCGTGTATCCGATGGTGCCGGCCGGCGCCGATCTGGACAACATGATCCGCCGTCCCAAGCCCGTGGCCGAAGCGCACAACCCGATTTTCGAAATCGGAAAGGACAAGTGATGTCCCCCTCATTCTTTCCATCGCCGCCCACCCACACGTTCATTGCCTACGTGGAAGACCAACCCGGTGTCCTGAACCGCGTGACGTCGCTGTTCCGCCGCCGCGGCTACAACATCGTATCGCTCAACGTCGGCCGGACGAATCAAGACGGCGTGTCGCGCATGACCATGGTCGTGGAAGCCGACGACGACAAAGCGGTGCGCATCCAAGCCAATCTGTACAAAATGGTGAACGTGCTCAGCGTGGAAGACATCACCAACAAGGCCAACGTCTCGCGCGATTTGGTGCTGATCAAGGTGAAGGCGGGCCCCGAGAAGCGCTCGGAAATCCTGCAGTTGTGCGAGGTCTTCCGCGCGCGCTTCATCGACGTCCATCCCGAGACGCTGATCGTCGAGGTCACCGGCACTCAGGACAAGATCGACGGCCTGGTCGCCATGTTGGCCCCGTTCGGGATCCTGGAAATGGTGCAAACCGGCACCGTGGCCATGACCCGCGGCTCCCGCGGCGACGCCGCCGAAGCCGTCCAACCCGCCCCCAACCTCAAATCCGTCGCCGTCGCCTCCTAACGGAAACGGAAGTCACCATGAGTCTCGAGATTTTTTCACAGGGAGGACGGGAGGACGGGAGGTAAGAAATTTTGGGTTTGGAGCCGCGAGTCAACGCGCGTCGCCAAAACGGTTTCCAACGTGGCCGCTCGGCTCGAACCCCACAAAAACCTCCCGTCCTCCCGTCCTCCCTGTGAAAAAATCTGGGTCCTGAAATCACCGTTACAGAGCTGCACCATGACTAGTCCAGTTACCAAGCCCGACCCCAGTTACGTCCGTATCTTCGACACGACGTTGCGCGATGGAGAGCAGTCTCCGGGCGCGACGATGACGAGCGAAGAGAAGCTCGAGGTAGCGCGAGCGCTCTCGCGGCTCGGGGTGGACGTGATCGAGGCGGGCTTTCCGTCGGCGTCTCCGGACGACTTCGACGCGGTGAAAGAGATTGCGCGGACCGTCGGCAACGACGTGCCGCAGGGTCGCATCGCCAGTGAGCCGCCCACGATCTGTGGGCTGGCGCGCGCTACCGAGAAGGACATCCGCACCGCCTACGAGGCCGTGTCGGTGGCCAAACACCCGCGGATTCACACGTTTTTGGCGACCTCGCCCATCCACCGCGAGCACAAGCTGAAGATGACCAAGGAGCAGGTCGTCGAGCGCGCCCGGCAGATGGTCACCCTCGCTCGTTCGCTATGCGAAGACGTCGAGTTCAGCCCCGAAGACGCCGGCCGCACCGAGCCCGAGTTCTTGTACGAGGTGCTCGACGCCGTGATCGCCGCCGGCGCCACGACGTTGAACATTCCCGACACCGTCGGCTACACCGTGCCGGAAGAGTTCGGCGCCATGATCGCCGGCATCGTGAAGAACGTGAAGGGCGTCGAGAACGTCACCATCTCGGTGCATTGCCACAACGATTTGGGCTTGGCCTCGGCCAACGCCTTGGCTGGCATCCGCAACGGCGCGCGCCAAGCCGAGGTCACCATCAACGGCATCGGCGAGCGCGCTGGTAACACCTCGCTCGAAGAGGTGGTGATGGCGCTGCATACCCGGCAGCCGCTGTTTGGCTTGCGCACCGGCATCGACACCACGCAGCTCACGCGCACCAGCCGCTTGGTCAGCTTGCGCACCGGCATGGTGGTGCAGCCGAACAAGGCCATCGTCGGCGCCAACGCCTTCGCTCACGAGGCCGGCATCCACCAAGACGGCATGCTGAAGCACTCGCAGACCTACGAAATCATGACCCCCGAGAGCGTCGGCGCGAGCAAGACGCTGCTCGTGCTGGGCAAGCATTCGGGGCGCCACGCCTTTGCGGTCCGGCTGCGCGAGCTGGGGCACGCCCTGGAGGGCGAGGCGCTGGAAGCGGCGTTCTTGCGTTTCAAGGTGCTGGCCGACAAGAAAAAGCGCATCACCGACGCCGATTTGGAGGCCTTGGCCGCGTCCGAGGTGGGGCGCGCACGCGAGTACTTTTCGCTCGAGGCGGTTCAGGTTACGTGCGGCTCCAACGGCATGCCCACCGCCACCGTCAAGCTGAAGGATCCCAACGGCGAGCACATCGTCAACGCCGCCGTCGGCACGGGTCCGGTGCACGCGGTGTTCACCGCCATCGACGAGATCGTCAAAGCCCCCAGCGAGCTCATCGAATACTCCATCAACGCCGTCACCGAGGGCATCGACGCGCTCGGTCACGCCAGCGTGCGGCTGCGCGCCGCCGCCAACGACGGCCGCGTGAACCCGCAGCACGGCTCCGGTCAGACCCAGATCTTCCACGGCAACGCCGCGGAATCGGACGTGATCGTCGCCAGCACCAAAGCCTACTTGGCCGCGCTCAACCGCTTGCTGGCCATGTTGGGCACCTACGAAAAGACTGACGACACGGCGCCGCGCGCCCACGTCGCAAATTGATTCGACAATCGAGACACTGAGCTAAAGAGACGAAGAAGCCGATGGCAAAAACGCTGTTCCAAAAGGTCTGGGAGAATCACGTCGTGGCAGAAGAGGCGGGGCGCCCGAGCGTGCTCTACATCGATCTGCACCTGATTCACGAAGTGACGTCGCCGCAGGCGTTCTCGGGCCTGCGCGCGCGCGGCCTCAAGGTGCGCCGCCCCGACCGCACCATCGCCACCATGGATCACTCGACGCCGACCCTGCCCAAGCACCTGCAGGTCATCGACGACGAGGCCAAAGCCCAGCTTTCGCAGCTCGAAAAGAACTGCGCCGAGTTCGGCATCCAGCTGTATCCGCTGGGTAATTCCCGCAACGGCATCGTGCACGTGGTTGGTCCGGAGCGCGGCTTCACCCAGCCCGGCATGACCATCGTGTGCGGCGACAGCCACACCTCCACTCACGGCGCGTTCGGCTCGCTGGCGTTCGGCATCGGCACGAGCGAAGTGGAGCATGTGCTGGCCTCGCAGTGCCTGCTGCAGACCAAACCCAAGACGATGGAAGTGCGCATCGACGGCGCGCTCGGCGCCGGCGTCACCGCCAAGGACATCATCCTCGCCCTCATCGCCAAGATCGGCACCGCTGGCGGCACCGGTTACGTGCTCGAGTACACCGGCTCGGCCATCCGCGCGCTCGAGATGGAAGCTCGCATGACCGTCTGCAACATGAGCATCGAAGGCGGCGCGCGCGCGGGCATGATTGCCCCCGACGACGCGACCTATCAGTTCGTGAACGGGCGCGAATACGCGCCGAAGGGTGCCGACTGGGACAAGGCGCTCGAGCGCTGGAAGAAGCTGCCGAGCGACGCCGGCGCGACCTACGACACGCGCGTCGACATCGACGCTTCGGCGCTCGAGCCGATGATCACCTACGGCACGCACCCGGGCATGGGCGTGGGCATCACCAAGGCGCTGCCCTCGGCCAGCGACTTCTCGGGCGCCGAGCGCGCCGCCTTCGAAAAAGCCATGACTTACATGGGGTTGGAGGCGGGCAAGCCGCTGCTCGGGCACAAGGTGGACGTGGTGTTCGTCGGCTCTTGCACCAACTCCCGCATCTCGGACCTGCGCGCCGCAGCCAGCGTGTTCAAAGGCCGCAAGGTCGCGAACGGCGTGCGCACCTTGGTCGTCCCCGGCTCGCACGACATCAAGAAGCAAGCGGAGGCCGAGGGGCTCGATCGCGTCTTCACCGACGCCGGCGCCGAGTGGCGCGAGCCCGGCTGCTCGATGTGCATCGCCATGAACGGCGATCAGCTGTCGCCCGGCCAGTACGCGGTCAGCACCAGCAACCGCAACTTCGAAGGTCGCCAAGGCAAAGGCGGCCGCACCTTCCTCGCCTCCCCCCTCACCGCCGCCGCCGCCGCCGTCACCGGCAAAGTGACCGATGTTCGTACGCTCGGATGACCGAGCGACTCACATCCTCTCTGTCCTCCGGGGCTCAGCCCCGCCCCGCTGAAGTGAATTCAGCGGGGCCCCACGACCGAGGCCGACACGGCTTGGTTCTGGCTCCCTACCCCAAACACAGCCTCCAAAAGGTTTTAGGTTTTCGACATGGCAAGTTTTACGACTCTTTCTACGCACGCTGTCCTGCTCTCGGCCGAGAACGTCGATACGGACCAGATCATCCCTGCGCGTTTCTTGAAGACGCTCGACAAGAACGGCCTCGGTAAGCAGCTGTTCTTCGACTGGCGCTACTTGCCCGACGGCAGTGACAACCCGGACTTCGCGCTCAACAAGCCGGAGGCTCAGGGCGCGCAGATCATCCTCGCCGGCGACAACTTCGGCTGCGGCTCGTCGCGCGAGCATGCTCCGTGGGCCCTGATGGGTTGGGGCATTCGCGCGGTCATCTCGACTTCGTTCGCCGACATCTTCAAGGGCAACAGCTTGAAGAACGGCCTGTTGCCGATTCAGGTCGACGCCGCCACCCACGCCAAGCTCGTCGCCGCCGTGAAGGCGAACCCGAAGGCCCAGCTGTCGGTGGATCTCACGAAAGCCGAGCTGACACTGCCGGACGGCGCGAAGATCAAGTTTCCGATCGACGCTTTCGCTCAGCATTGTCTGCTCAACGGCATCGACCAACTGGGCTACATCTTGGGCTTCGAAGAGAAGATCAAGACTTACGAGCAAGCACACGCATAGGGTCTTGGTTCGCCCGGGGGTCTTTGGTTCGCGGGGGTCTTGGTTCTCCTCCGCGCTTCGCCTGGTGCGTCGCGCGATCCTCGTGACCTGCTGCGGGATCGGCGCTCGGCCTCGCCGAGTTTTGTTCACTCCGGTCTTCCGTTTCGATCGTGATCTGGGCTCGCCAAGGTGTGGGTGAGGGCGATCCAGCTCGCGCTGCGCGCTCGCGATCACCGTACAGGTCATCATCGACTCAATCGGAAACGCGAGGGTCGACGGAAACGTGGTGGGCCGATGGAACCGCGCGATTCGACGGAAATGCGCGATTCAACGGAAGCGCAGTGGACCGACGGAAACGCGCGGCGCAACGGAAGCGCGGACGTGCCGACGGAGATGCGCGGTTCAACGGAAGCGCGGACGGGCTGACGGAACCGCGCGGTTCAACGGACGCGCGGCGGGTCGACGGAAGTCGGCGATTCAAACCGAGATGAGCGCATTCAAGCCAGCGCGCGGGGCGACGGAAATGCGATGAGCGGACGGAAACGGCCGACTCGACGGAAACGCGAAAAGGGGGCGACGGAAATGCGATGAGGCGACGGAACTTGGGAAGGGATGACGCTTTCCAAACCGGGAGGGGCGAGGCCTGACGCCCCAGCTCTGCTGCTGTCAGCCGTTCAGTCTCGGACGTGCAAAATTACGGACGGGCGGACGAGGCCGCCGCCATAGACGTGCATGAGGCGGCGATTAGGACTCGCGGCGGGCGTCACGCGCACGCTGGCGAGAAAGAGCGCGCAAGAACGCCTTCCGAGCACGGTGCAACCGCGAGTACACGGTGCCGACGGGCACGCCAAGGTTCTCGCCAATCTGATCGCAGGTCAGGCCCTCCAGCTCGAACATGGTGAACACCACCCGTTGTTCCAAGTTGAGAGTGCTCAAGATGTCGTGCAGCCGATCGGCCGCCTGGCGTTTCTCGACCTCACGCTCCGGCGTGGGTGTAGGCGCGGCAACGTAGGACACCGACGCCGCGTCGGGCACCAATTGCTCCCGACGAAAGTGCGCGCGGCGGCGATAGCCAGCGGCGACCCGGAAGCACACCTCGAACAGCCAGGTCGTGATCGCACAGTGCCCGGCGTACGAGTCGAGCCGGCGGTGTACGACCAAGAACACCTCTTGGTAGACGTCCTCGAGATGAGGAGCGCGCACGCCCATGCGGTAGAGCGTCTTCCAGATGAACTCGCCGTGGCGGGCGTGTACCTCAGCCACCGTGAGCCGGGGGCGGGCCAACGCCGCCGAATCCGAAAAGGTCTCCAGACTGTTGATCAGTTCCGTCATGGGCTTTGCTCGAACAGCCGTCAGCGGCACCCAGCAGACGACGACTGCTGCTCGCACCGACAGCGGCTGCTGTTCGGACCGCAGACAAATCACCCCCGAGGGGGCACAACATCCAACGCGAATCAAACTGTACTCTGGGAAATAGGCCTAGTCAAGCGGTTGACTAGAATTCGGATGGAAGCAGGCAACTCCGCGGCTTCACCAATGAAAGTGTGATTTCCAAAGCGCGAGGCGCCACCGTCTCGCACAAAAAAAGTTCGAGCCCGAAGCTGCCAGCGAGAAACGACGAGCCTTGAGCAAACCCCCCGACGCAAGCACCGGTCGCCCGGGACGACGACTCCAAGCGCGCGAAACTGCTGGCGACGGCGGCACCGACCACGCAGCGTCGCCGTTGCAGGTCGCAGGCGGCCCGGTTGTGAATGTAGTAAGCATGACGCCGTTGGAAAAACGGCCGCGCGTTACCATCACCGACCTAGCTCAGCTGCTGGGCATGGATAAATCCAGTGTCTCGCTAGCGCTGAGAGACAGCCCCAAGGTGTCGACTGCCACGCGAGCCCGCGTTCGCCAAGCCGCCGCGGAGCACAACTACATCCCCAACTGGGCCGCCAAGCGCCTGGCCGGCTCGAGCGGTCACGCCATTGGCCTGGTGATGCCGAGCGCCTTCGGTTGCCTGACGGACCCGCCCGTCGTTCGTACCGCGCAGTCCCTCGCCAGACTCGCTGCAAATAGGCAGCTTACGTTGAATTTGATGGCGCATGAGCAACTGGCGGACTCCAACGGCGAAAACAGCCTGCCACTGCACGCCGATGGCCTGTTGGTCTGGGGAGACGTACCGGCGCCGGCCGCGGTGCGCTTCTCGAGCGCCTACGCGCGCCCTTCGATCGTCCTCGACCCCCACCATCCGAGCTACGCCAAGTACAAAGGCAACACCATCGCTATCGACAATCGCGGTGGTGCGTCGGCTCTGGTGAAGCACTTGCGGGACCGCGGCGCCCGCAGCCTGACCTTCGTACAGGTCGAGGATCAACACCTCAGCCACATCGAGCGCTGGAAGGGCACCAAAGAAACGTGGCACCAGCTGGCGGAGGACGAGACGCTCAGCAAGGTCACGCTCGACGAGCTGACCGACAGTAAGCTGCGTGAGCTCGCGGCGCGGGGCAACGCCGCCATCTTCTGCTCCAACGACCACGGCGCTATGCAGGTGTGGCATCGCTTGCGCCGCCTGGGCATTACCCCCCCCGGCGACATCAAGCTCGTCGGCTTCGACGGTGACGAGTATGGCGAGCTGGTCGGCCTCACCACCGCCGTCTTCGACTCGGAAGCGTTGGCCGAAACCGCCTTCACGCGCCTGATAGCCCTGCTCTCCGGCCAAGCCCAAAGCGTCACCGAATCGATTCCAGTGACAGTCCGAGTCGGCACCACCAGCTAACCAGTCGCGTACGCGCTCGCCCGCGCCCCGCCCCCGCTTTCCCCTTCGCCCCCTCCCTCGCTCCTCGCTTTCCCCTTCCCATTTCGCTCGCCCCCGCCCTCTCGCTTGACGATCCGGGCGAACGAGACCAATGTTGGGGCGCATGTCGCTCGTCCGGTCCCTGGCTGATTCTGCGGCGCCTTCGGCGCGCGGGGCGGCTTTTGTGGCGGCGCTGGCGATTATTACCCCGGCATCCGAGCTGATTATTCGCTCGGGTGCGGCGGCAAACTGACGGAATTCTCCGGCAGTTTTGGCCCCCCGCACCTCTTGGTCCGGGGGATTTTTGCTTTGTGGCCCTTCCTCTCGTAGTCAACTCAATCCGAAACCGACGCTTCCATGGAAAACCGCAGCTTGCCCGAAAGTGATACCCGCCCGGTCGTAGAGATCTACGACACCACCCTGCGCGACGGCTCGCAGCGTGAAGGCATTTCGTACACGCTCGAGGACAAGCTGCGCATCGCCGATCGGCTCGACAGCTTCGGCGTCTCGTACATCGAAGGCGGCTGGCCAGGCTCGAACCCGAAAGATCTGGAGTTCTTCGAGCGAGGCCGCGACCGCGCTTGGAAGCACGCCAAGCTGTCCGCCTTCGGCATGACGCGCCGCGCGGGCACCAGCGCCGAGGACGACAAGAACCTGCAGGCCCTGATCTTGGCCGGGACGCCCGCGTGCACGGTCGTGGGCAAGACCTCGACGTTGCACGTCACGGAGGTGGTGCGAACCACGCTCGAAGAGAACTTGAAGATGATCGAAGAGTCGGTCGCCTTCTTGCGCGCCGCCGGCCGCGAAGTGATCTACGACGCCGAGCATTTTTTCGCCGGCTACCGGCTCGACGCCGCCTACGCGCTCGAGACGC
>JBEQSW010000184.1:0-12782 GCA_040348565.1 Myxococcales bacterium | reverse complement strand
GGTGGTGGCACTCAGAGCGCGGGCGGCGGTGGCTCGGCCGGGGCCGGCGGCAAGGCTGGCGGCGGAGCTGGCGCGGGTGGGGGCAGCGCGGGCGGGAGTAGCGGAGCCAGCTGCGCCGGCAAGACCTACAAGCTGTGCGAGGACTTCGAGTCGGGTGCCAGCGGTGCGCTGCCGACGAACTGGACCAAGTTCAAAGGCTACGGCGCCGGTGCGGCGACCGACGTGGGCTTGGCCACCGATGAATTTCACGGCGGCAAATCGTCGCTGAAGAGCAGCTCGATGGCGACCGGCCAAACCCGAGCCCAAACCAGCCTGGCGGCGCTGGGTGCCACCGCCAGCAAACATTGGGGGCGCATCTTCTACAAAGTGCAGTCACCCGCCACGAAGCCGTCCAGCGGCGTGCTGCACGTTACCTTCGTAGGCTTGATGGGGACGGGCGAAAACCGCGTCGTCGACACCGTGGAAGACACCAAGGGTACCCACCAGTGGCTCTACAACAACCCCGATGACAACGGCGGCAAGGGCAGCGCTTACGACTGGAGCTTCGACGCCGCGTGGCATTGTGCCGAGTGGTACGTCGACGTGAGCGCCAACGCGTATCGCTTCTTCTCCGACTCGAAAGAGGTCACGTCGATCGGCTTCACCGGCAAGACCGACGCGCAGATGTCGAACTATTCGTCCATCATCGTGGGGGCCGAATTTTATCAGATGCCGCCCACCCCCTTCGTGATGTGGTTCGACGACTTGGCCATCGACGACAATCAAATCGGCTGTCAGTAGCCTCCGGCCCAATGCTAGCGTGAGCGGATGGCTGGCAGCTTGAGGCCCTGCGGCGGGTGTAGTCGGCACGTGCGCACGACCGAGCGCGCGTGCCCGTTTTGCGGCAGCGCGCTTGCGCTCGGCGAGCCCATCAACGAGCTGCGGTTGCTTTCGCGCCTGGATCGCCATCGTATGGTGGCGCTCGGCGCGGTGTTGTCGGCAGCCGGCATTGCGCTTGGCTGTCGCGAAGCGCCGATGGCCATCTACGGCGCGCCGGCCGCGCCGCACGAAAGCTTCTCGGCCGCGCCGCCGGTGCCATCCGCACCCGCGCCCGCGCCGTCGATAGCAGAGCCCGCGCCACCGGCTACGAGCGAGACAGTGCCGCCCGCCAACAGCGCGCCCTCGGCCCCCGCCAGCGCTGCATCCTCGAACGCCCAGCCCATTCAAAAAGTGCCGCCTCAACCCAGCGCCAGCGCGCGACCCTTTGCGCCGGCCGCGGCCTATGGCGCGCCGCCCAGCATGGGGCCTGGGCCCGGCCTCGCACCCATGCGCGGCCCCGCTCCCGGCAAGCCCAGCCCGTAGCGTCGGTAGAGCCAGAGCTTCGCGAACGTGAAACGCATCCGCGTCGAAGCGGAGATGCGTGGCTCGCAGCGGCAAGGCACGAGCGAACGTGCCTTGCCGGCTCGCACACTTCGGCTCAAGCGGGTTTGCAGCCGCAGGCGTCACCGCAAGCGCAAGGCGGCGCGCACTGACAGCTGGGGTCGCAGCTGCAGCGCTGCTCGGCGGACTTTTGGCTACAACAGCTCTTTTTCGAGGTTTGGCTGGGCTTTTGCTCGGTCTGGTTCATGGCTCGGTTCCTGGTGACTGAGGCGCTCGATTGCGCCTTCATACGTGCAGACGCGCTGCCACCGACCGCATTACACTGGCTCGATGGCGCCCATCTGCGTGCCGGGAACGACGGTTTGCGCCGCCGCGGATGGCCGCGGTGGCGTGCAGGTCAATGCCAACGGAGCTGCCCAGGCTTCACCCAGCGGTGCCTCGGCGTCGGGTCAGGCGAATGGCAGCGCGAACGGGAACGCCAACGCCGGGGCCAACGGCAACGCCAACGGGCAAGCCAACGCGGAGGCGCCGCCGCCGCAGTACTCAGGCGGAGGTGGTGGCGCCTATCACGGCTACGACGGTCGCTTCGGCGTCGGCCTCACGCTGTGTCCCATCGCGCGCATCGGAGTGTGGTCGGGGCTCAAGGCCGGTGGCTGCGTCGCGGTGTCGTTTCGCTTCGAATCGTTCACCTTCGAAATGGAGAGCCAGCTCTTGTATGGCGGTGTCACGCACGCCTTCGATTGGACCTTTCCAATGTCGTTTTTGATTCCGCTCGCGAACGAAGACAGCCTGTACGAAGGCCCGTACTTGCGCTTTGGCGGCTCGCCGGTAGGCGCCACGTTCGCCCGCAAGAAAGACGGCGGCAGCTTCGTGCGCTTCGGGCTGTTTGCCGGCGCGGGCTACGAGCTCGACGTCGCGAAGTGGTTGACGTGGCGCGTCGTCGATGCGCGCTTCAGCTTCGATATGGGCACGCGCCGAGCCATGGACGATCGTGGTCACTGGGTCGACCTCGGGTTTCAGCTGGGGACCGGCCTCGTGCTCTGAGCGGCGAGTTGCTCTCTCAGGGGGCGAGCGCGAGCACGAACGTCAGCGAGCCGTAGTACTGCGTGCCGTCGTAGGTCATGTCCCACTCGAAGGCAGAGCCGGGCACGAGGCCTGCTTTGCCGGCACGCCGTTCCGCCGAATAGATGTTGGCCCAGCCGTAAGGGTAGGGAGTGGGCGGGTTCGAGACCGTGACTTGGTTTTCGTCGAAGCCGTCCGGCCACTTGGAAACCTTGGGCGCGTCGACGGCGGTATCCGGCGAAAGCCCCGCGATCAGCAGGCAATCGTCTGCGGTAGTGGTGATGGCGGGAGTGTCGGTGACGATGTGGGTTACCCCATCCGAACCCATGCCCTTCACCACCACTTCGTAGGCGTTGATGGGCGCGTCCTGGTTCACGCCTCGATACACCGACAAGAGCCCTTGGACGCCGTTGCCGGAGCCCGGCTCGTTGATGTCGGCGAACACGATCTTTTCCGGCTCCGTGCCGTCGACGATCCGGTAAAGCAAATAGGTGCCCTGCCCGTCGTCGCCGTAGCCCTCGTGCTGGTCCTGCAGAGTCCAGCCCGCATCCGACAAGGTCGAGCCGGTCAGGTTCTTGAGCGCGTGGTCGCAACCGAAGAACACGAGCATCAAGTCACCCGGCGCGGTGCCGGCCGGCTTCGTGAACGTGGCGTCCGTCAATTTGGAGCTGGCTTGGTCGCTGCCGGACGCCGAGTCGTGAAACACCGAAAAACCAACGCGCATGGGGGCGCCGCCCGCGCCGGTCGCGTCGCCGCCCGCGCCGGTCGCGCCCGTCGCAGCGCCGGCGGTCGAGCTCGAGCTTCCGCCCTTGTCGTTGGCTCCGCCGGTGGTGTTGGCAGCGCCCGCCGCGAGCGCGCTGGTGCCGCCGCTGCTGCTCGTCGAATCGACCTGGTAGGTCGGCACGAAACAAGCCCCGACGCCTGGCAGCGCCAAAGCCAGCATCAGAACGAAGCATGTCTTCATCAGAAACGCCCCGTGAGGGTGACGCGATCGCCCGAAAACGCTGCCGCGAGCTTCTGCTCACGGGTGGGAGCGGTGAGCAGGAGCACGATGCCAGTGCCGGCCAGCACGCCGCCGGCGATGAAGCCCACGGTCGAGACGGTGCGAAACGTGTTCAGGCGATCGACGTCGCCCTGCTTGTCCGCCGGGCATCGACCATCCGAGCAAGCGCCGCTGTTCTCGATGGAAGCATGCTTGTCCAAAGCCAAGACACCCATCGCGGAGCCCAGCGCCACGCCCGCGCCGCCGACACCGATGCCCAGCCAGCCCCAAGTGCGGCGGGACGAGCTGGGCGCGGCGACGGTGGTGCTGGGCGCGTCGGCGACCGAGCGAGGGTGTTTGGGGGGCGGAGCAAAATCCAAATCTACCGCCGCTTGTTGGCCCGCCACGAGCTCGACCGTAGCCGCTTTTTGCCGGGCGCCGACTTTGGCTTCGACGTGGTGCGGGCCGGGGTTGACCAACCTGGGTTTGCCCACCAACGACGCCGGCGCGGCTACGCTGTCGATGCTGAGCGTCAACTCGGTCGGGTCGGCGCCGGTCACGCGGATCAACAGCCGTGGGATGCGCGGGCGCAGCTGCTCGAGCTCCGTCTGCGCGTCCGCTTGGGCCTGGCGCTGCACGGCGGCGTCGCCTTGCGGCACTTGTAGGCCTGCCACCTCGAAATAGCGATTGGCGGCCTCGACCAGCAGGTTGCGTTTGACGAGCGCGCGCGCCGACCACAACCCGAGCGAAGGGACGTTGATTAACGCATAAGCCTTCTCGAGCCGGGCACTGGCCACCTCGTAGTCGCCGGCCTGATAAGCATCGACGCCGGACAGACCCAACGTTCGCGCCGCGTCGCGCGTCGCGCTGTCCGCTTCTTGCGCCGCAACCGGCAATGAGACCAGGCACACGAACGCGCTCCAGCGCAGCATCCGTGATAGCGAGCGAGGCATGGGGCACCCTTTTTAGGTGAAATGCAGGCCCCGTGCAAACCAGCGGCACGGCGCGCAGGCTTGGCTCGTCGACCCGAGCTTGCGGTCGCGCTGCTCGTGGTTTTGCCAGGCTGAGCGCGCTTGGCGCCGAGCGCTGGCGAGCACTTATATCGAGATTGGCGCGGCCGTAACGCCGGAGCCATTTCCGAGCTTGCGCGGCAAATGCGGCGCGGCGCGGCGCGGCGCGAAAAAACTGCGCTCGTGCCGTTGGTTCGGCTAGCCTGCTGCCGTGTGTTCGGAGCTCGAGCGGCGCTCGACGGGCGACACGAGCCGTCGTACGCGTCTTCATTGCGCGGTCGCGGCGGCCTGCCTGCTGCTGCCTGCGCACGCGTTGGCAGATGTAACTGGCCCGAGCAAAGACCGTGAGGAGCTTCCGGCGAGTGATCTGTCGCTGGTCGAGCTCCTGGACACCGAGGTCGTCTCGGCTTCGCTCAGCGAACAGAGCTTGGCCGAAGCGGCCGCCGTGATCGACGTGGTCACCCAAGACGAGCTGCGCGCGCGCGGCTATCGCAGCGTGGGGGAGGCGCTGCAGAGCATTGCCGGCGTCGACCTGATTTCGGACCAATACCAGTGGAACATGGGCGTGCGTGGCGTCTCGGGTGGCACGCGCGGCTATTCCAGAATCGTCAAGGTCATGATCGACGGGCAGCCCGTCAGCTTCCGGCCCAGCGGCGAGAATTTTCTGGGGTTGGAGCTGGTGCCGCTGGGCGTGATCGACCACATCGAGGTGATTCGCGGTCCCGCATCGGTATTGTACGGCGCGAACGCCTTTCTCGGCGTCGTGAATATAATCACCCGCAAGGGTTATGAGCTGAGCGGCAACTCGCTGATGCTCGGGTACGAAGGCGGCCCCAAGGTTCAGAGCCCGTGGGGCGAAGCCGTGGTCGCGCAGCAATTCGGAGACGTTTCCTTGCTGCTGGGCGCCGCGGAAGAGACGATGGCCCTCGACGGCTATCGCCTGGTCGCGCTGCCGAACCGCAGCCACCCCCGCGCCGGAGAAACCAGCCAAACCCTGGCCACCCCCAGCGGTAGCGCCTACGGCCGTATTTCTTACGACAGCGAACGCTTCGGCACGCTCTCGCTCGACGGCAATTTGCAGCGTCTGTCTCGCTCGGCCGAGTTCGCCGATTGGGGCGCAATGACGCACGACAATCGGCTCGAGCTACTCAACGGCTATGGCCGGTTGGAGTACCGGGCCGAGCTGGGGCGCGGCGTCTCCCTCGACTTGAGCGGCGCGCTCAGCGCCGGCGGCACCGGCACCAACGACCATCTGAATATCGCGCCCGATCGCAAGAGCTACATCGCGCGTGACCTTGGCTACCGCGGGCGTGACCTGACGGGAACCGTGACCTACCGCATCGATCGGCGCAGCGCGGCGCTGGTAGGTGTGGACGCCAGTTGGGAGCAACAAACGTTGTTGGCGCACTACTCGGTGGCCCCGGATGGCACGCGCTTGCTGCTGCCGCCGGCCGGAACCCCGACCGGCGAGCGCGGCTTCCGCAACGTCGGTGTGTTCGCGCACGCCAGCTACTTTCCGTTTACGAGTCGCGGCCCGGCGGGGCTGGCCGGCCTTGGGCTCACCGCGGGCGCTCGCGACGACGCGCACAACATTTACGGCAACAACTGGAGCGCGCGGGCCGGCTTGGTCTACGACGTGGCGGAGCGCCACTACGCCAAGCTGTTGTTCGGTACCGCGTTCCGCGCGCCCTCTTCGACGCAGCTGTTTTCCAACTTGATCGTGCCTGCCGGCTACATCGGCAACCCCAACCTGAAGGCCGAGCGCGCTCGAACGCTGGAGTTTGCGCTGGGCAGCTCGCCCCTGCGTGGCCTCACCCTGCGTGCCGACACCTACCTCACCGTCATCGACGACCGCGTGGAAATTCGCAAGCCGGCGCCGTCGGCGGTGCAAGCCAACGCCACCCCCACCAACTCGACCCCCATCACGTCCAAGGGCTTCGAAGCCCAGCTCGACTACAAATCGTCGGTGTTGGGCGGCTACGCCAGCTACTCCCTGCAATCCAGCACTTACCCGAAGCAGGACCTGCTCTCGCTGGGGCTCGACACGGTGCGGGTTCACACCGACGCCTACCCGACCCACCTGCTGAAGGCTGGGCTGACCGTGACCGCGCGTCCTTGGTACGTACGCGCGAGCTTGGAAGGGCGCTACGTCGGCGCGCGCTTGGGCAACCTGGACAACAACGCGCTGCTCAACCCGCTCGATCATCTCGTGAACCGTTACGCGCTGCCCGCTTACGCTCTGTTCGACGTGGGTGTCTCGACCGTCGGTGTCGAGCTCTGGAAGGGGCACGAGAGCGTGCTGATGGTCAAAGTGCGCAACTTGTTCGATGCCCAATACGCATTCCCCGGGACCGATGCGTTCGACATCCCCGGCTTTCAACGCAGCTACGCCGTCAGTCTGCAGCAGGAGCTTTAACCATGATTCAACGCAGTTGCTTGCTTCTCGCGATCTTGTGCTGTTCCGGCTTGAGCGCGGCTTGCTCGGGCGACGACCACCGTGACAGCGACAAGAAAAACTTCGTCGTCGGCATGTTGGTGCAGCAGGACGACATCGGTGACACGCAGCAAGAGCTGGGAGCGGGCCTTTTGGCCATGCGGCAGATCAGCGCCGCCGGCGGTCTGACCATCGATGGGGTCGACTACCAAATGACCGTGCAAGCGCAGGACCATCAGAGCAGCGCGGCCGGTGCCGTGGCGGCGCTGGCCCGCCTGTCCAAGCAAGGGGTGACGGCTACCATCGGGCCGCCCTGGTCGTCGTTGGCGCTCGGCAACGAGCCTGACCACTCCGACGGCGCGTCGTTGATGGCACGCCAATACGACATGTTGCTGATCTCGCCCAGCGCCACCGCGGCCGCCATCACCGATCTCGACGACGACGACCTGCAGTGGCGCACCATCCCGTCCGACACGGCGCAAGCCGAGATTGGCGCCAGCGAGCTTTTGTCGCGCAACCTGACGCGGGCCGCCGTGCTGTACCGCGACGAGGCTTGGGGGCAGGGCTTGGCCGCCGCTTTTACCGCTGCTTTCGAGGCGGGCGGGGGCCAGGTGACGGCGGCCGTCAAGTACGACGCCAGCGGCGACCAAATCGCAGATCTCAACTCCTACGACTTCGACGACGAGCTGGACGCCATCTTCGCCGACTTGCCAGAGGTGGTCTTGCTCTACGATTTCGACGAGCTATTTCAGATCACCGGTCGCATCGCGGCGCGCGACTACCTGAGCCGTTATGGTGACAAGCCGCCGTTGTTCTTCGGCTCCGACGCCAACCTGACCTCCGACTTGTTGGTGAACGGCGCGCCCGAGGTAATTCAGTACATGGAGGGCACGTCGCCTACCTCCGACACGAACGACCCCTACTATCTGCAGTTTACGGAGTGGTTGGCGGCGGCCGAGCTGGACACCTCCGACAACACCGCAGCGCCCCGCTACGACGCCGTGTACTGCTTGGCCGCGGCACTACAGAAAGCGAACTCGCGCGCCGCCGACGACGTGAAGCGAGAGCTGCGCGCGGTCTCGCGCAAGGACGGCGACGAGGTCACCATTCACCCCGGAGAGTGGGCCAAGGCCAAAGCCGCGCTGCTGGCCGGAGAAGACATCGACTACGACGGCGTGTCCGGGCGCATCGAATTCTCCGAGCGCGGTGACCCCACCACCGGCCTCTACAGTATTTGGAAAGTTGCGGCCGGCAAAAACGGCAAATTCACGCTCGATTTGTCCAACACCGTGCCCTACGGAAACTAGCCTTTGAAGCGCGCCCATCGCCCCCTTCGCCCGAGCCGTCGGGCCATCCTGGGATGCCTCGGGTTGGCGGGCGTTGGCGCCGCGTGGGGGCGAACGCTGCATTCTGCCGAAGCGCTAGGTATGCCGCGACTGTTCGCGTTCATACCCGCCATCGAACGGCCGCGCGCCGTCGGTGAGCTGCTGAGCGAAGGTTTGCCGGGCGTCGCCGTCACTGCGTTTGGGCGCTTCGCCGATTTCTCTGCCGCTGTCGCCTCCGAAAAGCCCGAAGGTGCGCTGTCGTTGGCCGACACACTGCGTGTTTTGGGCGTGTCGGTGGGGCTACAAGGCGTCGCGGGGGGCTCGACGAGTGAGCCTTACGTCTTGCTGGCCAAGGATCCCAACCAAACCGTGGACTCTCTCGCCAAACAGTCGATCGGCATAGTGGACGTCGTGGGTCGCGCCGAGCTGCCGTTGCTGCTCAAGCGGTTGCTCGGGCTCACCCAGCCGCCACAGGTCCGGCGCGTGCTCAAAGTCAGCGACCTTCTGCCGCTGCTGCATTTGGATCTGGCCCCCGCCGTCACCTTGCCCGAGCGCTTTCACGGTGAGTTTCAGAAACAGAGCCGACTGGAGCTGCGAGCTTTGCGTCCCGCTACCGCATACATGGGGCGCTCCGCGCTCGGGTTCCCCACCGGCAGACCCGATCGAATCATTGCCAACGCGCTGCGCCGCGCGCCGGCCAGCGTGCAAAGCCTGCTCGGCACGGAGGCCTGGCAATGAGCGCTTTTTACGGTCGTTTGCGGCTGCGCTCCAAGTTGCTGGCGTTGGCTTGCTTGATGTTGGGAGCCGGGTTGGGGCCGCTGTCGAGCGGTTGCCATCCGAGCGCGAGCGTGCCGCTGACCGAGCCGCGCCCACACCCGCGGCGCAGTCAGCTGCCGCTCATCACCGTGTTGGCGCCCGAAGCCGCGCCGGTGGTGCCGCTCGTCGCCACCCTGCGTTCGGAGCTGGCGAGCGATTTCGATCTCGAGGTCATCGCCGTGCGGCACGAGACGTCGGTGAGCGAGGTGGGCGCCGCCTTGGCCAAGCAAAAGCCGAGCGCGCTGGTGTTGGTCGACAACTCCGCGGTGCAGCTGTACCGGCCGCTGGCCAGCGCCGCCCTTCACCCGCTGCCGTCGGTGATCGTGATGTCGTCGTTCGTGGAGCGACTGCAGGCCAGCGTGCCCAATTCGCTGGCCATCGCGTTCGAGACGCCCGCGGTCACCACCCTGTCGGACGTGCGCAGCATTTTGGCCCGGCCCATCACGCGGGCTGGCGTCGTCTATCGCGAAGGCTTCGAGAGCTTCGTGGCGCGCGAGCGTGCGTTGCTATTGAAGGAAAAGATCGAGCTGGTGGCGCTGGAAGTGCCGGCCGAGCCCAGCGTGGCCTCGCTCGGCCGTGTGCTGCGCCGCATGGAGCGCGAGCACCTGGACGCGATGTGGCTGTCGAACGACAACGTTTTGCTCAGTCAAAAGCTGCTGTCGAACACCTGGGTGCCTTTCGCCAAGAAGACGGCGTTGCCCATCGTCGTCGGCGTGCCGGCGTTGGTGCAGGGGTCGGTGCCGTTCGGCACCTACGCGGCCGTACCCGACACGGTGGGGCTCGGCGTGCAAACCGCCGACGTGATCTATGCCCTACAAAAATCCGGTTGGCGCGCCGAGGGCCCGCCGGTGCAGCCGCCGGTGGCGGTGAAGACCTACTTGAACGTGACGTTGGCGCGCGAGCTGGGCGCACCCCCCGAGAACGAAAAGCGCGTCGACGTGCTGCTGGAAGGAGGGCGTTGAGGCGATGAGCGCCCCGGCCCGCCCTGCTGCCCGTCCGGGCTTGAAGCGCAAGCTGGCTCGCGTCAGCCTGATCCTGCTGGCCTTGACTGGTGTTTCGGCGCTGCTGGGCGTCGGCGTCGTCGAGCTTAGCCTGGCGGAAAAGCAGCGCGCGGCGCTGGAGACCCAGATCCGAAAAACGCTCACCACGCGCGGCCTGAGCCTGACCAAGAGCCACGCGTTCGTGTTTCGCTCGCTGGTCGCCGACAACGCGGTGATCGAGATGCAGAACACCGTCGGCCGGACCGTCGACGAGCACGACGACGTGATTTACGGCGTGTTTTTGAGCTTGGAGGGCCGGGCCTGGGCCTACTGCTCGCCGGTCAGCCCCTGTCAACCCGGCTCGACCGCCATCACGCTGCACGAGACGCCCGAGGTGATTAGCGCGCTGCAGCTGCCGGAGGACGCGCAACGGCAGAGCGGCTCGGGGCTACGTGAGGTCAAGCTGTTTGGTCACTCCATCTTGGAGTTCAGCGAGCCAGTGATGCTCGACGACGAGCTGGTGGGCGTGCTGCGCTATGGGCTGACCACCAAGAGTGTGGAGCAAGCGGTCGCGGCTGCGCGCAAGAGTCAAGAAGAGCTGGTGTTGCGAGAGCTGTCCATGTTCGGGCTCGGCTTTTTGGGCATCGTGGCCTTCGGCGTGTATTTCGCGCGCCGCACCGCCGAGACCATCACCCGCCCGTTGTCGCAATTGACCATCGCCGCCGAGCGCTTCGCGCGCGGCGAGCGCGACGTAAAAGTGGCGGTTGCGTCCGACGACGAAGTGCAGGTCCTGGGCGACGCCTTCAATCACATGGTCTCCGAGCTCGAGCTCTCGTACAGCAAGCTCGAGACCAAAAACCGTGAGCTCGAGACCGAAATCGAGCAGAAAAAGCGCGCTCAAGACGAGCGCTCGGAGCTGCAGAACCACCTGGTGCAGGCCCAGAAAATGGAAGCCTTCGGGCAATTGGCCGGCGGCGTGGCCCACGATTTCAACAACATCTTGGCCATCATCGTCGGCAACACCGATTTGGCCGGCTTCGCCATCGAAGACGAGCGGCTGTCGGACGAGATGAAGCGGCTCAACGCGGAGGTGCGAGCCGCCGCTGAGCGCGGAGCGAACTTGACCCGCCAACTGCTGACGTTCGCCCGCCGCGAATCCGACAACCCACGCGTGATCGACGTGGACGAAACGCTGCACGCTTTCGCCAAGCTGATCCGCCGCGTTCTCGAAGAGAGCGTGGAGCTTTCGATCGTGCCCGGCCAGGTGTCGTGCAAGGTGCGGATCGACCCGGGGCGCCTGGAGCAGGTGCTGATGAACCTGTGCGTCAACGCGCGTGACGCCATGCCCGGCGGCGGCAAAATCTCGCTCTCCACCGGCGAGGAAACGCTGACCGCCAGTCGCAACGTGACCACCGGTCAGCTGGAGCCGGGGCGCTACGTTTGGATCCGCGCCAAAGACACCGGCGCCGGCATTCCTCGCGAAGTGGCGCTGCGCGTGTTCGAGCCGTTTTTTACGACCAAAGAGGCGGGGCGCGGCACCGGGCTCGGCCTGGCTATGGTGCACAGCATCGTGCACGGCGCGGGCGGGGCTATCGAGCTGACCTCGACGCCGGGCCAGGGCTCGACCTTCACCATTTTTCTACCCTCCGTCGGCTGCGTCGCCGAAGAAGACGCCCCCGTCGCCGCGGTGCCGGTACCGCGCAGCCAAGGCACGCGCATCTTGCTGTGTGAGGACGAGCCGGCCGTGCGCGAAGTGACGCGCCGCATCCTCGAGCGCGGAGGTCACGCCGTCGAGGAGAGCGGCTCAGGTGATCGCGCTTTGGAGTTGCTGCGCGGCGGTCGCTTCGACTTGCTGCTCACCGACGTGGTGATGCCCCACATGAACGGCAAAGAGCTGGCCGACCGAGCGCGGCTGATCGCGCCCGAGCTGCCCGTGCTGTTCGTCTCGGGCTACGCCGGCGGAATCTTGGCCGCCCACGGCATCGGCGACGAAAGTCTGTACTTCTTGCGCAAGCCCTTTCAAGCGGTCGAGCTCCTCGAACGGGTGAGAGCCCTCGTCCAGGTGCGCCGCGCCCCCTAGGCGAGAACGCATTTTTGTTTTGGAGGACCAAAACCAAAAATATTCCCTCGAGAGAAAGCTGGAGGTTGAAGTCGCGATGTCCTCACAGATTCGCTGGCGGCAGCGCGTACCCCCAAATTCTCGCCTCTTTCTCGTCCTCCCGTCCTCCCGTCCTCCCTGTGAAAAAATCTCGGTCCGTTCGGAGTGGCCTGGATCCGACACGGAAGCTTCTGCGATTCGAGCTGCAGCTCGGCAGCCCCCGAGAGGCGATGAATCCTTGGCGGCGCGTGACCTGGCGGCGTGACTCGCCGCGCGCTGAATGCCTGCCAGTTTGTGCCAACGGGCTGGGGCGTTGCCTCGACAAAGCCGGAAATTTGCGCATTTTCGTGCGTGGCGGGCTTGGCCCGGGGCTTGCTCTGACAACGGGGCGAGATGCGGGAGTGGTGGCGTTCGTTGCGGGTGACTCACCTGTCGGTGGACCGGCGGAGCCTGGGCGTGTTTCGGCTGTTGTTCGGCCTGGTGCTCTTTTCGGATCTGCTGCGGCGCTGGGCGGAGCTGCGCTTTTGGTACACCAACAGCGGGCTCCTCCCCAATCACACGCTGCTGTGGCGGCCGCCGGCCACTCACTCGTTTTCACTGTTCTTTACGGTGTCGACAGAGCGTGAGGCGGAGCTGGGCTTTGCCTTGTGTGCGGTGGCTTACGCCATGTTCGTGCTCGGTTACCGCACGCGCTTGGCCCAGGTGTTGGCGCTGTT
>JBEQSW010000138.1:0-2847 GCA_040348565.1 Myxococcales bacterium | reverse complement strand
CGCGCTCGACGAGCGGCTGCAGCCGCTGAGCTTCGGCACCGCCGGGTTGCGTGGCGCGGTGGGGGCGGGCAGTGGGCGCATGAATCTGGCGGTCGTGCTCCGCACCGCCCACGGCATCGCAAGCTACTTGAAGGAGCAACCAGCCGCCGCGGGCTCGCCGATCGTGATCGGGTTCGACGCGCGACCGACCAGCCGCGGCTTCGCCGAGGCGTCGGCGGGGGTGCTGCTGGCGGCGGGGTTTCCGGTGGTCGCGTTCGCGCGACCGACGGCGACGCCGTTGTGTGCATTCTTGGGACGTGAGCTCGGCGCGTCGATCACCATCGTCGTCACCGCTAGCCACAATCCGCGCGGAGACAACGGCTACAAGGTTTATGGAGCGGACGCGGTGCAGATCGTCTCCCCCGTCGATCGCGAGATCGCTCGTCATATTGCGCTGGCTCCGGCGGCGCGTGACGTGCCTCGCGTCGCGCTGAGCTTCGCCGAGGCGCCGCCGGCAGGCCTTTCGCTGCGAGATCCCGACGCGCTCACCGGCTATTTTGCCGCTGTCTCCGCCGCTGTTCCCGCCGGCGCGAACGCCCGCGACTTGGCCATCGTCCACAGCGCTCTGCACGGCGTCGGCACCGCCCCCATGCGCCGCACCTTGGCCGAGGCCGGCTTCACGCAGGTGCACGTCGTGCCCGCTCAGGCGGAGCCCGACGGCGCCTTTCCGACCACGCCCTTTCCCAACCCCGAAGAGCCGGGCACCATGGACTTGGCCTTGGCCGAAGGTGAGCGGCTCGGGGCCGCGCTCCTGCTCGTCAACGATCCCGACGCCGATCGGCTCGCCGCCGCCGCCCGCCTCGAAGGCGCGCTCAGCGTGTTGGACGGCAACCAGGTGGGAGCGCTGCTGGCCGACTACCTGCTCGGTTCCTCCGCCAGGGCCGCCGCCTCCCCGTTGATCCTCAGCAGTATCGTGTCGTCGCCGCTCGTCGACGTGATGGCAAAAGCCCGGGGCGCTCACAGCGAACGGACGCACACCGGCTTCAAATGGCTGTGGCACGCCGCGCTCGAGTTCGAACGACGAGGCACCGGCCGCTTCTGCTTCGCTTACGAGGAAGCCCTCGGATACTCGGTGTTTCCGGCGGTTCGCGACAAAGACGGAATCGCAGCGGGTCGCGCGCTGGCCGAGCTTGCGGCGGCGCTGGCGGGGCGCGGCGCAACCTTGTTCCAGCGTTTACACGAGCTGTACGTGGAGCATGGGCTGTGGGCCAGCGGCGCGCGCAATCTCGCGCTGAGCGGGGCGGTCATTTCGATCGGCACGCTCTTGGACGGACTGGTGTCGAACACCGCTCTGACCATCGGCGACTCCAAGGTCCTGCGCGTCATCGACTATCGCGTGGGCGAAGCCTCGCGCCCGGCGTGGCTCGGCTCGGCGCCGCTGCTCGAGCTTCAGCTCGACGACGACAGCCGCCTGTTCGTGCGGCCGAGCGGAACGGAGCCGAAGCTCAAGCTGTACGCGCACGTGAAGCGCAGCATCACCCCGCAGAGTAGCCTCGTCAGCAGCCTGTCCGACGCTCGACGGGATGCCGCGACGCTCTTGCAACAGCTGGCGGCGCTGCTTCAACGCTGAGCCAAAAATTCCGTCGTTCGTCGCGCCGGATCGCCTCACGACGCTGTGGTTGCGGGCCGGGCGCTCGGCCTGTTCACGGCTCCATCGGTGTATTCGAGAAAGAAGCGGGGTAGGGTCGCTCGAAACGAGCCCAAACAGGAGAAAACATGAAGCACGCGCTATCGGCTCTGGTTGTTTCGTTCGGTCTTCTGGTGCCCACGTTGGCTTCGGCGCAAGAGCTGGGAGCGAAAGGCGACGTCGTTTTCTCGGTCGATCGCCTGATGGGAATCACGGGCACGCACGAAGCCGGCCAGACCGGGCCCACCGACTACCACGACGACTTCACGTCGATCAGCTTTGGCTGGCGCGCCACTCCCGGCGGGTCGCCTTTCGACGTGCCGCGCCTTGCGTTCGACTACCTGGTCACCGATCACATCAGCATCGGCGGCGCCCTCGGCTATGCGTCGGTCGACGCTGATCAGCAGGACGACTACTCGACCTTCATCATCGCCCCACGCGTCGGTTACGCCTACGCCTTCGGTCGAGTGGTGGGCATCTGGCCACGCGGCGGTTTCACGTACCACACCGCCAGCTTCGATCCCGGCGTCGACGAAAAGGGGTTTGCGCTGACGCTCGAATGCCCCTTCACGTTCTCGCCGACGAACCACTTCGCCTTCCACATCGGGCCGAGCTTCGACATCGACATGTTCGGCTCGCGAGACCCATCGCCGATCGAGAAGGAAGACCACACGTACCGCGCCTTCGGCGTGAACGCCGGGCTTTTGGGGTGGTTTTAGCCCCGCGCCACTGCTGCAGGGCCGACCGCCAGGATCGCCGGCCCTGATGTCACTTTTCACGCCCTCGGGCGGGTTGGTCTATCACCTGCGGGCGCTGCTCTATCGCGGCACGTTGTGGGCGCCGTATCGCGCGGCGCTGGCAGGGTGGTTGGAGGCGGCCTTGCCGGCGGGCGACGAGCTGGTGTTGGTCGGACCGAGCGCGGGCCATTGTCTGCCGCTCGAGCACCTGGCGCGCTTTCGTCGCCTGCTGGTGTTGGAACCCGATCCGGTCGCGCGCTGGCTTCTGCAGCAACGCTTGCCTCGCGCAAACCTGGTGGTCGAGCATCGCGATCTGTTGCTCGCCCCGCTGACCAGCGGCCAACCCGGGTTGGATGCGCTGCTGGAGCAGCGCCCGCGAGCGTCGGTGTTGTTCTGCAACCTGCTCGGGCAACTGCACTGGGACCTTTCGGACGAGCAGGAGCT
>JBEQSW010000134.1:0-26904 GCA_040348565.1 Myxococcales bacterium | reverse complement strand
CGCTCCTGGCAACCCAGCCCGGCCGCGCCAATCAGCGCCATCCCCAGAGTCAACGCCCTCTTCCTCATGTTCCTGCGACTACGGTGACGGGCCGCGGTCGAGACGCTTCAGAAACCTGCCGACGCTCTACTAGCGGCGACGAGCCCGGCCGAGACCCGTCCGTCGGGTTGCGCGGGAGGCGGCGGCGCGCGCGCCGTGAACGAAAGCAATAGGCGCGGCTCAAAGGCGCGCCCGTCGTTCGAAGCTCTGCGTGACTTTCCGGCGTCGCCAAAACTTGATCCCCCAGACTGCTCACGCTTCACCGAACAGCGTTGGAGGAAAATCCCATGCCTCGCCGAACCCTCGCTTTCTCCGCACTCAGCGCCGCCCTCGCCGTTCCCCTGCTCGTCAACTGCTCCAGCTCGGAAAACGGCGGGGTTGAATCCGGCATGGCAGGCAGCGTGAACGCAGGTGCGACCTCCGGCTCTATCGCGGGCGCGGGCGCGGGCTCAATCGCGGGCGCGACCGCGACGGCGGGTGGCGCCTCGGCCGTCGGCGGCACCGCGTCGAGCACTGCGGGCATGACTAGCGGCGGCGGCATGATTAGCGGCGGCGGGATGACGAGCGCCGCTGGTGCAGTCGGCACTGCGGGAGCCGGTGTCGCCGGCAGCTTCGTCGGCGGCGGCACCGGTGGCGGCCCCGCGGTAGCACCCCTCGACTGCGGCAAGAACGGCACGCCGCTCGAAAACCACGGGCCGCCCGCGAACCGCCTGAACTACGTCATCGTCGGCGACGGCTACAGCGAGCAGGACCTCGCGGCGGGAGGCGCGCTCGACAAGCACATGGAGGCCATGCTGGCCAAGCGCTTCAGCGAGATCGGACAGCCGTACCTGCGCTATCGCAACTTCATCAACATCTGCGTGCTCAGGTTGCCGTCGACCCCCATCTGCGGATCGAGCAAATTCGGGTGCTGCGGCGACGATCAAAGCCGGCTCGCCAACTGCAATACGCAGGCAGTCAATGCCGCGATCACCGAGAACGTGCCGAAGAGCTTCGAGGTCGACTGGCGCTCCGTGGTACTGAATGGCTCGAGCTGGTGGAACTCCGGCGGGTCCTTGATGATGTGGTCTGGTGGAAACAAAGACGCAGGCGGCGCCGCGACTCATGAGGGCGCGCATGGCTTCCACTCCCTCTCCGACGAATACGGCAACTGCGAAGTAGGCCGCGTCAGTGGCGAAGCCACCTATGGCGTCAACGTGAGCCTCACGAACGCATCGAGCAAAGACAAGTGGGACGGCTGGCTCGACTACACTCAAACCCCGGGCACCGGAAAGCAGGGCTTTTTCGGGTGTGATGGCGGGCAGACGTGGCGCCCCACCGATAACTCGATGATGAACAGCCTGTTCGGCAACGACCCGAACACCTCGTACAACGCCGTATCGCGCGAGAAGATCGTCATGGATATCTGGCGCGTCGTGATGACTCCTTACGACTCGGTGGAGCCAGCGGCGGGCCCGGTGACGAACCCGACGGCGCTCACGGTCAACGTCATCGATGCCAAGGTCATCAACGTCGACTGGTCGGTGGACGGCAACGTCGTCGCCATGAATGGTGGGCCCACCTATGCCATCGGCGCGGCGAAGCTCGCGCCCGGCACGCACATGGTAACCGCCAGAGCGTACGACAACGCCGGTAAGGACCTCGTCCGGCAGGTGCCGGGCACCACCTTCAACCGGCAGTACTGGGGAGCGGGCGCGATGGGCCATTCCGACAAGACGGTGGCCTGGACCGTCACGATCCAGTGATTGGGGCTCGGTCGCTCTGAATCGCACCCGCTGGTCGCTCGTCGTTGTTCTCGCTGTGGTGGCGGTGCTCGGCCTTTGGCTCGGCTTCAGGCCGACGGACGAACGCAAAGCGCCTAGCGAGCCGCGAAGAATCGTCGAAGAGACTCACGAAGCGAGCGTGCCGATCGCGGCCCCGATCGCTCCATCAGCGCCGTCGCCGTTGCCGTTGCCGTCCGCGCCGGCCCTCGCAGCAACAGGTCCGAGCCTAAACGTGGTCGGCCCCGGGGCGGACGATCCGCACGAGCCCGGCATGGTGCCCCACCCACTCGACGAGGCGCACGCGCGCATCGATGCCGAAAATCGCCTGCTCCAGTCCCTGAACGACGCCATGGCCTTCCGCAACGTGAAGGCGATGCGCGAGATGCTCGTCACCTACCGCAAGCTCGACCCGAACGACGTCGACAAGAATCAGCTCGGCTACCAAGTGATCGCCGACTGCATCGAATTTCCGGGCGAATCATCGCTGGCCGCCGCCCACGCCTTCTACGACACCCAAGGCCACTCGGCCCTGCGCCGCTTCGTGCGCCGCATCTGCTTCGAAAACTCGAACTGATACGCGGTCTTTCTCGGGGAAGAAATTCAGGCGCCCCGTCGTAGAAAGCCTGACCACGACGAAGGCAGGGAACCGGGGCTCGAGCGAAGCGCCGGGCAAGGGTGAGGAAGATGAAGACGAGCCAACAATTGCTGGGGATCTTGCTAGTGACCGCGCTTACCGGCTGCGGCGACGACGGCACGCCGGGTGGCGCGGCCGCGAGCGGCGGGGCTGCGGGCTCTCAGAGCGCTGGAGGAACGGCCGGAACGGGGGGCTCCGCCGGCTCTGGCGTCGGCACCAGCGGCACCGCCGGCTCTGCGACGGGAGGCGCACAACCGGCGGTGCCGTTCGTGGTCGAGGACGGCATTTGCAGACCGAACCCGATACCGGGGCCGAAGCCGCTCTACGAAATCGACAGTGTCTTCGGTCACGTGGGGCCGATGGCGGCGCGCGGCGACACGTTGTACTTCGGGGAGAGCGCGGACTTCGACGACATTCCTCCGCGCATCGCCAAGCTGGAGGGTGACGGCCCCCCAACGACTTTCGTCGCCGCCGCGCACGCTTTTCAGCTGCGGATCATCGCTGACAAGCTCTACTACGTGGACGCTGAGGGCCTAAAATCCGTCGATCTTGCCGCGGCCACCGCAACGCCCACGACCTTGAACAAGGTCGCGAACATCGTCACGCACGACGACAAGCACGTCGTTTACAAAGACGAGACCAACTACTACGCGGTGGCCGTCGGCGCTCCGGATTTGACCGGCGCGGTAACGTTGCGGCCCATCGAGGGGATCTACTCGGTGGCTCTCGCGGGTGACACCCTGTATCTCAGTAGTCGGGAGGGCGTGTCTCGAGTCGGCGTGGACGGTACGGGCGCCGCTAACGTAGTACCGGACGACAGCTTTGCGTTCATCAACATGGTCGCGAGCGACGGAACGAGTGTCTTTTTCGACGACCACGACACCCTGAAGGTCGTCCCCGCGGCAGGCGGGACCGCGCGCTCTTTCGGCCGGGCTGGCCCTGACTCGCTGTTCTTCGACACTGCCGCATTCTCCCGGCTGTTGCCCGCAGGGGATCGAATTTACTGGGCGGACGACGGCTCATCCTATGGTTGGACCGCGCTCGACGGAATGAGCTGCGGCATCTTGGGAACCCACGACGGTTTCTTCGAAGGTGGCGCGACGCTCGCCGACAACTACTTGTTCGCGTCAGGGGAAGCGACCGTCTACCGAGTCGATCGCGTGAAGTGAGGCCCCTAAATGAACTGAAATTCGCTGGTCGAGCCTTCAGTGAGTGACGCCGCGGTCGACGGCGTGCGCGTCACCCCTCGTTGAGCGGCCGGGAACGTCGGCGCCGTTGCCGAAACAGCGACGTGAGCGCGAGGAGGCTGAGCACGGCCAGCGAATCGCTGGGGCGACCCGCGACTGAGCAACCGCAGCCGCTCGAGTCGTTGCTCGAAGGAGCGCTGTTGGCGTCGCCACCTCTGGTGGTGCCGTCGCCACCACTGGTGGTGCCGTCGCCGCCTTCGCTGGAGCTGGGGACGCCGCCGTCGTTGGCGCTGTCCGCACCCGCTTGATTGGACGGGCGACCTGCCGTCGACGGGGAGCCGCCGTCCGTCGCCGCTGCGCCGGCGGTCGGCGTGTTGCCGGCGCCGCCTTCGCCGCTCGGCGCAACCCTTGGGAATTCGCAGAAGCCGGCGTCTTCGTTGCACCCCAGGGAGCCGGGCTGCACGCTGCAATCTGCGTCTTCGTCGCAATTTTCTGGGTCATCGCCCAGATCGGTGATGGATGGAATGCCGTCGCCGTCGTGATCGGTGAAGCCTTCTACGGAATCGAGGATGTTGTTGTTGTCGGAGTCGACGTCCAGCCACGCCGGTAGCTTGTCGGTGTCGGCATTGGGCTTTGCTAGCTCTGCGTCGACCTCGAACGAGGTGGGCAGGGTGTCGTTGTCGTCGTCCGTGTCCAGCGGGTTGGCTAGCTCGTCTCCGTCGCTATCTTCGAAGACGCTTTCGCCCGCGATGCAAACGCCGGCCACACTGCGGTAACCGTCACACAGGCCATCACCGTCGGAGTCGGGCGACTCGGGATCGGTGCCCGCTTCTGCTTCACCCAAATCGGTGAGCCCGTCGTGATCACTGTCCGCGCAGGTGCCCAAGAAGTGCTGGACGTTTTCGGCGTACGGGGTTTTGTCGATTTCGGGATGCAAGGTGTCGAGCCAGAACGACAAATCCATGGACACGAAGAGACAGCCACCGCCTTGATTGAGGTACTCGCCAGCCCAAGCCGCCATGCCGGTCTTGTCTCCCGCAGAGTCCTGATAGACCTGGTTGCGGGCCGGAATTTGCGACATGGATCCGGGAGCAGCCACGAGCCATTTGGGAATCTCATTGGGCGTGCTGGTGATGCCCCAGGTGTCCGTGCCGGCGACCCACTCCTCTCCGATCACCCCCGCGTTGGCGATGTTCGTGAGGTCGGGAGTCAGCCGAGTCACCAGATTTTGGATCGACGCTTCGACGGCCGAACAGCAGGTGTGGTTTTCACCTGTCAGGTAGAGACCTCCCCCGGCGCGCACGAAGTCGACCAGCCGCGTTTCCTCCACGCCGGTGGGGGCAGTAACCTGAACGACCCAAACCGAGTCGAAAGCGCTCAAATCGGTGGGTAGTGCCGCGGAGAGCGAGATGACTCGCGTTACGTCATGCCCCAGCGCTTCCAAGATGTCGGCGGCGTTGGGACCGGCGTCGTCGGCGCCCTGGCTCTCCATGTTTTGGTGCTGGTAGACCAGCACTTTGTCGGCTCGCGCCGGTACGGCCACACCCAACAGCGCCGGGAGCAGCGCCAACCCAACGAACGATCCCCTTCGAGCTAGCGAGCGCATCGCGCGATGCTGCCACCCTTGTCATCGTCTCGTCTAGGGCACGCACGACCGGAAACACTGGTCGGCGTGGGAGCGCGGCGCTAAGAGGAGGCGATGACGATGAGGTGGCCTCCGATTGCGCTCCACGGCGCGCTGGCGGCCGCGGCGGGCGCGCCCCCAGAGCCGACGCCGCCCGTCTCGCTCGGTGAAATCGTGGCAGGAAAGTACCAAGTCGATCGCGTGATCGGCTTCGGCGGAATGGGCATCGTCTGCCTGGCCACGCATTTGGAGCTGGGCATTCCGATTGCCATCAAGTTCGTACGGCCCGAGCTAGGGTCGGACGAACGAGCGGTCACCCGCTTCTTGACCGAAGCGCGTGCTGCCGCGCAGCTGCGAAGCCAGCATGCCTGTCGGGTGATCGACTGTGGGCGCCTACCGGGCGGCAGCCCGTACATCGTGATGGAGTACCTGAGCGGACGAGACTTGCGCTCGCTGGTCGACACGCGCGGCCCGATGAGCATCGAAGGCGCCGTCGCGGTCGCGCTGCAGGCTTGTGAAGCGCTGGCCGAAGCACACTCGAAGCACATCGTGCATCGTGACGTGAAGCCAGAAAATCTGTTCATCGCCGAGGGGCCGGGAGGCGCCGAGTCGCTGAAGGTGCTCGACTTCGGTATATCCAAGCAGCTGTCACCGCTTGGAGCGCAGCGCTCGCTCACCGACTCCATGGAAAGCGTCGGTTCGCCCTCGCACATGTCGCCCGAGCAAATGATCGATCCCTCCGGCGTGGACTTTCGCACCGACATTTGGTCGCTCGGGGTGGTGTTGTACGAGATTCTCACGGCCCAAATGCCTTTCGCGGGCGAGTCCGGGCCGCAGCTGTGTGCGAACGTGATGACGACAGAGCCCATCCCGCCGCAAGCGCACCGCGCCGACATTCCCGAAGGCTTGGCGCGGGTCATCTTGCACTGCCTCGAAAAAGACCGAGAGCGTCGCTTTCGGGACGTCGGTGAGCTGAGTCTGGCGCTCAAGGAATTCGGCGACGCGGGGGCCGCACTCGCGGCGGCACGTGTCGAGCAGATTTTCGGCCGCACCGAAGCGTCTGCTCTGTCGACTACCGCGTCGAATGCACCTGAAGAAGGCGCGGCAGAGTCCGTCGACCCCGTCCAATCCATTCCAGGGGTACCGCGGCGCGGGCTCGGGAGGCGGGTAGCGGTCGGGCTCGTCCTGCTCGTCGCGACGGGGCTCGCTGCCTATGCGGCCACGCGCGCGGTCACGCCGACCAAGGTCGACGAGAGAGCGCCGACGACGCCCGTGCCAGCGACGAGCGCGCCCCTGCCAGAAGCCGCACCGCTTCCGCCGGCCGCTTCCAGCCCCCCCGTCAAAGCCAAGAAACCTCCGCACAAACTGACCATTGCCACGGCGCGCCCCGCCGACAGCGCGGAGGCCCCTATCGTCTACCCCACCCCCAAACCACTAGATTTGCCCGCACCTTCGGACGTTACCCCGCCCTAGCGCCGGCGACGGAGCCAGCGCTGCCGCATGGCGGGCCCGAAGAAGTGCCGGCGAGCGCAGCTGCTAGAAGGCGTAGCCGAAAGCCGTGCCGAGGTACCCCAACCCGGACGCTCCTTGGGGGTCGCAGCCTTGCCCTTTGCTGCAGGTGTAGCTCGAGAAATTGATCACTTTGGCGTAGCCGGCATAGAAGCGGAACGCGAAATGCCGATAGAGCGTTTCGAAGCCGAGCTCGGTGTTCCAAAAATACGCGGGGGACCAAATCGGGAGCGCGACGTCGTGCTCGGCAACGAGCTCCCCGATGGGGTCCGCGTGTCCCACGTAGCGGTTGGCCCAGGACACACCGCTTCCGAGCGTGAGATAGCCATCGTGAAATAGCTCCAGCCGGAGACGAGGGGCGAACCCCGCTTCGGCTCCCTGGTCCGGGTTGGCGCCGACACCCGCCTCGAGCACGAGCCAGCGTACTGGTGCCACATCCAACGAGACGCCGAACACGCCATAAGGGGTGCCAAAGCCCAAATGTGCATAGAGGATGACGGTGCCAGGCTTGGTGCTTGGGTCGTGCGCCGGAGTGACAGCCTGTGTCGATGCAGCGCCAGCTGGAGAATTGGATTCACACCCGCCTGCCGGCCAGCAACCCTCGGTTTGCGCCATGACCACCCGAGGCAACGACGCGCTAGCAGCGAGAAAGAGCGTAAAAACCGCGCGGCGGCGAAAGAGCATGGGCGTGGAGGTCCTCAAGAGCAAGACACGTGCCCTGAGCGATGGAACCGCCATCCTGAACGCGCGAGCTTCGTCACCGAAGGAGGTAGAGCATAGCCGCCACTTCGGTTCCAGAGCGTGACCGCGAGCCGTAGTGATTTTCACGGTCGACAATCCTTTGCCGTCCTTGCTGTGGGCCGCCCCCTGGGTAATGTGGATCCTGGAGGCAGTGATGGCTGATACCCCGCCTCGCCCCTCCGCCACGGCGCGCCGGCGCGGCGTGAGCCCGCCTCAGCTGCGGACCGAGCGCCATTTCGAACATCATCGTCGGTTCACCCCCACCCCCAGAAGACTCAATGAACGACGGCTGGCGCCCGATCGCCTCGCGCAAGACCGCGGGGGATGGACGCAACCGTTGCGCGCCGCGGAATGCTCGCCTTCGACAAGACTCGGTATTTGCGTCGCCCCCTCTTTTGGCACGGCGAGTGCAGTCGGCGGCGCGGACGCAGTGATTCTTCTTTCCAATCCCATGTCGTCGGGCATCCGACGAAGCCAAGGCGGCCCTATGACTCGCAGATGCTCGCTCCTGACTTCAAGCCTGGCGTTCATGCTGTGTGCGTGCAGTGGTCAGCGTGCCGACGACACCGCGACAACGCGAGAAGCGCTGACGTCGACGCTGGTCACCCAGCCGGCGGCAGAGCTCTCGCCGGAAGTCCCGGTCGGCGAAAACGAAGCCGTGCCCAGCGCGGCAGCGTTCAACGGTGATGTTTTTTTGACGGTTTGGACGCAGCCTAGTCTCGTCTGGCCAGGGTCGGATCTGTACGGGGCGCGGCTGGCCAAAAACGGCACGCTGCTCGATCCGGGCGGTTTCAAGCTCTGTACCAACTGCACCTACGGCCTCGACTACGGCAACTTGTCGCCAACGATCGGCGCAACACCGGGTCGCTTCCTGGTGATTTGGGAAGCGGGCTGGGCCACCATCTTGTCGGACGGCACCGCGACCGTGCACAGCGGCGACATCGTGCCCGAGGGGCTGCCCGACGCCCCCGGGTCGGCGCTACTCGATTACCCCGCCGTAAGCTGCAGTCCGCAGGAGTGCCTGCTGGTTTGGTACGATGGCGGCGGCTCCATCCTAGGCAGCGTGCTCGCCCCCGACGGCCAGCAGTTGTCCGAGAACGTCCGGCTTCTCGGGTGCGGGCAGCCACCGGCTCTAGCCTGGAAAGGACGCGAAGCTCTCGTCACCTGCGACGGCAAGGCAGTCCGGGTACTGCCGGATGGAGACATCATCAGCGGCCTCGGCCAGCCCTTCACGCTGAGCGGTAACGGACTTGCTGCGGTGGCATCGAACGGAGACGGATATCTGGTTAGCCGCGGGGAAACCGTTCCCATCGACCCGATCAACGCGTTGCGCGTCGACGGAAGCGGAGTGGTGCTCGATGTTCCGGCCCTCACGGTCGGAGACTTTGGGGATTTTGGTCCCGTCCGGAGGGCGTTCGGCTTGTTTCATCCCTTCACGGTGGTCGGGTCTCACGCTGGGAGCTACAAGGTTCTCTGGCAACATTCGTTCACGGGTAGCCTCGGCGAACCGGAAGTTTCGCTGCAGAGCTCCGAGGTGAGCGCGAACGGAACCGTGAGTGGCCCCACCGATGTGGCGGTCTCGAGCCAGATGGACGGCATTGCGATCGCAGCGAGCCCCGACGGCTACTTGTTGGTTTGGGGCGGTGGGCCTGCCGGCACTGGCGACCGTGGCTACCCCAACATCACCCCTCACACCTTGTTTCTCGGCGATTCCGGCGAAAGAGTGGAAACTCAGATCGTCGGGGGGCCGCCCTTGCAAAGCGATCCGGCGGTCGCGCACAGCTCCAGCGACTACCTCGTCGCGTGGGCAGAGCCGCAAAGCGGCGGCATCTTCTCGGCGCGCAACGCCAGCATCTTCTCGGCGCGCGTAGCGGCGAATGGTCAGCTCATCGACTCGACTCCGCTGCTGCTGGGGACGGGCCCAGGACGGCGAGGCACGCCTTCGGTGGCGAGCGATGGAACTGACTTCGCGATTGTTTGGGACGACACGGCGAACGGTTCGGACGACGTCTTTGCGGCAGCCGTCTCGTCGCTCGGTGCCGTCTCGCCCAGCGCCTCGATTGCGTCGGGCGCGACGAGCCAAACCAACCCCGGCGTCGCTTCGAACGGAAGTGGATACTTCGCCACTTGGGAGGAGCCCGACGGCATTCACGGTGCTCGACTCACCCCGGAGCTCACCGTGGACGGCAGCCCCGCCCTCGTAGCAGCGGGCAGGGCCGACGGCGGCGGGACCACCGCCGCTACGCTGGCGTCCGTCGCTTCGAACGGCACGAGCTACCTCGTTGTTTGGGTAGACGCGGGCAGCGCGCGCACCGTCTACGGCGCCCGCGTCGCTGCCGACGGCACCGTCGTCGACCCGAGCGGATTTCCCATCGGAGCCATAGCTGCCGGTGAACGCCCGCGAGTCACCTGGGATGGCGCGAGCTACCTCGTGGTGTGGAAGGGGGCGACCGGAGCCGAAGGCAGCCTGCATGCAGCGAGCGTGTCCGAAAGCGGCGCAGTTACAGCCGTCGAGCTCACGAGCGCCGCCGCCGCGAGCGCCCCGAGCGTGGGCATGCTGTGCGGCTCGCCTTTCGTCGTTTGGCAGGAGACAGCTCCGTTGTCACCGGCCGACGTGTTCGGTGTACTCGTCCCCGCGGCGGCCTCTTTCGTCACGCCGATCGCCGCTACGTCGGCGAACGAAGCTGCGCCCGTCGTCTCCGGACGGCAAACCGAAGCCCTCGCCGCGTTCGTCAACGACGGTCGCGTCTACGCGCGCATCGTCACGGCCAGTCCTTGCGGGGGCTCGGTGGAGCCCGGAGGCGGAGCGGGCGGTGCGGGCGGCGCGAGTGACGCGGGCGCCGCAGGCGAAACCGTCGGTGGCACCTTGGGGATGGGCGGCACGCTCGAAGCCGGCGCGGGCGGCACGCTCGAAGCCGGCAATGCCGGAGTCGCGGGCACTGGCGGCACGCTCGAAGGTGGCAACGCCGGAGTCGCGGGCACCGGCGGCACGCCCGAAGGTGGAAGTGCCGGCTCGAGCAGCGCCGGAAAGGGCGGCAAAGGCGGGGGCCACGCAGGCGGCGCACCTGGCGGACATCCGCACTCTGGCTGCAGCATCGGTTCGCCCGCGCACGGTGGTAGCCCAACCGCGTCGCTCGCACTGCTCGCCTTGCTGGGCGTACTAGGCCGGCGCGCTTACAGGGGCCAGCCGCGCAAACGCAGCTGGCAGCGCCGGTGAGCCTCACCGCCCTTAGCGCATGGGGTTCATTTAACGACGATGGCGTCCACGGCGACGGGGCCGGGGCCGCGATTGACGATGCTCAAGGTGTGGCGGCCTGCGCTCAGGCCGGTGACTTGAGAGACCATTTGTTGAGGTTGGCGAGCGCCGGACGTGGACAAGTCGGCGGTGCCCGCGGCTTGTCCATCTATCTGAATTTCGATCATTCCAGCGCCTGATTCCTTGGGCGCGTAGATGGACACGCTCGTGCCAGAGAAGGCGGTGCTCCAAGTACTGCCGACGGTCGTGCTGGTGGTGAGGTCCTTGTTGTAGTCGCCGGTGGTGAGAGCCACCTTGCGAAGCCAACCGGGGGCCGACGCGCCGGAGTCGTCGTCGTTGAACCAGCCCTTGTCGTGGGTGATTTTCAGGACGCGTATCTTCGAAGCCAGCTGCGTATCGGAGATGTCAGTCAGCGCCGGCACCGATCCGCTTGGAGTTACCGTCAACCCCTGCGCGGTTTGCGAAAACGTGGCAGCCACGGTGGAGCCGAGCACTTCGACTTTCGATACCGTGCCCAAGGTTGCCCCACCCGACTTCAAAGCGGCCAGCGTGACGGCGCCGCCGTTCCAACCGAGGAGCGTCGCGTACACGTGACCATCGCCGCGCGTGTAGAGCACCGTGGCATCGCCCCAAACCTCGAACGGACGGGACGCATACACGGCTTCGCCGTTGACCTTGAGCCACGCGCCGATGTCCTTGGCGATTTGGGTACACTGGGCATCGAGATCTCCCCTGGCGTGCTGGGTGAGATTCAGCAGCAAGCTTCCGTTTCGAGAGACGTTCTGCATCAGCGTCGTGACGAGGGAGGCCGCGCCGGTGTAGCCAGCGTTGGTCATGTAGTGCCAATTGCCGTTCTGGATGTCGAGCTCGGTTTGGAACGGATAGGCGCTGATCTCGGCCTCGGTGGCCGCTTCGGTGCTCCGCACCAAGCCGCTTTCGGCATAGGGCAGCAGGGCAGCGCTGTTCTGGAAGCTGTTGTATTGGCCGCCGACGCCTTTCATGTTCATGACGACGTCCACGGGTCCGTCCTTCCAGCTCAAGGACTTGTTGTAGTAGTTCGCGAGGATGGTCGGCGCGATGGCGCCTAGCCCCATGTGCACGCCCAAATCCACTTGCGAATCGCCGGCGTGGTCGTCGAAGTAGACGACGTCCGGGCGATACTTGCAGATGGCTTCATCGACGCGATACATGAACTGCGTGCCGTAAGCCGAGTTGTTGCACGAGTTGTTGGAGCAATCCGTGGTGTGCTTCGCCCCGTACAGATCCGCGGGATTCATGCCTTCCCACCATTTGCCTTTGCCATCCGCCGTGGTCTGCAGCGCGTCGAACGGCCCCTTCGCTCCGCTAGTATAGCGAGCCGGCATCCACTGACCCCAGGTTCGTGCCGGCGTGTTGTGAAAGCCAATGCCGAAACGCAGCCCCTTCTGGCGGGCGATCGGCTCCCAAGTGCCGACGATGTCCTTCTTCACTCCGACCTTGACGGAATTCCACGGTTGGTAGCTCGAATCCCAATTGTCGAAGTTGTCATGGTGCGAGCCCATGGCCATGAAGAATTTGGCGCCCATTTGGACATACAGATCCATCAAGGCGTTGGGATCCCAGCGGTCGATCACCCAGTTTTTGCAGATGTCCTTGTAGCCGTACTCGGAGGGATCACCGAAGTGGCTGAGGTGATAATTGTAGTCGGCCGAGTTCAGTTGATACATGCGGAGCGCGTACCAATCGCCTTGCTCGGGCATCGACTGCGGATCCCAATGCGCCCACGCGCCGAATTTGGCGTCGCGCCACCATTGCGGCGTCGAATAGGCCTGGCCCAACGCCTTCCAGTCAGCCTTGTAGGGGCCCTCCGCCACTTTGAAGGTGGGCAGGTTCCAGATGTCAGTGCCCGCGACCGGTCCGCACGAGCGCGGCTGGCTATCGGATCCAGAAGAGCCCCCATTGCCGCCCGTGCCCGCGTTCGCCACGCCGCCGGTGGAATCGCCGCCGCTCGAGCCTGCGGCCCCGCCGAGCGACCCACCTCCCACCGGCGCGCCGGCTCCGCCCATGCCTTGACCTCCGCTGGCGTTGCCCGCGCTATTGCCGTTTCCGCTGGCTCCGCCGAGCCCCGGCGTGCCGGCAGCGCTGGCTCCGGCTGTGCCCACGCCCCCGCCAGGGCTGCCCCCGCTGCCGCAGGCGACGCTGAGCACAACGAGCCCAATAGAGCCAAGACGTGAACGCAGCTCAAAAGCCATGGGCAAATCCTGGCTCACGAAAACTCTGAGACCGCTCCGGCGCGGACGCAAAAAAAGGAAGCACAGTTGCTATTGACCGGGCGTCCCGGCTTTTGCCACGAAATATCCCGTGCTCAGAGATAGCGCGGATCGCCGCGGGCGCACGGGAGTCAGCCTAGAGGTGGTGCTCGAAGTTCGTTAGTTTGTCACTGCTATCGGAAGAAATTCTAAGGTCACAAAGGCCGGGCGCCGCTCGCCTCACGCGTCGGCGTCGCGACGCGCTCCGAGACGGTAGGGTCACCGCCGGGTTGAGCGACCGAGGCGTCCCGGGAGTTTTCTCGGCGAGGGCACACGACCGAGAAAACGAAATTTCAGTCGTCGCGTCACATTTCCGTTCGGTGGCTTCACTTCAGGTACGGCGAGAGATTCGCTCTCGGCCGCGTGGCACTCGTTGGTGTTTCTTGGAGGGTCTCTCATGACACGATCGGTATTTTTTCGCGCGCTGAGGGCAAGCTTGCTGTGCTGTTCGATGGCCGCGACCGTGGCTTGCGGCGCCGCAGGCGGTGACGAGCAACGACAGGAGCAGTCGGGCACGCTGACCCTGCCCCTCAGAGTGACGGTCGGCGATCACTTGTATCGTTTTAGCTATTTTCAGCTGTATCTATATTCGGACGGGGTTTTGCTCTCGTCGACCGACAACGCTGCGGAGACGACGTTGACCGCGCAGCTTTCGACGGGGCAGCACGAGGGCTCACTCTGGAATTGGGCGCTCGAGCGCGACGACGGCCTCGGCAACTTCCGTCCGGTAAACGCCAGGTTGGTATCGAGCTCTTATGTGAGCTTCGAGATCTTGAACGGCTCGACGACTACCGTTTCCTTTCAGTTCGAGACCGACGGCGAAATCATCACCATGGGCTCGGGCGGCCTCGCGGTGACAGCGAAGGTCGACGAGCTCGCTCCGATCTGCGTTCCGTTGGGCAGCGACTGCGGTGAGGGCCGTTGGTGTCCTCCGGCCGAGCTGACGGGCGCGCAGCTCGCCTGCCGCTACGCGGGGGCGATTGAGCTCGGGAGCCCCTGCGGCAGCCCCGCCGATTGCGTCGCCAACAGCTCGTGCGTCGACTTCGGCGCCGGGCCAGTGTGCGCAGCGCTCTGCACCAGCGCCGAGTTCGGCGCCGCCTGTGCCGGTGGCGGAAGCTGCACGGCGGCGGGGCGGGAATACGGCGTATGCGTTCCGGCCGCCACTGATTGATCGAACAGCAGGCAGCGTCAGGAAACGTTCTGGCTCACTTGACGCTTTGGCGCACGCGAAACGCGAGCAGCAGCGCAAGGCTGAATCCGAACGGGGCCATGAGCTCGAGAGTGACCCGAGTGGCCAGAGCCAGCAGTGACCGTATCTGCGGTCGTGGCGACTGGACCACCACGACGAAGCCGGACGAGTCGACTGGCGCCAGCGCGGCGGACCAGGGGCCGGAGAAACCTTGATGGGGGACTGGATCGACGTAGTCCGAAGCAAGCAGAGGCGCCACGTATCGAAGCTCCGTGCTGGGCCCCGGAATGCCGAAGGCCGAGCGGATCCGCGCCGGGTTGGGGTGTTGAAGCTGATACTCCCGACCCGGCGCGAGACCGGGGTGGACGATGAACGTGAAGCCGTCCGGCAAGGCGCCTCCGATGTCTTTGCGATCCATGTCGCGTGGCCCGAGCAATGCCGCTATCCGACCCGGTTGGTTATCGGTAAGTCGTACTGAGCCGAACACCTTGTTCGATGGGATGCTGCCGCCGATGATGCCCGACCAGCCGTGAGCGCTGCAGATGGGCGCGGCAACGGCGAACTCGAACACTCCGTCGCTCTCGGAGACGTGCGCGCGCGCCAAGTAGCCGTTATCCTCGTGGAGAGAGGAAGCCCGATTGGCCGCAGCGTCACACTCTTTTAGACCAAGCTGCCGCGCTCCGCGAAAATAGTCGCGAAAGGTGAACGAGCGCTGCAGGTACTCTTCCGACATGCGTGTGGTGCGGGCGAGCTGCTTGCCGTCAGCCCCCATCACGAAGATGCTGCCGAAGCCGACGGCTCGATCGATCAGGAACTGAGAAGGGTTCTGCACGTCGGGGGATACCGACATCGCGATCACTTCGGGCATCCGCGCGAGACGGGCGATACGATGCTGGTATTCGAGCAGCTGAAACCTGAACGCTACGGCTTGAACGCTGGCCAACGAAGCGTTCGCTCGATCCTCGTGCGTCAAGCTGTCCTGCTCGGAGCGGTGCGCCGCTTGCACTCGCAGGAACAACACGCAAAGAAACGACGCCGCCCAAAGCAAGATACCCAACTCGAAGCGACGTCGGCGCGCCCAGCGCCATAGCCGCGCGCCGTTCGAGCCCACGCGAAAGCTCAACAGATCTCGTTCGCCTTGCTCCAGATGCTCGAGGTCCTCGGCCAGGGCGAGCGCCGACTGGTAACGGTTTTGAGGCTCCTTCGCCAACGCCTTCGCGCAAATGGCCGAGAGATCTGCATCGAGGTCGGCTCGAACGTGTCCGGGGCTCGGAACCGGCCGTGAGCTCAGCAACGCCGTTTGCCACGAATCCAGCGTGAGGTCGGCGTACGGGACTGCGCCCGTCACGAGCTCGTAAAGAATCACACCGAGCGCGTAGACATCGGTTCGCACCGTGAGCTGGTTCGGCTCGCCCGAGAGTTGCTCGGGCGCCATGTAGTAGGGCGCGCCACCGCCCACGTCCGAGCAGCCGATGTGGCCCGCAGGGTCGACGCTGCGCGCGAGGCCGAAATCGGTCACGTATGGGATGTCTGCTTCGTCGAGCAGTATGTTTGCCGGCTTCAAGTCGAGATGAATTAGGCCGCGGTCGTGAGCGTGCTGAACCGCGCCGGCAATTTGCCGTACCCAAGCGACCGCCTGTTTGGGGCTGATGGCGCGTTGCTGGAGCGCCTGAGCCAGGTTGGTCCCCTTCACGTAGCGCATCGTGAAGAACGGCAGCTCCGGCCGCCCGCTGACGTGAAATACAGGAACGATGTTCGGATGCTCCAGCACCGCCGCCGCCTCCGCGCCTTGCAAGAAGCGCTGAACCTCACTGTAGGTGGCGAACGCGGCGCCTCGCATCTCTTTGAGCGCCACGTAGCGGTGGATACCCGCGTGTCGCGCCAGGTGGACGATCCCGAACCCACCGCGCCCCAGCTCTTGCTCGAGAATGTAGTCGCCAAACGGCGTTCCCACCGTCAGCGCCGACTCGCCTTCGTTCGACTCTTCTAGCATGGCCCCGGCAAGCAGCTCGCGGCATGCTCGTTGTCGGACGTCGTCGAGCGGCCTCGAGCCTCTCGCGCCTGGCGAGGTGGCCACTGGATCTTCCCCGTTGGTGCTCATGAGCGTGTGCGCTCGTTTACCCGTCCACTCGGGCCGACGAGCTTGGTGCGGGTTCATTCTACGTCTGGAGCGGCCACGGGGGCGACCGCAAAACAAAATACGCGGGCTAGTTCTTTTCTTGCAACGGAACGCAGCTTACGGGTTCACTTGCAGTACGGGCACGAACGAGAATTTGGAGGATTGCCGAATGGCGGAGCAAAACACGGTTGCAGGGCGCTGGTTGCCGACACGTCGCTCGATGCTGTTGAGAGCGAAGCAACACGACAAGTCCGCCCTGGCTGCGCTTTGCCAGGTGTACTGGCAACCGGTCTACGGCTTCGTCCGCGCGCACAACATCGAGCCAGCGCTCGCGCAGGACGTCACTCAAGGGGTGTTCGCCAACCTCCTGCGGCGGGACCTGCGAACGCTCGACCTGGAGCGAGGTAGCCGCTTCCGCAGCTGGCTCAAACGCGTGGTGCGTGGTCATTTGTTCAACGTTTTGAAGGCCAATCGGCGCATTAACCGAATCGAGGTAGTGCGCGAAGAGGACTCGACCGGCGAGGACTCGCTCGTCCCCGTGGATCCGCTCCTCGCCGTGGACCCGGTCGAGCAGGATCGTCTGTTCGACCAGCGCGCCGCGCTCGCGTTGATCGATGAGGCTTGGGAACGGTTGCGCCGCGAAAAGTACACTGACGACCCGCTGCTCTTCGAACACTTGAGACTCAGCCTGTCCGGCGAGGAGACGGCGATGAGCGACACCGAGCTCAGCCGGCACTTGGACCAATGTGAATCGTACGTCAGGGGCGCGCGCAAGCGCCTCAAAGACCACGAGTTTCCGGACGCCATGCGCAATGAGCTCAGGCGAATCGGTGTCAGCGAACGGCGCCTCGACGAAGAGCTGCGGGCTCTGTGCGAGGCTCTGGGCTAGAGACAGCGCCCAAGGTTTTCCGCCCGCGGTATGGCGCTTGCTTGGCGCAAGCGATGGACGAAAATCTGAGCAAGGGCGCCGGTGTTGGCGAGGTGGTCATTCGACTGCTGGTTGCGGTGCTGGTGGGTGGTTTGATCGGTTGGGATCGACAGCGCGCCGAAAAGCCGGCAGGGCTGCGGACCCACATGCTGGTCGCGCTCGGCTCGGCGAGCTTTACCCTGCTCGGCTTCGAGGTGGGCGCGCACTTGTCGCCGAAAACGGGCGAGGGTTTCGATCCCACGCGGGTATTGCAGGGGGTGATCGGCGGGATCGGCTTCTTGGGCGCCGGCGCCATCATCCAAGATCGCGGCCATGTCACCGGTATCACGACCGCGGCCAGCGTCTGGGTTTCAGGTGCGCTGGGGGCGGCCGCCGGCGTGGGCGCCTACGTTCTGGCTGGCTTCACCACGCTGCTGGCGTTTGCCGTCTTGCGGGTGTCGCGCTTCGAGAGGAGCGGCAGCGACTCCAACGAGACGCCGCTGGGCGACGATGCATTTGGCGGCAGCGAGGCGAAATCGCCGCCGCAGAAATCGCCGCATCAACCCGAATGAACGCGCGGTAGACGAGGACGAGCCGTCAGGTATGGCGAGGGCGTGCCTGACCGGACGGGTGAAGTCACTCGGGACACGGCAGAGCTTCCACGCACAGGTGGTGCCAGCCGCCACCGTCCGGGTTCGGTATTGGCAAGCAATAGGGAGTCTCCGCGGGGCAATGCGCGTCGATCAGGCACATTTCGCCCGGCACGGCGCAAGCAAACGCGACGTCGATGCTGCACACGCTCCGGAACGTGCTGCACCTGACGCCTTCGCGGCAATCCGCGTCGCTTTGGCAGTCGCTCTGGACGCACTGACCGCCGCGCCCGTTGCCCTCACATTCGCAGATCTCCCGTTGTTGACAGTCTGCATCGACGACGCAACCCGGCACGCACACGCTCTTGCCGTCCTGCTCGGCGCAGTGAGCGTGCGGCGCGGCACAGTCGCTCAGGTTGCACGTGTCCAGGGCAGCGTCGTAACTGCAGCCCGCGCCGGGGCGTACCCGATGCTGGAATTGCTGTTCACCCTTGCCGCAGGTCTCGATACCGCTCTCGGCGTCGAAACGTGCGTCTTCGCACGAGGGCATCGGCATGCCGTCGATGCCGCCACGGCCGTCGGTGCCACCCGAGCCGGCGGTGCCGGCGGTGCCACCAGTTCCGTCAATGCCGTCAGTACTGCCGGCCGCCCCTGGCGCTTCGTTGCGCGTGGTATTGCCGCACGAGAGCAGCCAAATCGACGCCGCGAGCACCGCTCTCCAACCTCTATACGCCTTCACGCCTGACCTCCAAGCCTCTACGCCTCGAGCTCGGAGCGCGTAGCTCCGCTGAGCTCGAGGGCGGTCTCGGCGGTAATTTGCAGCTCCGCCACTCGCGAAGTCAACGCGGCGAGCTGTTCGTTGCTGGCGTCGAGGCCGCTCAACTGAACCAGCGAAGCGTGCAGAACCACCAGCTTGCGTTGGAGCTCGGCCAGCGCCGAATGGACTTCGCGAGAAGCCGCCGTCAAGCGAGCTTTGCGCTCGAGTGGAGCGTCCTGCCTGCCAGCAAGCTCGAGTCGATCGGCCCCGACCGCCAAGCGAAGCGCGCGGCGCAACAGCGCGTGCGCGTCGTGGTCCAGACTCCTGAAATCCGCGCGAATCAGGTGTAGGCCACCGCTTCGGAGCTGTTCGATCACGCCGCAGAGCGCCGCCACCAGACCCCCAAGCGCCCGAAGCGCACCTTCACTGCGAATCGAGTCGCGTAGGATCGAAGCCTCGCGCCACGGACCACGAGCGGCGGGCCCCAATTGCTCGTCAACCGCCCGCGCGGGCACCTCAATCGCCTCAGGAATGCGCTCGAGCTGGCCCCAAATCACGACCGCAGCCACGGGCGCGGCGAGGTACGACATCAGAGTCAACCCGAAGCTCAGCAAAGCCAGGACAACCGCCCCCAGGACGAGGCCGCGCACGAGGAGCCCGCGATCAAGGACGAATCGCAACGACGACGCCTCGGGGTTGACGAAAGTCTTACTCTCACGGAAGCGCGCGCCGAGGTTGGCCAGCAACGAAAACAAGCGTTCACGCTCCGGTTTCGACAGCTCGGCCACGAGGTTGACCTGCGCCTGCTCGCAAGCCTTGCGCACCCGCGAGCTGTCCCCACCGACGAGGCGCTCGAGCACGCCAGTCGTCAGGACGATGTCGTCGCTCTCCCCCAGGACGAGCTCTACATGAACTCTCGAACGCGGAAAGGGTTGGGCGGCTTCGCCACAAGCCAGGCAAGCGAAGTCGCCGCCAGGCCGCGCCGCCGCGCCGCAGGACGGGCACGTCATTGCTCGAGGCTCCGCGCGCCAGGTAGAAAAGACTGCGTGGGCGGCGGCGAATCGTCGAAAGGCGCGGGCGCGCTGGACAGGGCTGCGATGCCCGTCGAAAGCTCGTCCTTGGCCTGATCGAGCGCCGCCTGCTTCGTCGCGGAAGCTTCTGACGCGCGCAGATTATCCCGTTCCCGAACGGCCGCCTGGTCCTTTTCGTAGCGCGCCAAGCGTTCCCTATAGCGCTGCATGCGCTCGTCGAACGTGCCAGAGCCGTAGTTCATGTCGTAACCGGCGCTTTGGCTCGGTGGACGCGGCGGCTCACTCATGGCCATTCGATAGGAGCCAAGGCTCGGCTCGGTGTAGGACGAAGAGTTGGCGCGCCCCGCGGCTTGTAAAGCCAGCAACAAGTGCCGGCGCGTCCCAGCATCGGAGACCCGACTGATCCAAGCACTGCATGCCGCTTGACGCACGTCGATCAGCGCGCGATTTCCGGCGGCGGCAGCTTCGAATAGCCTGTCGAATGCCTGTCGCAGTGCTTCGACTCCGCTGGCGTTGCGCGCGGTGAGGTCGTTCGCCAGGGTTTCGATGCGTCGTAGGCGGAGCGCCGTGAGCTCGCTCTCACCGAGCAGCGCTCGAGCCGCCTCGATGCTTTCCCGGGCACGCGAGAGATCTGCGTTCGCGATCGCGATATCGCTGCGCAAGAGTAGGAGATCAGCGCGCAGCTCGGCCGGCATGGCCGGGTTATCAGCATTTTGCGCGGCCTCGAAGCGATCGGCGGCGGCCTGAGCCGGCGCAACCGGGCGATGCAGCAACAGGCCGAGCGAAGCTGCAGCGAGCTCCATGCGCGGATCGGCCTTGCGAATCGAACCTTCGATCTCGAGCTCCCGACTCACGCAGGTGCTGTCCAGCTGAGCGGTGCACAGCCGCGCACGCGCTACAGCGCGACCGAAGCGGTGGTCTTGTGCCGCTTGAAACAGCAGAGCGGAGACCGCCACGCCAACATACCCCCAGAAAGCCAGATCGGCGACGCGCTTGGCCAGCGAAGCGCTCGAGCTACGGGCGACTGGTCCGCGACGCCACTCCCCTTCCAGATCGCTCCCTTTCCTCTGCCGTAGTGCCAATCCCGAGCTCCTCGAACCGAGCACGGTATCACCCTTCAACGAGATTCGCAGCACGAGTGCGTGAACGGCCAAACACAGCGCCAGGGAATCGGGAGAGACCTCGAAAAGCCGCGGCGTTCTGGGCGGGCAGCACCTGCGCCCGCGATGCTGCGGCGCCTCTCAAGTCGCGACTCCAGCGGGGCTTCCGTGCTTGGCAAGCTCGCGAGTGAGCTCGCGGACCAGGTGTTTGGCCAGCTCGCGGGTGCGGGCGGGCAGGAACGAGCCTGGTCCGTAGAGCACGAACACGCTGCTGGCGCGGGTCTCGACCGGCTCGAGTAGCGCGACGAGGCGGCGCGAGCGGATGTCTTCCTCGACGAGGTAGCGCGGCAAGTCGGCGATACCGAGACCAGCCCTGGCCGCGTCGTGAAGGGCCATGATGCTGTTGAGCCGAAGCCGCGCGTCGATACGCACGCTCAGGGGCGGAGCGCCGTCGCTTCCCGGAAACTCCCAAGGCGGTCGTTCTAGCGGGACCGGATTGCGAAAACCTGGGCGGGGCTGACGGCCTGGCGCGCGCGCCGGATGGGTCGTTCGTGATCGCGGTCAATCGCCAGAACAAGCTGGTGCGAGTGGGCGCCGATGGCGCGACTCACACACTCGCGAGCGGTGCTCCGTTCGACTTTCCCGCGACCGTGGCCTACCGCGACCACATCTTGTTCGCGACCAACTTCGCCCTCGCCAATGCCAGCGCCGGAAAGCCAGCAACGCCAGGGCTGTTGCGACTCGGTGAAACTCGGTAAAACACTAGTGCGGCGCGGGCGTACGGCTGCGACCACGTCACGAACGGCGTCGTCGCACGCCCGACGCTTGGCGCAGCCGGCCCAACTCCCCGTTTTCGCGATTGACGGGTATTCGGTGTCCGCATACCGTCTAAAAGTGATGATTGGTAACGGGACCTGGGCAGGCCTGCTATCGAGGGTGTTGCTGGGCGCTGCGGTCGTGTGGGGGTGTGGCGACGCATTTTCGGCCGGTACCGAGGACCATGGCGCCCAAAGCGGCGGCTCAGTGGGTGAGGGAGAAGCCGGCAGCGATGCGGAAGCCGGCGCTGGAGCTGGTACCCGCGCAGAGGCCGGCTCGAGCGGAGCGACAGGACGCGGAGGTCGCCCCAATGCCACCGGCGGCGCCGACACGGGAGGCGTCGGCGACAGTGGGATGAGCTCCGGCGGTGGCTCCGCTTCAGGTGGCGGCTCGGCGGCAGGAAGCAGCGGCTTCCCGGCGTCTTGCGACGGTGGTGGCATCACCTTTCGCGCCGTTCCGCCAGCGAGCACCGTTTACACGTACTGCGTGAAAGCCTGCGATCCGCGGAGCTGGCTGTCACTGCGCACTAGCGCGACCGGCGGCTCGGTGCCCCTTTCGACTTCAGAGTGCCTCTCGCGCGATTGCTCGACCTGCACTGCGGTGAGCTGCCAGCAGCCCGAAGACTGCCAAGGCACCGTCCTTACCAAGGAGGGAATTACCTTTTCGTGGGACGGTGCCTTCGAAGAGGACGCCACGTGTGGTGCCGAGAAGTTCAATTGCACGCGCCGCGTTTGCTCCGCGACCCATCGCTACTACGCCAAAATCTGCGCCTATCCCGCCCAAACCGTCGCCGGCGACACTTGCACTCAAGATCTGAGCTTCTACCCCGTCTGCGCCGACGTCGAGGTCACGACGCCGACCAGCGAAGAGGTCGTTGCTCAGCTGCACGATCCCTAGCGGCGCGGCAATGAAGCGGGACGCTGGTCCTGAAAGCCGACGGCGATCAAAAACACGTTCGGTCACCGAGCTGTTGATGCGGAGCAGGTGCTGCTTCGAAAATGCCCCAGTTCAGGCTACCGTGCGTGGATGGGTCGTCGGGTCGTCGAAATCGCGGGTGGACATGGCGGGTGGGGCGCGCCACGTCAGGCGTCATGGCTTTGCGTGGTGGCCGCGCTCGCGGCGCTGGCCTGCGGTGAAGCGACTCCGAAATCGGGGAAAGGCGGTGCAAGCGCCGGCTCGAGCGGCGCGGCCGGCACGACTGGCGATGGTGACGCCGCGGGCGACAGCGGCCTCGGCGGGGGTGGGCCGCACGCGGGTAGCACGGCCGTAGCGGGCTCGAGTAGCGGAGGCTCGAGCCGCGGAGGCTCGAGCAACGGGGGCCGCGGAGGCATGAGCAGCGGGGGCGGCGCAACCGGCGGCGCCGGCGTCGGCGAGCAGGTGTGCAGCAGTGATGCCAAAAGTTGCTTCGAGGTCGTTCATCAACAATGGCCCGGCACCGGCAATGCAGGCGTCGATGGCGTCGCTTTCGATAGCGAAGGCGACGTGGTCGTCGCGGCTTCCACCCTGGGCGGCCTCGCCCCGCTCAATCCGTCCGGGGCCGCAGACTTCCTCGTCAAATGGTCCCCCACCCTGCAATTCGTGTCTGCCCAGCAGCAATTGGGCATCTCACGCTCGCTCGCCCTCGACGCGAGCGACAACGCATTTCGCGCCGGGGTGCGTACCTTCGATCCGAAAGTCACAGGAACGAGCGGGCTCGATCTCTCGGTGACCAAGACGTCACCCGACGGAACCGAGCTCTGGAGTAAGCCCGTCGGCTCGATGCTCTACGACGACGCTCGTGGCATGGCGACCGACGCCGACGGCAATTGCTACATCGGCGGCTTCACCTTCGGCCAATTCGCCGACGATCCGAACCTGGGCGGCGGGGACGCGCTCGTCGTCAAGCTCGCTCCGAACGGCGATCAACTCTGGGCCCATCAATTCGGCTCGAATGACTTCGACGGCATCGAGGGCATTTGCACCGATGCCGCGGGCAACGCCTATGTGACCGGCTCCGTTACGGGCACGCTTGCGTCGCCCGGACAAGGCGACGAAGACCTGTTCGTCGCCAAGCTCTCGCCCAGCGGTGAACGACTCTGGACCAAACAGCTCGGAAGTGCCGGAACCGACGGTGGCACCGGCGTCGCGTGCGGCGCTGACTTCATCTACGTCGTTGGTATCACCACCGGCCGTCTCGACGATCCACAAGCCGCCGCTCCGGCCGACACGGACATCGTGCTGCTCAAGTACGACTCGGCCGGCACCCAACTTTGGCTGGAGCAATGGCTCACCGCTGACGAAGAGCGCTACCCCAAGATCGCCGTCGGGCTGAAAGACGAGGCAGTCGTGGCCGGAGCGACCGCGACCGATCTCGACGGGGTACTTGCGAACGGTCCGGGCGGCGCGACAGACCTGTTTTTGGGGAGCTGGAGCTCGAGCGGCAAGCTGCTATGGACCTACCAATGGGGCAGCAGCAGTTGGGACACCGCGATGGGTATCGCGATCTCGCCGACCGGGCGCATCGCGGTCGGGGCACTGGCGCAAACCGCGCTACCCCAGTTTGCCAGCTTGGGCAGCGGCGGCGCCGTACTTTCGGTGTTCACGCCCCAGTAGCTCGCCGTGTCTTGCTCACTCACGCTCTTGGGCGCGTTGCTCGAGCGAATTTGGCGCCACGTTTCGCGCAAAACAGCCATCGAGCGGCAAAGCGGACTGAGACTCGGACTTGGCGGTGGTCACGACCAAGCCGCAAATGTCACAAACGTGCGAGCTAAGAAAGGCGTTCGAGCCGCAGTGGGTGAACTCGTGCTGCATGCGCTCAGAACAGCACGAGTGGCGCAACAGTCAACGGCCGAGCCGGTCGCACGTTTGGGTGGTGGTCCATCGAACGAGCCCAGCGTGACAGGTAGGCGGCGCGCGCGTGCCTGTGCGGCCGATGTCTGACGCCAGGGCGACCACGAAAAAAGAGCAAAGTTTGCCACTGGTGCGCGATCGCCTCGGCAAGGGCACGCTACGGCACCGGCAACGTCCTGCCGTTGTGGACCCGGCGTCACCTGTCAGCCATACTCCGGGCGTGGGCGTGGAACGCCGCGGACAATCACTTCGATGGATAGCGGCAGTGCTCGGCTGGATTGCTGCGTGCGGCAGCGCGCCCGACCACGATTTATTCGACACGAGCCCTTCGGGTACGGCTGGGACGAGTAGCGGCGGCGCTTCCGGCGCCAGCGACGAGCTGAGTGGCGCGCCGGGCGCAGAAGGCGGAGACGCTCCGGACTCGACCGCCGGTGAAGGAGGCACCATGCCTCTAGCTGGTCGCAGCATGGGCGGCGGCGCCGGCAAGGCAGGCGCGGGCGGACGGGCCGGCTCCAGCGGAAGCGGAAGCTCCAGCGGTGGTAGCGGCGGCAGCGGCGGCGGGGCCAGCTGTCCCGCTGGTTGCGCGAGCAACGCGGACTGCAACGTGGTCCGTGGCGTCGCAACCTGCACCTGCCGCTCGGGCTTCGTCGGCGACGGTAAAGTGTGCGAGCGGGCCACGTCCTGCAGTCAGCTCCACCAGGCAGAACCCGACCTGCCGAGCGGCGCCTATTTGATCGCGCCGGTCGCGGCGACCGCGCCATTCATGGCCTATTGCGAAATGGTCGCCGAGGGCGGGGGTTGGACGTTGGTGCTGAACGACGGCGTCACCTTCGACCAGACCACGAACGGCGTCACCGGCGCCCAGTGCTATCGGCAAGATTGCACGAGCCTCGCTTACTCGACGGTGCCCCTCGACGCGGACGTGATGCTCGACGTCCGCAACGGTGCGCTCGTCGCCGACAACTACTTGGCGCGCATCGTCATTACCGGCGTAGCCAGCGCGAGCCGCGGCAAGACCGTGCGCACGCTGATCGACACGGGCCCGAGCTACCTCGAAAAGGAGGACAATTCGAACCTCGTCGTGCGTCTCAGCGGCAGCGCTGCTTGTGCCGACGCGCTGCCCACGGACATGGCGGCTCTGGCGTGTACCTCGTGCGCGACGGGTGAGGCTTGCGACGCACCCGTGCTCGTTTTCGGCGATAGCGACCCGGGCTGCGCCGACACCCCCTTCGTCTTCGCGATTGGCGGAGCGAACAGTTACTCTGTTCCCTGGGGCAACTGCGCGGGCTGGCCGCAACAAGCCAGCGTCGGCAACCAGTTCTACCCCAACAATTTCAGGATTTGGGTCCGCTAGTCGCACGGAGGCGACCGCTCCGTCCGCCGAGAGGGACACGCAAACGTGGACGTCCAAGTCCGCTTCAGCCGCCTGGAGCCTCAATCGGCGGGCTCGCAGCGCTGAAGTCGCACGTCCCCGCCGAGCTACAGACGCCGTCCCCCAGCCACGGGAAGAGGTTCGCGCAATCAGCGTCGCGGTGGCACCAAGTGACCTGCCCCTCCGAAGGAGTACACGACGTGCCATAATGCGACTGCAGCTCACAGTGGAAGTCGGGCCTCGAGCAGTCTTCGGGCCCGTCGCAGGACGCCACATTGTAGCGATCGACGCACCCCTGCTCCACGTCGGCACAGACCGGTCCGTCGGTGAGACAGCACAAGGTGCCGAGGCCGCAGGTGATTCCCGGCGCCGGCGGCACTGCGCACACGACGTAGCCGGGCCGATCATCACCGGGCGTTCGCGCGTCGTCATCTAGCTCGCAGCTAGCGCTGCAGCCATCGTGATCGGCGCGATTGCCGTCGTCACAAGCTTCATCGCCATCGACCACGCCGTCGCCGCACGGGTCTGAAGTCTGGCAGCCACTCGCAGCTACCAGCCAAGCGAGCAGCAAGCCGAGCCCAAGATGAGTTGCGCGCATGCGCGTCGACTAAGCAAGCCCCGTGCCGCGCAATCGCAGCCAGATGCTCGCTTAGTCACACTTCGCGGCGCGATAGCTGGTCAGAACTGGGAGATGAACTTCCAGGCTAGTGGCGGAATGAAGGCCTTCAGGCCGTCGTCTCCGGTAGAGCTTCCGTCGTCCACGCTGGACGGCGTGTGAGCGCCATCGAACGTGCACGCTTTGACGGGATAGCCCGGCTTGCAGCCCTGGAAATCGAAGCAGACGTATTTCTTGCTGCCAACCGTCGTGGTCTCGATGCTTCCGGGAATCGTGCAGCCATTGTCCTTGGCGTGCTGAAGGTTGCAGGCTTTCCCGCCCATGGTGTCGCTACCCCACGGGCAAGTGCCGTCGCTCATGCCGGTCGTACCCATGTAAGCGACAGGCTTCGCATTCGAATCGGTTGGCTCGCCGGGCAGATTGTAGTTGGCCGCGGCCATGGCGACGACCCCGCGCAGCTTGGTCTGGCGCGTGATCGACAAGGCGTAGCTCATCATCGCTCCGAAGCTGAAGCCGGTGGAAAAGACTCGGCTGTCG
>JBEQSW010000124.1:0-8966 GCA_040348565.1 Myxococcales bacterium | reverse complement strand
CCGCGCGAGTGGCGTCGTCGACGCGCTTTAGGGGGACACCCCTAGTTCACCATGCCGGGGTTGCGACTGACGAGCTCACCCGTCGCCGCGTTGAGGGTCACGTTGATGTAGCGACCCACCCCCGTACCGTGAAAATCGAAGCACCACGCCAGCACGTAGTCGCTCGCCTTCATGACATCGCGGACGGACACCCAGGCCAGCTGCCCGTGCGGCGGGTGCCAGGTGCTCGGTTCCGCTAGCCAAGGCGGCTGCACGTCCACCTCTTGCGCACGCCAAGCCAGCTCTCGGGCCCGCTCCTCGCTCATCGGAGTCGGATAGGTGCTGGGTAGCCCCTCGATCAGCCGCCCGTTTTTACCCAGAATCCAGCCGTCTTTGCTGGAGACGAAGAAGCCGGCGCCGCTGACCGGATAGCCCAAATGCATCTGCTGGTAGCTGGTCAGCACGGAGCCAGCCCTGATGCCGGGACGCTCGGCGATCAGGGTGTAGTCGCCGGGGGGCAACCCGGGAGCGGAGTGGATGATGGGCGACGAGCTCGCGCTCGCAATCGGCGGAGCCGAGCCACTTGGGATCTCGCCGGACGAGACGCGATGCCTGACGACCGTCGCCGCCGCCACCGAAGCCGCAATCAGCATCGACCAGCGCGCCGCCCGGCGATCGACCGCGCGGAGGCGGCGAGCGGCGGGCAGACCGACGATTACGGCGCCCGCGATCGGCAACAGCGCCGGAACGGCCACGCCAGAAATGGCGGCCGCCACACCGGCCAGGGCCGTGCCGACCGCACAACACAGAACCACGCGCGCGTAAGGCAGCTCATGTGCGACCGCGACCCCCAAGACCAACGCGATGAAGAGCAGGTCCCCCACCCCCAGCGCGGGAGCCCACGCGGTACTGGCCGGTACCGGGAACCAGATCGCCAGTACCGACAGGGCGCGGTCGCTATTCGCAATGGCGTGGCTCGGTCCTTCGGGTGAAACCAACGACACGACGTCGGCGCTGGCCGCCACCACGCAGGCCGGCAGCAAGTGACTCGCGTGCTGCACGCGCCGGCCCAAGGACGCGCCGAGCGCCCAGGCCACGCCCACGAGGGCCGTGTCGGTGGCCAGCAGCGCGCCGCCGTTGGAAGCCCGTGTGACCGCGACCGTGACCAGCGTCGCTACGCCCAGCGCCGCGATGGCGAGCGTGAGCCGCCGCGATAGCTCCGCTGTCGAGGCCAGGGCCAGCCCCGCAATGGCGACGCCCGTCGCCCCCGCGAACGAGATCACATTCGCGGCCCCGGTGCCGACTCGAAGCTGCGGCAGCACGAGCAGCGCCACCGCCACTACCGCGGGGGTGAGCAAAAGTCCCCCGGCGAGTCTCAGCCACGCCAGCCGCGCGCGACCGTCGTCGGTCATCGCTTTCCAGCTTACGCCTGCGGAATCGGCGCAGGCTGTCTCAAAGGAGGACACTCGCTATCTGGCCGGGGTTAGTAAAATCGCCGAGAAAGGTGCGCGGTGGCGCGCTTGTGTCACCTTTCCATACACGCGCCACGACCGGTTCCGACCTCGCTCCGAAAGAGGTGTCATGTGAGCCCCCCGCATCAGCCCCTGGACTCCGCTTCTGCCAAGCCGGCAGTTGCGGACAGCGTTCCGCCTCCGCCGGTGGTCTCCGATCGGGAGCTCGAGCAAGGCCGGCATTCACCAGGAGCATCGTCGAAGCTGTCCTGGCTGTGGCGCCCGTCGTCGCGCGGGAGATTCTACCGTGCGCGCGTCTCGCTACTGCTGGCTATCTTGGCCTTCGTGTTGCTCTGGGCCGGTACCGATTGCTATCAACGTCGTGCGCGCACGGCGTGGAGTAGGCCGCTCAAGGTGGCCCTGGTGTTGGTGGAGCGCGAGCCGGTCGCCACCAGCACCATCGGTCTGTTTGGCGACAGAGCCCACGCGCTCGAGCGCCGGCTCGCGAGCGAATACGAACGCCACAACGGGCGACATTTCACGCCGTTCTCGTTCGATTTGAAAGGGCCGTTGCTCGCCGAGCAAGCTCCACCCAGCGTCGAGCCGGGCGCGCTGGGCCTGCTGCGCTACAGCTACGCGCTGTGGCGCTGGACGCGAGAGCTCGACGCGCGCGCGGGCGTGGAGCGAGGCGACTATGACGCTCGCATCTACCTCGTGATGAAGCCGGCGTCTCCCGGCCGCGTGGCGTTCGTCGAAGGCGAAGGCGAATACGGCGGACGCATCGGCGTGGCGCAGGCTGACATCGAGCCGGGGATGATCGATTTTTCGCTGTTCGTGGCGGCTCACGAGCTGATGCACACGTTGGGCGCTTCCGATAAATACGACGACTCCGGCAATGCCCTGTACCCCGACGGCTTCGCCGAGCCGGAAAAGACCCCGCTCTACCCCCAACCCGGCGCCGAAATCATGGCCCGCGATCTACCGCTCACCGCCACCTCGGCGCGCCCGCCCGGTTCGCTCGACGAGCTATTCGTCGGCAACGCCACCGCCACCGAAATCGGCTGGCGCAAGTAGCTCGGCGCTGCACCGGGGGCCCACGGACGCCTGGTGCTGAAGGTCGAGATCGCGGTTTCTTCCGGAAAAAGTCGCAAGGTATGGGGATGCCGGGGCGCCACGAGGGAACTCTCTCCAAACCCCCGGAGTTTGGTGTTAGGACACCGCTCGCCATGCCTTTCGCGCTTCGTTCCATCGCCGCTTTATCGTTCGTGACCGCCCTTGCCGTCTTGTCGGCGCCTGGTTGCTCGCAACAGGGCGAAGGCGAGCGCTGCGACCTCGAAAAGAACGGCGATGCCGATTGCAACGACGGCCTGACTTGCATCAAAGCCACCGACCTCCACGACGGAATCACTGACCGCTGCTGCCCGGCCGAAGGCACCGAAAGCGACACGCGCTGCACGCGCGCCACGATCATGGCCAGCGGCGGGTCGAGCTCGGGTGGCACCAGCAGTAGCGGCGCTGGCGCCGCAGGCGAAGCCAACGGCGGAGCCGCCGGTGCGCTCGGGGCCGTGGGTGGCGCGGCGGGCGAAACCAATGGCGGAGCCGGCACCCCGGCCACGACCGACGGCGGAATGAGTGGCGCCGGTGGCGCACCCGTCACCACCGACGCCGGTGCCGCAGGCGCGAGCACGGCTGGTCAAGGCGGCGCCGGCTGATGCCGTCGCTCGGTGACCTCACCACCCTCGGTCAGCAGGCGCTCCTGCTGTCGGTGGCGGTGGCGTTGCCGGTCGTCGGGGCAGCGGCGCTGATCGGCTTGGTCGTGTCGGTGTTGCAGGCGGCGACGCAAATTCAGGATCACACGCTCGGGCATTTACCGCGCTTGCTGGTCGTGGTGGCGGTCCTGGTCGCGACTGGGCCTTGGATTGGCGCGCAGATCGCCGAGTTTGCCGTTCGAGCGTTCGGCGGCTGACGTGATACGCCTTTCCCCCAGCGACTTGGGCCGAAGCGGCCCGGGCGCGCCCGGCAAGCGCATCGAGATCGCGGGGCGAGTCTTCAACCTCGAAGGCAAGCTGCTGGTGGTGGCGGACGCTTTCGCGCGGGTGGCGGTGGAGATGACCGAAGTGCCCGAGCTCGGCCCCGGCGATTTGGTCGTGGTCTCCGGGCGCCCCGCCGAGAAGCGCCTGACCCACGGAAAATTGGTGTCGCGCCAGGCCTGCCCTACCCCGACCGCCCACGGCGAGTTCTACCGGTTGGTGTTCGCGGGCGAAGCCGAACGCCTGCGCGACGCCGCCCGCGCAGCCGCCGCAACGCGCGCGTTTTTCGCCGAGCGCGGCTTCGTCGAGGTGTCGACCCCGCTGCGCGTGCCGGCGCCGGGCGTCGACTTTCACGTCGATGCCATCGCCGCCAGCGGACAATACCTCATCACCTCGCCCGAGCTCGAGATGAAGCGCCTGCTGGTCGGCGGAATGCCGCGCATTTTCCAGCTGGCGCGCGTCGCCCGCGCCGACGAGCAAGGGCCGCTGCACGCGCCCGAGTTCACGATGCTCGAGTGGTACCGCGCGTTCTCCAGCCTCTCGGACGTGCTCGACGACACCGAGGCGCTGGTGCGCAGCGTGGTCCGCAGCTTGGCGGGTGAAGACCAAGTCTTCGTGCTCGGCCACCGCAAGGTCAACGTCGGCAAGCCCTTCGAGCGTATCACCGTGCGCGAAGCCTTCGCGCGATACGCTGGCATCAAAGACGCGGCCAAGCTGGCCGCCCGCGACGAAGATCGCTATTTCGAGCTGTTGGTGTCGCGCGTCGAGCCGGCGCTGGCCGAGCACCCGCGGCCCGTCTTTTTGACGCACTACCCCATCTCACAAGCCGCCTTGTCGCGCCCCCATCCCGAAGATCCTACCGTCGCGGAGCGCGCCGAGCTGTATTTTGGCGGCGTGGAGCTGTGCAATGCCTACGGCGAGCTAACCGACCCGGTCGAGCAACGCCGCCGCATGGTCGACGAAGCCAAGCGCCGCAAAGCCCTCAAACGCGCAGTCTATCCGCTCGACGAGCCCTTCCTCGCGTCCCTCATCGAAGGCATGCCCCCCTCCGCCGGCAACGCCCTCGGCTTCGAACGCCTGGTGATGGTCGCCACCAATCGTTCGAGTATCTGAACGGACTACTGCCCAACGACGGGCGGCGCGCTCCCGGCGGCGCCGGTGAGGAAGAGCACCATGTCGTCGTTGGCGGCTTGCGTGTCGAAGACGACGAAGTGGCCGTCGCTGGCCTTGGGCGCGCCGTACTGGCGCAACCCGAGCGTGAAGCCGTTTGCAGTGGCGTGATAACCCAAGTCGACGGCAGCCGGCAGCGCCTCGTCGTACGGGGACTTGGCGCTCGCGTCGGGTTGAACTTGCACGAAGCCGCCCGCCACCGCGAACGTGGCCATGGTGACCGGCGGGCTGTAGCTGTCGTCGACCCCGAAGGTTTGGAAGGCGTGCTTACCGGTGTGGCCCGCGAGCGGCTTGCCGATCAACGCGGCAAAGTTCAGCGGGTCTGCCGGATCGATCCATTGCTGAAGCAGCGACAGCACGGGGTGGTTCAGCGTGACGCCCGGGCCGAGCTGAGGGTCGGACATCGTCGGATCTTGCAGCACGAGCGGCAAGGCCGCGGCGATGTTTTCCGGCTTGGTTTTGGTGCGCAGCGCGTCCCGCAAGCTCGCGCCGTTGCCCGAAAGCACGGCCGCTTTGTAATCGTCACCGAACGGCAACATCAAGCTGCCTTCCGTCGAGCCCTGTGAGTGGCCGAAGAAGAACAGCTTGGTGCCGTCGACTTTGATGGCGCTGCCGGTCGAGGTCGCGGCGTCGATGTTCAAGGCCTTGGCAAAGCGCGCGAGGGTGAGCTGATCGGCCGCGCCCTGCAGCGGGTTACCGCGCGACGCGGCTGGATTCAGGAAGTTGAAAAACAAGTTGTTGGGCGACTCCATCGAGCCGCCGCGGCGCGGCCCGTGCTCGACTTGGTCGATGCCGATCACGGCGAATTTGGGGGTTGCGGCGGCCAAAACGCCGGCGACCTCGTCGCGCACGTGGCTGCGGAAGCTGCCGCCCGTGCCGTGAGCGAACACGACCGCGGGCCAGCCGGCAGCGGGCGGCGCGCCCTCCGGCACCGTGATCGACAAGCACACGTCTTCGTCGCGGGGCTTTTTCGTATCGATGCCACCGCCGTCGTCGGGCGTCAGGTACGGCGCCGTGCCCTGCTGATACACCGGGATGGTGAGCAACGCATGGTACTCGTCGTAACCGTCGACGTCGTCACCGCAAGCGCGGTCGCCTTCCGCGTCGGAGCACGGAGAGGGCGTGGCGCCGCCGCACTTCACCCAGCCGCTGGCCGTCGGTGCGGGCGCCGCCTTCACGGCCGCGGCTAGATCGGTCATGGGGGCTCGAACGTCTCCCACCGTGAACACGCTGGCGGTGAGCACGTTTGCTACAGGCTGGTTCTTGGCCGCCAAATACTCGCGCAGGGGCGCGAACGCTTGGTGAGCGGCTTTGAGCTTCGGGTCCGAGGGCACTTTGCTGCTCAGGACGGCGGCCATGTTGTCAGAGGCGACCACGGCCGTCTCACACTCGCCGGCGGGCCAATCGCAGGTTCCGGCGCTGTCTTTGGTGCAGTCAGCATCGGCTTTGCACGCCACGGTCTTGTCGTCGCTGCAGGTGCCAGGCGGCCGCGTGCACACGCTCGGGCAGTCCGAGTCTTGGAGACAGCTGCTGGCCTTGTCGTCTTGAACGGCCACCGTCTCCTCGTCCAAGCCGGTGGTGGCGTGGCTCAGAATGAAAGCCGCGTAGGTGTGACCAGGCTCGAGCGGGCTGCCGAACGGCGGCTGCAGCGCCACGAAGTTGTCGCAAACGTAGTTGGTCCGCGCGTCCGTGAAGAACCGTCGCCAACCGACCGAACGACCCTTGGCCGGATCGGTGATGTCGACGAATTGGGTGGTGTCGTCGACGAAGGTCTTGAAGTCGGAGCTGCCCGAGAAGCGGAAAATGACCGTCGGATACGTTCCCCAGCACGAGTCGCTTTCGGTGATGGCGTCGACGTACAGCTGCACCGGGTCCACGCCGAGCAGGCCGCTGCCTGGCGTCGGAAACCCGCTCAGGTCGAGCTTGTCGCCCGCCTTGCGCACGTCGGTCGGGAACGGCAGGCGGAAGAAATCGCCTTCGTCGGCGCCGGCGGCGCCCGGAACCTCGAAATAAGCCTTCACCCCTGTCTTGACGGGCGGTGAGCATTCCACGCCCTGCCAGGGCTGCCCGAAGGGCGAGGTGCCCGGCGGCGTGACCGCACACACGTTGGCAAGGCAAGCCAAGCCGCCGAAGCAGTCCAAGCTCGTGGCGCAATCAGCGCCGACGTCGGAACCACCCTCGGGCACGCACGAAAGCCCAAGCCCGACGATGGCGCAGCGCAGACCGGCGCTGCAATCGCTGTCGCCCATGCAGCCTTCGCCTTGAGCGGCCGCACCGGCCGGAACGCATTGGCGGCCCACGCACTGCCCGTCCTTGCATTCGGCGCTGAGCACGCAGGCGTCGCCTTCGGCTTTGTCTCCCGAAGGCTCGCACTCGTTTTTAGCGTTGCAACTCAGGCCATCGCGACAAGGCTTCGAGTCGGAGCACTTTTCCCCGACGCCTTGGCCGTCCGGCACGGCGCCCGCGCCGCCCGCCGTGGCGGTCGTGCCGCCGTTCGTCGAGGCCTTGCCGCCGGTGCCCGAAGTGGCGCCGACGTTGCTGTCACCGCCGCCGGCGGTCGGGTCGTCGCGCACGACGCTGCCGTCCGAGCAAGCCGCCGCCCCGAGCGATAGCCACACACCACCACCCAAGACAGCCCAAACGAGAGATCGAGCCATGGAAAGCACCTCTGGAAAGCGAAAGCCGGCGCCCCAAACAGACGCCACCGTCCAGGCTAACACGCTCACTCGGCTATTCTGCCGAGATTTATAGGTGCGATTTCAGTCGTAGTGAATGATGGACACGCACGGTGTAGGTAACAGTCGTTCTCGACCGCCGAGCGAAGCCAGCTCAATCACGAACGCATACGCCAGCACGAACGCGCCTTGGCGATGCACGAGCTCACCGGCCGCCGCCGCCGTGCCGCCGGTCGCCAGCAGATCATCGACCACCAACACGCTGGCGCCTTCGCGTAGCGAGTCGCGGTGCATCTCGAGCTCGTTCTCGCCGTACTCGAGAGAGTAGCTCACCTTGTCGGTGCGGAACGGCAGCTTACCGGGCCGGCGCACGGGCACGAAGCTGGCATTCAGTCGCGCCGCCAGCGCACCGCCAAAAATGAACCCGCGCGACTCGACCCCCACCACCGCGTCGACCTTTTCGCCGACGAACTGGTGAGCGATGGCGTCGAGCACGATGTGAAAGCCTTTGGGATCGGCCAACAACGGGGTGATGTCCCGGAACAGCACGCCGGGTTGCGGGAAGTCCGGCAGCTCTCGGATCAGCCCCTTCACGTAGGCCAGCGAATCGAACGGGCTGATGCGGGCCCGCGGCGCCGGGTGCTCGCTCTTGAGCGCGGCCGGCTTCTTTTGATCGACTCCACGCGGCGTGGGCGAGAGCCGACCGGGTACAGGCTTGGAGGCCTTGGCAAAACTTCCCTTGCGCGTCGCCATGCCGGACGACCACTAGCACTACCGCGCGGCTGCTGACAGCTCCGCCACGACTTGCTCTGCGTGCTGGGTGCTGCTGCTTGCCCACAGATCCAGAACCAGCGGCGTCAGGCTGATTTCGCCGGCGTCATAGGCCTCCGTGTCGGAGCCTGCGAGCGGACGGTGCTCCACGCCGGGACCGCCGAGCCAGAGGTACTCGCGCCCGCGCGGGTCTTTGCGAAATTCGACCTCGTCCGTATAGAACCGACCGCCCAAGCGCGTGGCGCGGTGACTCCAGCGCTTGCCCGGAGGAATGTTGACGTTCAGCAGTAACGGCCCCGTCGGTTGCACGCGAAACAGCGCCAAGGCGACGACGGCGGCTTCGGCGGCGGCCGCAGCGCGCTCCGCCTCGTCGGTCGCGCCCGACGACAGCGCGAGCGCCGGAACGCCACGCAGCGCTCCTTCACGTGCCGCGGCCACGGTGCCGCTGTAGAACACGTCGTCGCCCAGGTTGGCGCCGTGGTTCAAGCCGGACAGCACCAAATCGGGCCGACGGGGCAAGATGCGCGTGCCTGCGAAGAACGCGGTGTAAACGCAGTCCGCGGGCGTGCCGTCGATGGAAAAGATGCCGCTACCGTGCTCGGACAGCCGGAGCGGGCGATGCAAGCTGAGCGAATGGCTGGAGGCGCTCTGCTCGGAATCGGGCGCGCACACGACCACGTCGGCGTGCGGCAACAGCGCCGCGCGCAAGGCGTTCAGCCCAGACGCGCGGAAGCCGTCGTCGTTAGCGAGCAAAATCAGGGGGCGACGGCTCATGTCGAGCTGTCTACCACGAGGCGGGCCCGAGGCCCCAGCCGAGCGGTTCGGCTCAGGAGCTGGCGAGCATGGTGTCGAGCTCGCCCGACTCGTTCAGGCTGCTGACGATGTCGCAA
>JBEQSW010000064.1:0-9881 GCA_040348565.1 Myxococcales bacterium | reverse complement strand
GTTTGGGCAACCTTGGGTGCCTGCCTGCGCGGTCGTGCGCTACTGTTCGCGCATGTCCCTAACTGGAGCTTGCCATTGCGGCAAAGTGTCGTTCGAAATCTCCGGCACCCTGCCGGAGAAACTAACGCGGTGCACGTGCTCGTTCTGCTCGAAGCGGGGCACGCTGTACGCCTACTACGCGCCCGAGCAACTCACGGTAAAGGAAGCCAGCGGAGACTCGATCTACCGCTGGCAGACGAAGATGGTTGCGCACCACTTTTGCAAAGAGTGCGGCTGCGGCGTCTACAGCGACAGCCCCGACTTCAAGCCCGACGGCAAATGGGACGGAAAGACGCGCAGAATTGGCGTCAACGCGCGCTTGTTCGACGATTTCGATGCAGCCGAAGCCGACGTCACCGTGATTGACGGTAAGAACCTGTGGTGAGCGGGCTCAAGGCTACTTCATGGAATGCAAGCCAACGACGTTGCCTTCCGTGTCCGTAACGAGCGCGATGAAGCCGTTCGGACCGATGGGCGTCTTTGGCTTCTTGACGCTGCCGCCATTGGCGGCCACGCGGTCGAGCTCGGCCGTGCAGTCGTCCGTGACGAAGTACACGATGGTACTCGCGCCGCCGCCGGCGGGGCCGCCCTCCATGCGCACGAGCGCTCCTGCCGCGCCCAAGGCGTCTTTATACATGGGCAGCATCCACATTTCGGAGATGCTGCCCGCGGTCGACTCCTGCTTGGTCAGCTTCACGCCCAACACCGCTTCGTAAAACTTCTTCGCGCGCGGCATGTCTTTTACGTAAATCTCGAACCAGCCTACGGGGTTACGGTTCATCGGTGTCTCCTTTCGCGGGCGCGCAGCGGCCCGCTTATCTCAAATGGACGGGCTCGGCTGCCGCTCGGAGATGGGCGCCCGACAGATTCCAGCAAGGGTGGCGGCCAGACCATTGCCTGAGCCGTCAGGCACGATTTTGGCGCGCTCCGTGGCGCGGGCGATGTCGGCGAGCGACAAAATGCCGATCAAGCGCTCATTAGCGTCCACGACCGGCAAGCGGCGGACCTGGTTCGATTGCATGAGCGACTCGGCGCGACCGATGGAGTCCTTCTCGGAACAGCGCACGAGGTCTTGGGACATGACCGAGGCTACCGCGATGGCGCTGGGCGGGGCGCCGCGCGACCAAGTAGCCATACAAATATCGCGATCGGTGATCATACCGATGGGCCTCGTTCCTGCTTCGTCCAGGACGGGCAAGGCGCCGCAATCGCAGTCCCACATCAGCTGAGCCGCGTCGGCCAGCGTCTGGTCTGCCCGCACCGAAGTCGTGTTCCGCGTCATCAATTCGCCGACGAGCATGTTGCCTCTGATTTCTCGCGGCGGCGGCTTCGAGCCGGAGCGGACGCCGCGTCGATGGTTCTGACCAAGATCGAAGCAAGCGGCGGGCCAGTCGGCTCCGAGGCGCCAATCGCTGCGATGCTCGGTGAATTGCGAGCGAGAGCACGGATGGCACCTGTGGCTGACGCGACCTTTTTCCACGTTGGGGCGCGCTGGCAGGCGTGGCTGCCATGCCCAACGGTCAGTGCGCTGGCTCAGGACGGCGGGGTCGCTACGGCGCTAGCGCAAACCGAGCGCGCGCAGGCGGGAGCTCAAGGTGGACGGATTGATGCCCAAAAGCGCCGCGGCGCCGTCGGGACCCGAGACCTTGCCGCCCGTTTGCAGCAGCGCGCGCTGGAAATTCTTGCGCTCGAGCTGCTCGAGCTCGGTCATCGACAGCACGCGCTCGCTCTCGGGCTCACGCGCGGGCGGGAGGGCGGCCTTTTTGTCGGCTTCGGGCAGAGCCAGATCGATGTCGAAGACCCCGCTGGTCGAAACCAACACCCCGCGCTCGACCACATTTTCGAGCTCGCGCACGTTGCCCGGCCAGCGGTAGCGACGCAGCTTGCGCAGCGTCAGCTCCGAGAGCGGCGCGAAGGTTCGCCCGAGGCGCCGCGCATACTTGTCCAAAAACACCCGTGCCAGCTCGTCGATGTCAGCGTCGCGCTCGCGTAGCGGCGGGATGGTGACCGGAAACACGTTCAGCCGGTAAAACAAGTCCTCGCGGAATTGACCCTGGGCGACGAGCTCGGCCAAATTTCGGTTGGTGGCGGCGATGATGCGAACGTCCACCTTGCTCGTGCGCGAGCTGCCCACCGGCTCGAGCTCTCCCTCTTGCAAGACGCGCAACAGCTTGGGCTGCAGCTCCAGTGGCAGCTCGCCAATTTCATCGAGAAAGAGCGTGCCGCCGTCCGCCAAAACGAAGCGTCCTTCGCGCCGTTGGGTAGCGCCCGTGAACGCGCCCTTCTCGTGACCGAACAGCTCACTTTCGATCAAGTTGTGAGGAATGGCGCCGCAGTTCAACTTGATGAACGAGCGCTGACTGCGCTTACTGCCGGCGTGCGCGGCGCGCGCGAACAGCTCCTTGCCGGTGCCGGTTTCGCCCAACAGCAGCAGAGTCGTGTCGGTAGCGGCCACTTGCTCCAGCGCGCGCAAAGCACGCAGCAGTGCCGTAGACGAGCCGACGATGCGCTCGAAGCTCTGCAGCGACTTGAGCTCGTCGTTCAGGTAGCGGGCCTCGCGCGTCAACGTGACGATGCGCTGCTCGGCCATCAACCGTTCTTCGACGTCACGCAAGATCAACGTAAACTGGTGGCGCTGCTCGCGGCGGTAGTGCGAAAGCGTGGCTTCGGCTTGAAAACGGCTACCATCGCGAGTGAGCGCGTCCAGGCCCCCTGCGATCCACAAGCTCTGCCCGCCGCTCGGCGCCGAAAGCTCGCCGACGCAATGGGCAAGCCTGGCTTGCGAAGCTTGGCTCAGTAAATGCCGTACATCCAGGGCCGGCGGCTGCGCGTCGGAGTAGCCGAACACGCGACGAGCGGACGGATTCATCAGCGCGACTTGGAATTGGTCGTCGAAGTCGACGATGGCGTCCATGGCGTTGTCGACCAGCAGCCGCAGCTGAGCTTCGCGTTCGGCGGCGGCACGCGCGGCCTGCAAACGTAGCAACTCGGCGCCGGCACGGTTGGCAAAGATCTGGAACATGGCCATGCTACGCGGCTCTTCGGGCATGGGCTTGTCGTCCAGCACCGCCACATGACCGATGATGCGCCCGTCGGTATCGAACACCGGGACGCCCAAGTAGCTGACAGCGCCGTAGTGCCGGTGAGCCGGCACGCCGCGGTAAAGCTCCACCATGCGATCGGGCACGTGGACGGCACGCCGCTCCGACAGCGCGACCTCGCATGGCGTGCCCACCACCGGGTAGGTGTAGCCGTCGAGCCAGTCGTCGCGCAGTCGCATCGAGACGGCGCGTAGCTCGCTGCGCTCTTCGTCCAGGGTCGCAACCCAGGCGCCCATGGTGCCGAGCGCGCTCCGTAAGTTGTCGACGAGCGAGCGGAGGAAGCCTTCGCCGGTTTCGCTGGCGGTGCCCTCGACCACGCGCCGCAGGGCCTCGTTTTCGTCGAGCCGGCTCGAAGGGGGTGGTGGAGAGGGGTCGTGAGATTTCACGTAGGGGCTCGCGAGATATCACAAATCACGAAATCTCACGACGCCCATTGACCCAATCACGAAGCATAAATATTTGAATTTCTTAGACAATTAAATACGACGAAGTCTGGCACGCCGCTCGCTCTTGGGGCCTCCGTCCGAGCCCAGATGGCCCGGGCTCTGGAGGCTTCATGGCTGCGACCTGTCCCATCGACTTCGACGTTACTTCCCTGCGCGAGAGCGTGCGTGCCGTTTACACGCGCGTCGCCGCCGACCCGACCGGCGACTTCCATTTTCATCGTGGGCTCGACTACGCGGTCGAGCATCTCGACTACGAGCGCGCCGAGCTCGAAGCGTTACCGCGCGTAGCGACCGAGCGCTTCGCCGGCGTCGGCAATCCGTTGGCGATGAGCGCGCTGGTGCCCGGCCAGACCGTGCTCGATCACGCCTGCGGGGCGGGCATGGATCTGTTGTTGGCGGCGCGACGCGTCGGCAATGGCGGCCGAGCCATCGGCGTCGACATGACGCCGGCGATGCGCGAGCGAGCGGAGCTTGCGGCGGCGCTCGCGGGGCTGTCCGAGCGCGTGCGCATTTTGCCAGGATTGCTGGAAGAGCTGCCGCTCGAGTCTTCCAGCGTCGACGTGGTCATTTCCAACGGCGTGCTGAACCTGTCACCGGACAAGCGCCAAGCCTTGCGTGAGATCTTTCGCGTGCTTCGCCCCGGCGGGCGTCTGCTGCTGGCCGACGTAGTGGTGCGCCGTGAGCTCAAGTTGCAGGTGCGGCAGAGCCCCGAGCTGTGGGCGGCCTGCATTGGCGGCGCCTTGCCCGAGCCCGAGCTGCTGGAGCTGGCGCACGCGGCTGGCCTGAGAGACGGCCACGTCGAAGCCCGGTTCCAGAGCTTCGCCGGAAGCCGCGCCGAGGGCACGGTGTCGGCCGACCTCGAGCTTGGAGCCGTCAACTTTTCCGCAGAAAAACCGCTCAATTAACGCGATCCTCAAGAAACGAAGAAAGAGAAAAAAGCACATGAACGCCGTCATTCAAAACCTGGCCTCCAATCCGTATCAGCGCGCAGTCACGGCCTCGAAGCGCGCCCGCTGGGAGCTCGACCGCGACGTCTTGCGGGGCCGCATGCTCGAGCCCGAGCACAAGTACTTGCCCGACGGTCTATCGCTGGCACACACGGTGGACTTCCTGTCACCGAGCGAGCAACGCTTCATGAGCCAAGTGCAGGGCCGAAGCTACGCCAACGTGTTCGGCCTGGTCGAGCGCTTCATTGCCGCCAAGGTGCTCCAGCTGAGTCAACACCATTTCTTCGGCGATCAGCAGGCACTCGAAGCGCTGGTCCGTTTCAGCGACGAAGAGCTCAAGCACCAAGAGTTGTTTCGGCGCATGGAGGAGCTGGCCGCTCGAGGTATGCCCGAGGGCTATCGGTTCTTGCCCGAGCCCAACGACGTGGCGCGCGTCGTGCTATCCAAGAGCAGCTGGTCGGTGCTGGCGCTCACCTGCTACATCGAGCTTTTCACGCTCGCGCACTACAAGAAGAGCATCGAGCCCGACGCCGGCCTATCTCCGTTGTTCAAGGACGTGCTGCTCTTCCACTGGAAAGAAGAGAGCCAGCACGCGGTGCTCGACGAGCTGGAATGGCGCCGAGTGGACGCCACGCTGACCGCGAGCGAGCGCGCCGCCGCCGTCGACGACCTGATGGCACTCGTCGGGGCCGTCGACGGCATTTTGCAGGGCCAAGCCGCGGCCGACGCCGGCTACTTCGCGGACCACCTGAAGCGCCGGCTGTCCGACAGCCAGCTCGCGGAGATGCACGCCACCTTCCTGCGCGCCTATCGCTATCAGTACATCGGCTCCGGCATCGAACAGACCCGCTTCGCCGAGATCTTGTTCGAGCTGGTGGGCGAGAGCGAGGCGACACGCATCAAAACCGCGCTGGCACCATTGCTCTGAAGGCGCGGCGGGTTCGCCGTGCAGTTGCCGCGGCGGACCCGCCACCCCTCGTACGAGCTCGAAAGGAAACGTCGATGACCGTACCGCTCCTCACCCTGCTGGGTTTTGCCGCGTGGACTTTGCTCGTGCTGGCGGCCACCGTCGGCGTGCACCGCTGGCGGCTCATTTTGACCAAGCGCGCCCGCATCAATGGCTTCCCCGCCGACGCCAGCAACGGCCCCGACTGGTACCAGCGGGCAACGCGCGCGCACCTGAACTGCATCGAGAATCTGCCGGTCTACGGCGCGATCGTGCTGGTCGCCACGTTGGCGGGCCGCCATGGTCCGCTGCTGGACGCGCTCTCGATCGCGGTCTTGGCGGCGCGCATCTGCCAAACGTCGGTTCACGTCTTGTTCGTGCAGACCGAGCGCGCCGTGACCTATCGTTTTTCGCTGTTCACGGTTCAGCTGCTGGCCATGCTGTGGATGATCGTTTTGGCTCTTGGTTGAGCCGTCCCCGGCACAGTGCGTCCCCGCCTGCGGGGAGCTTCGTTTTCCGACCGCAGGCAGGCATTTTCGGCCGTCAGGGGCCGGCTCTAAATGAAAGCCGAAGCGGGACGTAAGGGTGGGCAAGATGCCCACGCGCGCCTCCCGACTCTCTTGGCTGCTCGGCGTAGCCGTCGTGCTCGCGCTTTCGAGCGTGGGCGTCGAGGCACACGCTGGCCCCAAGCGCGGCGACGCCTTGCAGACCGACAGCTTGAGCATGCTGCTCGCCAGCCACGACTACACGACGCACACCAACACCACGCTGCGCAACGCGCTCAACCTGTCCGCCAACGCGGGCCTGCACTACTACTTCGTCGACCGAGTGCGCATCGGCATGAACCTGCAATTCACCGAACGGCTCTGGCCCGAGCCGCCGGCGGGTTCCAGCCGCTTCCAGCGCTTTGCGCTGATGCCGCAGCTCGGCTGGAGCTTCTACGATCCGTTTTACACCGCGTTGATCTTTTCCTACGCGCCCCGCACGCTGGGCCGCGCGAACCCCGACATGGCCGTGCTGGGCGCGCTCGGCGCCGCCTTCCCCGTCTCCAAGCGCGTCAAGCTGAGCCTGGCCGTGGAGGTGCCGTTCGCGTTCTTGCACCACTACACCCTGGGCCTGGTCGCGGTCACGGGCGTCTCGATCCGGCTCTGACCAACGACCGCCCGACGGTCACGCGGTCGGCTTGACGGCGGCGGCACAAGCCTTGGCGCGAACGCGCGCTTCGTCGATGCCGTCGGCGGTGGCCAGCGCGACGCCCATGCGGCGCCGCACGAAGGCTTCGGGCTTGCCGAAGAGGCGCACATCACTTTCGGGGACTTGCAGGGCTTGGTCGACGTTTTCGAAGCTGATGGCGCGGGCGTCCATGCCGCCGTAGATCACCGCGCTGGCGCCGGGCCGTCGGAGCGAAACATCGACCGGCAACCCCAAGATCGCGCGCGCGTGCAGCTCGAACTCGGACAGGCGCTGCGAGCAGAGCGTGACCAAGCCGGTGTCGTGAGGGCGAGGGCTGACCTCCGAAAACCAGACTTCGTCGCCGCGCACGAATAGCTCCACCCCGAACAGCCCTCGCCCGCCCAGCTCGTCGGTGACTGCTTTGGCAATGGCGCGCGTGCGCTCGAGCGCGAGCCGGGACATGGGCTGAGGCTGCCAACTTTCGACGTAGTCGCCGTGAACCTGCACGTGCCCGATGGGCTCGCAAAAGTAGGTTTCGACCTGTCCGCTGGGGCCGACGGCGCGCACCGTCAGTTGCGTGATCTCGTAGTCGAAAGGGACGAGCCCTTCGACGATGACCTTGCTCTGCGCGACGCGCCCGGCGCTGCCCGCGTACTCCCAAGCGGCGTCGACCGCGTCGGCGCTGCGCACCAACGACTGGCCCTTGCCGGACGAAGACATCACCGGCTTGACGAAGCAGGGATAGCCGATGGCAGCGGTGGCGGCACGCAGCTCGGGCAGGCTATCGGCAAAGCGATACGCCGACGTGGGCAGGCCGAGCTTTTCCGCCGCCAGGCGACGAATGCCCTCGCGATTCATGGTCAGCTGAGCGGCGCGCGCGGTAGGAATGACCTGGGTGACGCCCTCTGCTTCGAGCGCCACCAGCGTGTCGGTGGCGATGGCTTCGATTTCGGGCACGACCAGAGCGGGCCGCTCGCGCTCGATTAGCTCGCGCAGCGCCGCGCCGTCCGTCATGGCCAGCACGTGCGCATGATGCGCGACCTGCATGCCCGGTGCGTCGGCGTAGCGATCGACGGCGATGACCTCCACGCCCAGCCGCTGCAGGGCGATGATCACCTCTTTGCCCAGCTCTCCACTGCCGAGCAGCATGACGCGGGTGGCCGAAGGTGAAAGCGGGGTGCCAAGCTTCATGGCCGGCGAGAGTATCCGAAACCGCCGTCCAGCTGAACCGAAGGCCGCCCCGCCTCTTTTCTGCGATTCTCGGCCGTTTTCAGCGCGAGGAAGCGGCGCTCCGGGCCGCGTCGATCTTGGCTACGTCGATCTTCTTCATCGACATCATGGCCTCGAAGGCGCGCTTTGCCTCGGGGCCGCCTGCCGCAAGCGCGTCTGTCAGCGTGCGCGGCGTGATCTGCCAGTTGACGCCCCAGCGGTCTTTACACCAACCACACTCGCTCTCGGCGCCGCCATTTTTAACGATGGCGTTCCAATAGCGGTCCGTCTCTTCTTGATTATCCGTCGCAATCTGGAATGAAAACGCTTCAGTCTGCTTGAAGTACGAGCCGCCGTTCAGCCCGATGCAGGGAATGCCGAAGACGGTGAACTCTACCGTCAGCACGTCGCCTTCTTTGCCCGAGGGAAAATCTCCAGGCGCCTTGTGCACGGCCGTGACCTTGCTGTCCGGAAACGTGGCGGCGTAGAAGCGCGCGGCATCTTCCGCATCCTTGTCGAACCAGAGACAGATGGTGTTCTTCGGCGTCATAGTCGCTCCTTGTATTCGCTCCGGGAGGCCCACGCCAACGCAAGAAGAATGCCAGCAGACCGCGATCGGGCTGACGCCAAGGATTCTTCATCACATCTTGGGCTGCCGCGCCGCAGATCCCTTGCAGAAACTACCGTGGCGTCCCAAGGCCACCCTGCGCGAGCGCTTCGGGCTGCTGCCGTCCTGGCGGGTGGTGTCGAGAGCCTCCGGGATTTCACAGGGAGGACGGGAGGCGAGCGGGGAAGGCGAGAACGCATTTTTGTTTTTGGAGGACCAAAACCAAAAATATTTCCCTCGAGAGAAAGCCGGAGGGGTTCAGCCCGCGACGCTGCTGCAGACTCGCTGGCGGCAGCGCGGACCCCAAAATTTCTCGCCTCTGTCTCGTCCTCCCGTCCTCCCGTCCTCCCTGTTAAAAAATCTCGATCGTACGAGGTGGCCTTTCGCCGCTACAGAAGCTTCTGCGATTCGGGCTGCGGATTGGCAGCCCAAGACCGTGGAGCGAAGCCTTAGAGCTTTCGCGAAAAAGCTACGAATATCGAAGATTTAGCGCCGGCCGGGTCGCGAGAAGCGAGCGCAAAACAGCGAGCGCGGCGCGCGTTCAACCCTTCCCACTGCTGTCATATGCCAGAGACGGGGGCTTGCTGCAAGTCCCTGGGTGTGCCGCACCTTAGTGGCCATGACGAACCATGCAGTGGTGATCGCAGGTGGTGGTCCGACGGGTTTGATGTTGGCCGCAGAGCTCTCGCTCGCGCAAGTCGACGTTGCCGTGGTGGAGCGGCGCACGGATCAAACGCTCGCAGGCACACGCGCAGGCGGTCTGCACGCGCGCACGATCGAGGTGCTCGATCAACGCGGCGTCGCGGAGCGCTTTCTGTCCCAAGGCAAGACCATGCAGATCACGGGCTTTGCCATGATTCCGCTCGACATTGCCGACTTTCCGACGCGTCACAACTACGGGCTGGCGTTGGCGCAAAACCAGATTGAGCGCGTGTTGGCAGCCTGGCTCGACGAGCTTTCCGTTCCCATCTATCGCGGACGCGACGTGACCAGCTTCGTTCAAGACGAAGCCGGCGTCGACGTCGCGTTGTCGGACGGTGCGTCGTTGCGAGCCCGCTACTTGGTGGGGTGCGACGGCGGTCGCAGCGCGATCCGCAAGCAAGCCGGCATCGCATTTCCGGGCTGGGAGCCGTCGGTCAGCTATTTGATAGCCGAGGTCGACATGGCCGAAGAACCCGTGTGGGGCGTGCGACCCGGCGAAAGAGGCGTCAACGGACTGGGAAAGTTGGGGGACACCCAGCGCGTGCGCGTCGTTTTGACCGAGCCCGAGGTCAGAGACGGTGAGCCGGACATCGAGGAGCTCCGTCAAGCTCTGGTGGCCGTATACGGTCGCGATTTCGGTGTTCACAACGTCACTTGGCTCTCGAGGTTCAGCGACATGGCTCGGCAAGCGGCGTCGTACCGAGAGCGGCG
>JBEQSW010000046.1:0-4162 GCA_040348565.1 Myxococcales bacterium | reverse complement strand
GGTTTGGTGTGCGCCAATCACAGTCGCCTGCCGCTGTGGGGTCACCCCGTGGCCGACGCCTCCGCATGCGTGCTCAGCACGACCGCCGCGGTGGCCAGCGGTGTCTCGCGCATCGTTTCCGATCGTCACTACGCGACGGACGTGTTGGTCGGTTTCGGTACCGGCTTCGGCATCGGTTACGCAGTGCCGGTACTGCTGCACTACTCTCGGGCGAACGCGCACATGGCGCTCAGCGTTCAGCCGGGTGGCCCGTGCACGGGCGCGTGCTTGCGACTCTCAGGTTCCTTCTAGCTGGCGGGGTTGCGCATGGCCCCGACGAGAAAGTCCCGAATGCCCAACAAGCCTGAAAAAACTCTGGTGCAGGCCAAGAAGACACGCTTCCCCGAGCCGGTCTCGTCGGCCCGGCTCGATCGCATGGTTTACGAGCAGGAATTGGCGCGGGTTCAGATCGAGCTCGTCAAATTGGGGGCTTGGGTCAAGGCGCGTGGTCTGCGCATCGTCGCGCTGTTCGAGGGGCGCGACGCGGCCGGGAAAGGCGGCGCTATCAAGCGCATCACGGAGGCCATCAGTCCGCGATACTGCCGAGTGGCGGCGCTGGCGGCGCCCACCGAGCGTGAGAAGACCCAGTGGTACTTCCAGCGCTACGTGGAGCATTTGCCAGCCGCCGGAGAGATCGTGCTGTTCGACCGCAGCTGGTACAACCGCGCCGGGGTCGAACGCGTGATGGGTTTTTGTAGCGAAGAGGAGTACCGGGAATTCCTGCGCTCGGCGCCCGAGTTCGAGCGCATGTTGATTCGCTCGGGCATCATCCTGATAAAATACTGGTTTTCGGTCAGTGACGAGGTTCAGCGCCAGCGCTTCGAGGCGCGCAACAGGAACCCAATCAAACGCTGGAAGCTCAGTCCCATGGATCTCGAGTCACGCCGGCGCTGGTTCGACTACTCCCGAGCCAAGGACGAAATGTTCAAGCATACCGATTTGCACGACTCGCCGTGGTGGGTGGTCGAGGCGGACGACAAGCGAAGCGCGCGCATCAATTGCATCTCGCACTTTCTCAGCAGGGTTTCCTACGAGGATTTGACGCCCGGGGAAATCGAGCTGCCGGTCCCTCAAGAGCCAGACCCGAACTACGTGAGGCTCGAGCTAGGGACGCTTCGACTCGTTCCGCGCGTGCGTTAAAACCAGGCGCTCCCGCCAGGCACCGCGAAAGCGAGTGCGGATGGCTGCGCGGCAAGCAGAGAGCTCGACACTCAGCCGTTGCCAATTCATTCGCTCGTACAATCGGGCTCCGTGGCGGCGGGCTCTACCCAGCTCGCAAGCTGCAAGTCGGCTGCGGCGCCCCATCGTTGATGAGCGAGCGCTCGCAAGCGGCACCATTCGTGGCGAGTCTGGGAAACGGCCAGAGCACGTGCGGCGGCGTATTGCGACTCGCGGCCAACTAGCGTGCTTTTGTCCTTGTTGAGCTCGTCGTGGGTCATTGCCACGGAAGCGGGGCAGTCGTTGCCTGCCTCGTAGTCGACAGTGCCGGAAATGAGACCGGGCGCGGAAACCCCTTTCGCCCTGTAAGTCACGATCGCGTTGTCGGGATAGCTGGCGTCGTCCTCGCGCGTGAGCGCGGAGCGCTTCGGCTTCCCGCCTTGAACCACGACGAAGCCGGTCGCCGGCAGCGTTTGGTAGCGCTTGAAGGTGGGAAACGCTCCGAGCGACGAGTCGACGAGCACGTTGCCGCCGAGCTCCACCCAATTGGTATGGGCGTAGAAGTCTTGGACAGCGTGTAGGGAACGAGCAAAGTACGTGAGCGCGCGGGCCTCGGCATCAGGCGAGGTTAGCGCGGGGTCGAGGTACGCGACGGCCTGGCTCTGGCTCGAGGACACCACCAGCGACCCGCCGCTGAAGTTGCAGTCGTCGAAATGGTTTGCGTTGACCGCTACGAATTGAACGTCGGTTTCGACGTTGGCGGCGACCACGGCGGCTCGGATTTCCGGCCGTAGGAACGCCAACGCCTCGGACGTGATTCGCTCGTGGTTTGGCTCCGAGGGCGACGTCGAGAACGGCGACTGCTCGCTCGAGCCGTCCTCGGTTGCGCTGCTATTCGTACCGCCGCAAGCAACCAGCAGCGCCGTGACACCGACGCATCCTAGGCCACACCAAGCTCGAGATGGTGACATGCCTCGGGGGCCTGCAACGCGCGCGCCACTGCTCTTGGCAGCAGGCGCAATAGAAGAGTGGGTGCTGCCCGGAGAGGCCAGCGCACGACCCAATTCAGCACGGTCGTGGCAAGCAGGTCGAGCGCTCGCGTCTCACAGGCGGTTTGCGTCGAAGGCGAGCCTACACCCGGTAGTTCGGCGCCTCTTCGGTGATGATCACGTCGTGCACGTGAGACTCGCGCAGGCCGGCGGACGAGATGCGGATGAATTTCGCGTCTTTTCGCAGGTCGGCGATGGTGCGGCTGCCGGTGTAGCCCATGCCGGCGCGCAGACCGCCCACGAGCTGAGCCAGGATGCTGGCGAGCGAGCCGCGGTGGGGGACGCGACCCTCGATGCCTTCTGGCACCAGCTTCTCGTCGGCGGTACCGCCTTGGCCGTAGCGATCGCGGCTGCCCTTCTTCATCGCGCCGAGCGAGCCCATGCCGCGGTACACCTTGTAGCTGCGGCCTTGGAACAGCACGAGCTCTCCGGGGGCTTCGTCGGTCCCGGCGAACAGCGAGCCAATCATCACGCACGAAGCGCCGGCCGCGAGCGCCTTGGTGACCTCGCCCGAATACTTGATGCCGCCGTCGGCGATCACGGGCACGCCGTGACGGTCGGCCACCTCGACGCAGTCGGCGATGGCGGTGATTTGCGGCACCCCGATGCCGGCCACGATGCGCGTGGTGCAGATGCTGCCCGGGCCGATGCCGACCTTGATGGCGTCGGCGCCGGCGTCGACCAGCGCCTGGGCGGCCTCGGCGGTCGCGATGTTGCCGCCCACGACTTGCACGTTGGGGTAGCGCTTCTTGGTGTCGCGCACGGCGTCGACCACGCCCTTGTGGTGGCCGTGGGCGGTGTCGATCACCAGCACGTCCACTCCTACCTCCAGCAAGGCTTCGGCGCGCTGAATGCGGTCGGCGCCGGGCCCGAGGGCGGCACCCACGCGCAGCCGGCCGCGTTCGTCCTTGTTGGCCAGTGGGTTGCGCTCGGCTTGCAGCAAGTCTTTGATGGTGATGAGACCGACCAGCTTGCCGTCTTCCACCACCAGTAGCTTTTCGATGCGGTGCTTGTGCAAGAGCTGCCGCGCTTCGTCCGGGCTGCAGCCCGGCGAGACCGTGACCAACTCCGTCGTCATCAGCGCGCTGACCGGCTGATCGAGGTTCTTTTCGAAGCGGATGTCGCGTGAAGTGAGGATACCGACGGCGGTCGAGCCCTCGACCACCGGCACGCCCGACACTTCGTTCGAACGCATGACCCCGAGTGCCTCGCGCAGCGACTGCGACGGCCTGACCGTGACCGGGTTGACGATGATGCCGCTCTCCGCGCGCTTCACCCGGTCGACCTCGTGAGCTTGCTCGGCGATGCCCAAGTTCTTGTGAATGATGCCGATGCCGCCCTGGCGGGCCATGGTGACGGCGGAGCGCGCCTCCGTCACGGAGTCCATCGCGGCGCTCACGATCGGGATATTCAGCTCGATGGTGCGCGTGAGGCGCGAGCGAACGTCGGCTTCCGCCGGAAGGACCTCACTGTACGCGGGCACGAGCATGACGTCGTCGAACGTCAAGCACTCGCGAAGATTACGGTCAAACATGGCCGAGTGTACTTAAGAATTTGCGGAGCGCAATCGGCGCACAATCGGCGACTAGGACGCGCTCCTCAACACCCGACTCCGCCCCGACCCTACAGAGGAGGAGTGCGGGGAAAGCCATTTGCAGCAAGCGGCGGCGGATGTGCTTGATTTTTGGCGGATCCGGCTCGAAAATCAGTCGCTTGGGTAACGGGAGCCTGCTACCTCCGCCGCCGCCCGCGGTGCCGGCCGACCTGACTCGTGCCACGGCGCGTTACAAGCGCCATGCCTGGCTCGCGGTCGCAGGCTTGCTGGCCTTCGTCGGGCTGTACGTCTCACTGACGGGCTGGTTCTGTTGGACGGCGTTCCGCTTGTTCCGCGATCTGTTTCGCGGTGGTGAAGACGC
>JBEQSW010000044.1:0-8219 GCA_040348565.1 Myxococcales bacterium | reverse complement strand
AGCTCGAAGCCTGCATCAAACGCGCGTTGGCCCTGGCCGACGGCACGACGCTCGAGCCCGAAGGTCTCCCCGAAGCCGTGCAAGACGCGATGAGCGACTACGGCAAGGAAGGCGGCGCGCGCTCCAGCCACCCGCCCGAAGACGAAGACGCCCAAGGCGCCCCCGACGAGCCCGCCCTGCGCGAGCTCTTGCTCAAACACCAAGGCAACGTCGCCGCCGTCGGCCGCGAGCTCGGCAAAGCACGCATGCAAATCCACCGTTGGATGAAACGCTACGCGATAGATATTGCCGAGTACCGTCCAGCCGATTGATTGGCTTGGGGTGAGGAGTTAGGGGTTAGGGGTTAGTCAGCGGAGGGTCGAGGGGGAGAGCGAGGGCGGCAGTGATCGGCGCTCTCGGCCCCGCCGCGGCAGCGAAGCCGTTGGCAAAACTGAGCGGGCGCCAGCCCGCATCCACCCCTAACCCCTAACCCCTAACCCCTCCCCCCTTTCTACCCGTCCGTCCGCTGGCCGGAGACGCAAAGGGTTGACGCGGCAGGCGGAACGACGCTAGCGAAACGCGGGCGTTTGCTAATGGCAGGCGCCGGAGACCCTAGAGTTGGCCCAGAAACGCAGTAAAAAAGGCGCCGGTGGTGAGCCCCCGGCCGGACGAAGCAAGGGCAGCAAGCGGGGCGGAGGCGCGGACGGCGGTGGGGGCGGCGGCGAGGTGCTGCACGAAGAGCCCGCGGCCCTCCACGAAATCGCCCAGACCCGCTACCTCAACTACGCGCTCTCCGTCATCACCAGCCGCGCGCTGCCGGACGTCCGCGACGGCTTGAAGCCGGTGCAGCGCCGCATCCTGTACACGATGTGGCAACAGGGTCTGCGCGCGGACGCCAAGCACCGGAAGTGCGCCAAGGTCGTCGGTGACGTGATGGGTAATTACCACCCGCACGGCGACGCCTCCATTTACGACGCGCTGGTGCGCATGGCGCAGCCGTTCAGCTTGCGCGCGCTGATGGTCGACGGCTCCGGCAACTTCGGCTCGCTCGACGGCGACCCCGCGGCCGCTTTCCGCTACACGGAGTGCCGCTTGGCGCCGCTGGCGCACGAGCTGCTGCAGGAAATCGAGCAGGACACCGTCCATTTTCGGCCGAACTACGACGGTACCAAGTTCGAGCCGGTGGTGTTGCCCGCCGCCTTGCCCAACCTACTGGTCAACGGCGCGACCGGCATTGCCGTCGGCATGGCCACCAACATTCCGCCCCACAACCCGGAAGAGGTCGTGAACGCGGCCATTCGCCAGTTGGACGCCTTGGTCGACGGCAAGCAGCTGTCGGCGCGCGAGCTGGCGCGCACCATCAAAGGTCCAGATTTTCCGACCGGCGGCCAGCTGGTTTCGTCCAGCGAAGAGATCAAGCAGGTCTACGAAACGGGCCAGGGTGGGCTCAAGCTGCGCGGCACCTGGAAGCTGGCGGCGCCCACGAAAACCGGGCAAATTGTGCACATCACGAGCATCCCCTACACGGTCAACAAGGCCGACCTCGTGACGCGCATCGCCGACGTGGCGCTGGCGCGCAAGATGCCGCTGTTGGTCGACGTCAAAGACGTCTCGACCGACGAGGTGTGCATCGAGCTCGAGCTGAAGAAGGAAGCCGACCCCTCCAAGGTGCTCGCCTACTTGTTCAAGCACACGCCGCTGCAGATCAACTTCGCGGTCAACATGACCTGCCTGGTTCCGACCGAGAACCCCGAGGTCGGGCGCCCCGAGCGCATCGATCTGGCGCAGATGATTTGGCACTTCCTACACTTCCGCTTGGAGGTGGTGACCCGGCGCCTCGGCCATGAGCTGAAGGCGCTGGCCAAGCGCATCCACATCCTGGAAGGCTTCGAGAAGATCTTCGACGCGCTGGATCAGATCATCAAGATCATCCGCGCCTCCGAAGGCAAAGCCGACGCCGCCGAGAAGATCATGGCCAAGTTCAAGCTCGACGACGAGCAGACCGACGCCATCTTGGAGCTGAAGCTGTACCGCTTGGCGCGCTTGGAGATCCTGGTCATTCAGAAAGAGCTGAAGGACAAGCGCAAGCGCAGCAAAGAGATCAAAGGCCTGCTCGAGGAAGAAGAGTCCAAGGGGCGCTGGGGCATCGTGCGCCAAGAGCTGAGCGAGCTGCTCACGCGCTTCGGCAAAGAGGGCAAGCGCCGCACTCAGATTCAGGAAGTCGCAAGCGAGCAGGAATTCAGCGAAGAAGAGCTGATCGTCGCCGAGGACGCCTACGTGCTCGTCACCAGCGACGGCTGGATCAAGCGCCAAAAAGAGGTCAAAGACATCGCGACCACGCGCCTGCGCGAGGGCGACGCGGTGTTGGCGTGCGAGGTCGGCTCGACGCGGGCCAGCATGGTGTTCTTCTCGAACTTCGGCACCGCCTACACCAGCCGCATCATCGACGTACCGGCCACGAGCGGCTACGGCGAGCCGATTCAAAAGCTGTTCAAGCTCAAAGACGGTGAGCGCATCATCGCAGCCCTGTCCCTGGATCCGCGGGTGATCGGCGACATTTCCGAGCGCGAAGGCAAACGGCCGAAGACGTTCGGAGTCGCGGCGACCAGCGACGGCTATTCGCTGTCGTTCGGCTTGTTGCCGTTCGTGGAGCCGAGCACGCGCGCCGGCCGCCGCTTCGCCAAGCCGGCCGAAGGCTTCGAGGTCGTGGGGGCGGGCAAAGCCACCGGCACCGAGCCGGTCATTTGCGCGACCAAGCAGGGCCGCGTGCTGATCTCGCCGGTGAACGAAATCAACTACCTGTCGGGGCCGGGCAAGGGCGTGGTGCTGATCAAGCTGGACGAAAAAGACGACGCGGTGGTCGGCTTCATCGTGGCCAAGGACAAGAAGCAGGCGCTGGTGCTGGAGAGCTCGGGCGGCGGAGAACGCAGCGTCACCGCTGCGGACTACAAGCCGACCGGCCGCGGCGGTAAGGGCCACGAATTGCTGAAGCGCGGCACTTTCGTGCGCGCCATCCCTCAACCTCCGGAAGCGCCCGCGCCGCTGGAAGCGTAGTCGAGAGCTCGCATGGCAAGCAGTAAATACACGGGTGACGACATCCAGGTGCTCGAGGGTCTCGACCCCGTGCGCAAGCGCCCCGGCATGTACATCGGCGGCGTAGGCAGCGCGGGGCTCCACCACCTGGTCTGGGAAATCTTCGACAACTCGGTGGACGAGGCCATGAACGGCCACGCCAGCGAGATCTCCGTCACCCTGCATAAAGACGGACAGAGCGTCACCGTGGCCGACAACGGCCGCGGCGTGCCGGTCGACATGAACGCCAAGCTGAAGAAGCCGGCGCTCGAGATCGTCTACACCGTGCTGCACGCGGGCGGTAAGTTCGAGCAAGGCAACTACAAGACCTCCGGCGGCCTGCACGGCGTCGGTGCGTCGGTCGTGAACGCGCTGTCGTCGAAGCTCGTCGTCAACGTCAAACGTGACGGCTTCGAGTGGCAGATGGAGTTCAAGCAGGGCAAGCCGACGGGCAAGCTGAACAAGCTCGGCGCGGCGCGCGGCACCGGCACGACCGTCTTCTTCAAGCCCGATCCCACCATCTTTCCGCGCATCGATTTTTCGGCCGACACCATCCGCGAGCGCCTGGAAATCGCCAGCTTTTTGCACCGCGGCTTGAAGGTGCGCTTCAACGACGAGCACGGCGGGCAGAAGTACGACTTCACCCACGCCGAAGGCATCGTCGACTACGTGCGCCAGCTCACGGCCAAGGGCGGCAAGAAAGCGGTGCACGAGCCGCCGTTCGTGCTGCTCAAAGACGGCGAAGCGCGCATCGAAGCCGCGTTCCTGTGGACGGAAGCCACCGACGAATCGCTGCGCAGCTTCGTCAACGGCATCCCCACCGGCTCGGGCGGCACGCACGAAAACGGTCTGCGTGCGGGCGTGGCCAAGGCGGTCCGCAACTACATCGACACCCACAACCTGGCGCCCCGCGGCGTGACCATCGCCGCCGAAGACATCCGCGAAGGCATGTTGGGCGTGCTCAGCGTGTTCATCGCCGAACCGCAGTTCCAGGGCCAAACCAAAGATCGCCTCAACAACCCCGAGCTGCAGTCGGTGATCGACGGCGCGGTGCGTCCGGTGCTGGAGCAATGGCTCAACTCGAACCGCAGCGTGGCCGAGCAGATCGTGGCGCGCATCATCCTGTCGGCGCGTGCGCGCGAAGCGTCCCGCGCCGCTTCCGCTTCGGTGTCGCGCAAGACGGCGACCAGCGGGCGGCTGACCCTGCCCGGCAAGCTCGCCGACTGCCTGTCGAACAACCGCGAAAACACCGAGCTGTTCATCGTCGAAGGCGAATCCGCCGGTGGCTCCGCCAAACAAGGTCGCGATCGCAACACCCAGGCCATTTTGCCCCTGCGCGGCAAGGTTCTGAACACCGAGGGTCTGGCCCTGACCAAGGTGCTCGAGAACAAGGAAATCGCCGATTTGGTCACCGCGCTCGGCGGCGGCATCGGTCCCAACTTCGACCTCGGCCGGGTGCGCTATCAGCGCGTCGTGCTGCTGGCCGACGCCGATTCCGACGGTCATCACATCACGACCCTGCTGCTCACCTTCCTCTACCGGCACATGCCCGAGTTGATGAAGCAAGGCCGCGTTTACGTCGCGGTGCCTCCCCTCTACCGCATCGACATCGGCAAAGAGACGTATTGGGCCGGCGACGACGCCGACCGTGACCGTCTGCTCAGCGAAAAGCAAAAGGGCAACGCCAAGCCCGAGATCACGCGTTTCAAAGGCCTCGGCGAAATGATGCCGAAGGTATTGTGGGACACGACGCTCAACCCCAAGACGCGCCGCATGCTCAAGGTCGGCATCGCCGACGCGCTCGAAACCGATCGCATCTTCGGCGAGCTCATGGGTAAAGACGCCTCTGCGCGTTTCCATTTCATCATGGATCGCGCAGACGAAGCCGCGGACCTGGACGTATAGTGGCCCGCTGACGGGCGCGCCCAGGCCAACGGGCCGCAGAATAGGCGTACAAAGCTCGCCCCGCGGCTGAGGTCACGCCGCCCGACTGCTCGAGCAACCCTCGAAATTCCCACGATTTTTGCCGAATATTGCCCTTCAATTGGCCCAGCTTGAGGGCCGCGCTGGTCTGGGCTAACGCGAGGCCCCGGTTTGCTGCTTTCCCCCCGAGAAACCTCGATCTCCGTGCAGAAGCTTTTCGTTCTCTTAGCCGTTTTGTTCGCGCTGCTTCTGCCCTCGGCAGCCCGGGCCCAGGCGGCGCCCGAGGATCCCAGCGCCACCGCCGCCGCTCCCAACGTGGCGCCGTTGCCGCAAAGCGAAGGAGAGCTGGCGCGCGGCTTGCCGATCTTGCGCATCGTGGTCGCGGGCAACCGACGCATCACGCCGGAAGACGTCGTCACCTACCTGCGCGAGCGAAGCGGCCAGGAGTTTTCGCCCGAGGTGCTGACGCAAGACGTACGTGAGCTGTATGGCTCCGGCTTCTTCGACGACATCGAGGTGGATCTCGAGCGGCTGCAAGAAGGCGTGGTCCTGCGCTTCGTCGTTCGCGAGCGGCCGAGCGTCAACTCCGTCACCTTCGAAGGCAACAGCGAGATCGAGAAAGACGATCTCAAGGAAGGCGTCGAGGTCAAGGCCAACACCATCCTGAGCCCACCCGCCATCCGCCGCAGCATCCAGAAGATCCGCGACATGTACGCCGAGAAGGGCTTCTTCTTGGCCGAGGTCGAGAGCGAGACCGTTCCTCAGAAAAACAACGAGGTCGAGGTCAAGTTCAAGATCCGCGAGCAGGGCCAGGTCAGCGTCAAGCGCGTGACCTTCATCGGCAACGAGAGCATCTCGACCGACGAGCTGCGTTCGCTGATGTTCATCGGCAACCCCGGCATTCTCGCCTTCGGCTCCGGCGGCCCGTTCCGCCAAGACGCCTTCGAGCGCGACATCGCGGTGATCAGCGCCATGTACTACGACCGCGGCTTCTTGGCCGTCTCGGTCAGCACCCCGCGCGTCATGCTCACGCCGGACCGCACCGGCATCGAGATCGCGATCGCCATCGAAGAGGGCCCCCGCTACAAAATTCGCCAGCTGCGCGTGTACGAGCGCGGCGAGGGTGGCAAAGAGGTGGAGCCCATCGGCGGGCGCCGCAACCTGCGCATGATGGTGCGCGCCAAGAGCGGTGACTACTTCAACCGCGCGGCCTTGCTGGAAGATCTGCAAGCCATCCGCACGATGTACCGCGACCACGGCTACGCCAACGTGGACGCCAACCCGCAGACGCAGCTGGACCCGGCCACCAACGAAGTGGACGTGATCGTGCCGGTGGAGCGCGGCCCCTTGGTCCACTTCGAGCGCATCGAGATGCGCGGCAACGGCAAGACCCGCGACAAGGTCATCCGCCGCGAGCTCGAAGTCTACGAAGGCGGGCTGTTCCACGAGACCAAGCTCGAGCGCAGCAAGCGCCGCGTGACCGCGCTCGGCTACTTCGAGCGCGTAGACGTGTCGATGGAGCAAGGCTCGGCTCCCGACAAGATGAACGTGTACATCGAGGTGGCAGAGCGCCCGACCGGCACGTTCCAGGTCGGCGCGGGCTTCTCCAGCGTCGAAAACTTCATCGCCACCGCCCAGATTCAGCAGGCAAACCTGTTCGGCAACGGGCAGAGCTTGTCGCTGCAAGGGCAGTTTTCCAGCCTGCGCCAGCTGGTCAACATCCACTTCTTCGAGCCCTATTTCCTCGACAGCAAGTTCAACGCCAGCATCGATCTGTACGACCAGCAGCGCTACTACCGCGATTTCGCGCAAGCCAGCCTGGGTGGCGGCCTGACCTTCGGCTACCCGCTGATCGAGCCGGAGCTGTACGCCTCTATTTCGTACACCGGCGAGATGGACACCGTGTCGACCGATCGCCAGCCGCCGTTGCTGGGTACCTCGACCAACATCAGCGTGTTCCAGCGCCTACCGCTGGCCAACCTGTTCAACGACGGCTTCACCTCCAGCATCCGTCCCGGCCTGACCTACGACACCCGCGACAACCGGCTTTTTCCGACCTCGGGTGTCTACCTGGCCGCGTCCACGGAGCTTGCCGGAAAGTACTTGGGCTCGCAGAACGAGTTCATCCGTCACAAGTTCACCGGTCGCTTCTACTACCCGCTGTTCTGGGGCTTCGTCGCCAAGCTGAACACCGAGTTCGGCCACGTCACCAGCCCCTCCAACGAAGGCGTGCCGATCTTCGCGCGCTTCTTCTTGGGCGGCATCTACGACTTGCGCGGCTTCGAGTTCCGCAGCGTCGGCCCGCGCTTGCCGCTGACCTCGTCGACGGATCCGAACAGCAATCCCATCCAAAACGGCGCCAACATCGGCGGCAATTTGCAGTACTTCCAGAACCTGGAGCTGGAGTTTCCGATCGTCGAATCGGTGGGTCTGAAGGGCGTGCTGTTCACCGACGCCGGTAACGCTTGGAACTTGGAGCAGAATTACTGCAAGGCGGCCCAGGGCGTCGTCAACGAAGAGACGAGCCCCTGCTTCCACGGCCTTTCCAGCATTGCGCACCTGCGCACGTCGTACGGCTTCGGCTTCCGTTGGTTCTCGCCGCTAGGCCCGCTACGCTTCGAGTGGGGCTACCCCTTCAAGCCGCTCTCGTACGAGCAGGCTTCGCAATTCGAATTCACTATCGGCAACTTCTTCTGATGCCCGCACCCGACGTGCACGACACCGAGCCGCCCGCGGCTGAAAGCGGGTCCCCTGCCACACCGCGGGCCAGCGGTGAGCAGCAGGCAGGGCTAGCCGAGGTCGAAGCGCCCCTGCCCGTCAGCAGCACGCGCGCGGCAGAGCCGCCCGAGGCGCCGGTCCCGTCGGAGCCGAGCGACACGCTGCTGTCGGCCGGCAAACCCGCAGACCGGCTGGAGCTGCTGCTCGAGGACCGCCTGGCGGTGGTAGACGAGCGCTTGCGTGAGGTCGAGCAGCAGCTGCGCGAAGCCGACACACGCCTGCAAGTTTTGGAGCAGAAGAAGGCGAGCGTGGCGCCCGAGCCCCGGCAGAAGCCGTGGGTTTGGATCGCGTTTCTGATCGCGCTCGTCGTGGTTTTCCAACTGCTGCGCAGAGTGCGCTAGCCGCACAGGACTGAAGTCGATGCAAGACGATCCCAGAGAGCCACAACATCCGTCGGAGCAACCGATCAGCATCCAAGACGAGATGCGCACGTCGTATCTCGACTACGCGATGAGCGTGATCATCGG
>JBEQSW010000042.1:0-6240 GCA_040348565.1 Myxococcales bacterium | reverse complement strand
GACAGCTCGGCTTCGGCGGCCGAGCCCAGCGCGGCGCCTGCGCTGAACAGCGCGAAAGCCACGTATTCGTGCAGCATCTGCTTCAAAACGTTGTCTGGATCGGAGCTGCCTGCCACCACCGCGGAGTTGTGCGCCACCGCCTCGGCGTCGAGCGCGCCGCTCTCGTCCGGGCCCGCGTTGCGAAATAGAATGTCGTACACACCCGCACCTACCGCGAACGACGCCAGCCCCGAGCGCACTTCTTCGGCGCGCCCTTCGGCGGCGGCGGCGCGGTAGATGGCGGTGAGGGCGCCGTTGGCGGCCGCGACCAGCGCCGTCGGGCCGCCCGCGGCGCGCGGCGGATGAATCGCCACGTGGCCCGACTGCACCAGGCCATACAGCTGCTTGGTGATCGCAAACTCTCCGAGGCCCGCGATGCGCCCGATGTCGGCTACGCTGCTCTTGCCGTCGACGGCGTCGAAGGCGGGCTTGAATTCGTCGTCGGGCGGGCTGCGCCCGTCGTTCTTGACCGGCACATGCTCGGCAGACGGGATTTTCTGCCGGAAATAGCGCATCTCGTCCATGCGCGTCACGCCGTCCATCAACAGCGCGTTGGCGCTCACGGTGTGGCGCGAGACCAGGCGCGCTTCGTCGAAGCCGTCGAGGAAGAAGAAGGTGCCGTCGGAGACCGTCAACGTGGCGAACACGATCTCGTCGACCTGCTTGGAGATGGAGGCGTAGATCTGATCTTGCTTGAGGACACCCAGCTCGATGGCAGCTTGCCCGAAGCGCTTGCCGTCTTTGACCTCGGCCATGACGCGCTCGAGCCCGGCGGCGTCGATCACCCCGTAGCGGTACAAGACCGAGCCCAGCCGCTCGGCTTCGACGTTGGTGACGGCGCCAACCACGTTGCCTTGATCGAAGAACACCGAGCGGACCTCGTCCCCGTCGAGCACCACCAGCTCACCACGCCACCCGGTTTGACCGAGCAAGGCCAGCACGTCGCACAGCGCTCCCGGCGCCGTGACCTCGCCGGCCAAGCGCACGATGGCGCCGTCGTCGGCGTCACGCCGGCCGTCTTCGCCGGTGTAGCGCATGAACACCACGTGCTCGGGCGCGGGCAACATGCGGTAGGCGCCGGTGCGGGCGCGCAGGCGCTGGCTGGCCACCGCGCCAATCGGATGCGCCTCTCCGCGGGCATCGATGCGCACCAGCTCCGATTTTCCATCCCGCATGAGAGCCACAACCTTAACACGGCTCCCGGCCGCTAGGACTTATCGAACTTGCGCGTCAACGCAGCTCGGCGACGGGGCCGTCCTCAGCGCAGCTCGGCGACGGGGCCGCCGAACGTGCGCTCGAGACCGCCGAGCAGCACACCGTCGGGGGTGACACGGGTGCCGGGCAGGTCGAGCACGGCTTCGGCGCCGTCTTTCATGGACAAGACGAGCTCCACCGGACACGAGCCGGGCGAAGCCAGCAGCAGCGCCTTCAGCTTTTCGAGGTCGGCGCGGCGCGTGCGCTCGGCGTCGAGCCGAATCGAAATGGCGCGGGTAGCGCGCAGGGCGGCGTCCGAGAGCAGCTCGACGCCGTCGACCAGCAGCGTGGGCTCGCGCTCTTCTTCGGCGTCCTCGCTCATCGGAAAGCTCACCTTCCCGCTCACGATCACCGGCTCCCCACAGGTGAGCAACGGCGCGTAGGTGTCGATGCGATCTCCGCGCACCTTCGCCTCCACGCGGCCGAACTGATCCTCGATTTCGAAGAACGCGGCGCGTCCGCCGCTGCCGCCTTTGAACAGGCGCTCTTGGTAGTTTTCGACCATGCCGGCCACACTGGCGGCCGACCAAGGCTTCTGCCCGGCTAGATCCATGGTTCCGAGGGCGCCGATGCGCGGCAGCTTGCTCTGGTACCGGAACAGCGGGTGTCCCGAAACGTAACAGCCCAGGGCCGCCCGCTCACGCTTGAGCAACTCCATGCGGTCCCACTCGACCGCGACCGGATATTCGTCCCCCGCTGCAGCTGCCGCACCGCTGGTGCCCCCGCCGAACATGCCGAACAGGTTCGCCTGCCCGCGTTCGCGATCACGGCTGGCGGCGCGTGACCGCTCGAGGGCGCGATCGACGGCGGCGTAGGCGCGCGCGCGTGTGATGCCCATCGGCTCGAGCACGCTGTCGAACGCCCCGCACTGCACCAACGACTCCAACACGCCTTTGTTCAAGCGCTTGGCGTCGACGCGCGTGGCCAGATCGAACAAGTCACGAAACGGACCGGTACCGCTGCGCGCTTCGAACATGGTTTCCAGCGCCGACTCGCCGACGCCGCGCACCGCGCCCAAACCGAAGCGAATTTGAGGGCCAAAACGATCGCGTAGCTTGCCGGGGCCGCCCCGCGTCTGCGGCCCGCGACCGTCCGGGTGTTGATACACGACCGTAAAGTCGACCGCGCTCAGGTTGATGTCCGGCGGCAACACCGCCACGCCCCAGGCGCGCGCCTCGGCGATGGTGCGCACGACCTTCTCGATCTTTTCTTTGTCGGCCGTCATCAGGGCGGCAAAGAACTCGGTCGGATAGTGCGCCTTCAAATAGGCGGTGTGGTAGGTGACGAGCGCGTACGCGGCCGAGTGGCTCTTGTTGAAGCCGTACGAGGCGAAGCCCTCGATTTCCTTGAAAATGGCTGCGGATTGCTCGGCCGGGACGCCTTTGGCGAGGGCGCCCTCGATGAAGGCCGCCTCCTGCTTCTGCATCTCTTCGGCCTTCTTCTTGCCCATCGCGCGGCGCAACATGTCGGCGCCGCCCAGCGTGTAGCCGGCCAGGTGCTGGGCGATCTGCATCACCTGCTCCTGGTAAACGGGCACGCCGTACGTGGGTGCCAGCACCCCGTCGACGAGCGGATGCAGCTTACGGATGGCTTTCTTGCCGTGCTTGCTGAGGATGAAGTCGTCGATCATGCCGGTGCCGAGCGGACCGGGGCGATACAGCGCGACGACGGCGACGATGTCTTCGAACACGTCCGGCTGCAGGCGCTTGAGCAGCTGCTGCATGCCGGAAGACTCGAGCTGGAACACGCCCGTGGTTTCACCGCTGGAAATCAGGGCGTAAGTGGCCTTGTCGTCCAAGGGCATCTTGCCCAAGTCGAGCGGGTTGTTTTTGCGATCGGGACGCGCGTTCACCAGCTTTTGCGCGATGTCGATGACGGTCAGGGTCTTCAGACCCAAGAAATCGAATTTGACGAGGCCGGCCGCTTCGACGTCGTCCTTGTCGTACTGGGTGACGATGGTGTCCGCGCTTTGGAAGCACGGCACGTGCTCGGTCAGCGGCCCGTCGCTGATCACGACACCGGCGGCGTGCATGCCGGCGTGCCGGGTCAGCCCCTCGAGCTTCCGGCTGTGACCGAGCAGCTCTTTGACTCGCGGATCGCTGTCCGAAAGCGCCTTGAGCTTGGGCTCGACCTCGAGCGCCTCGTCGATGGTGTAGGTCTTGCCCTGCCCCTTGTCGGGCACCATGCTGGCAATGCGCTGCGCTTCGGTGGCGGCAAAGCCCATGGCGCGGGCCACGTCTTTGATGACGCTGCGCGCTTTCAGGTTCTGGAAAGTGGCAATCTGCCCGACGCTGTCGACGCCGTACTTTTCGGCAACGTAACGAATGACTTCGTCGCGCCGCGACATACAAAAGTCGATGTCGAAGTCGGGCATGCTCACGCGCTCCGGATTCAGGAAGCGCTCGAACAAAAGTGCGTACGGAATCGGATCGATTTCGGTGATCTCGAGTGAGTACGCCACGATCGAGCCGGCGCCGGAGCCGCGCCCCGGGCCCACCGGAATGCCGCGTGCCTTGGCCTCGCGGATGAAGTCCCACACGATCAAGAAGTACCCCGGGTACTTCATGCCGATGATCACGTTGAGCTCGATTTCGAGCCGCTCGCGGTACTCGGTTTCGTTGACCTTTTTGCCCAGCGTACGGAAATCGGCCAGGCGCTTTTCCAGCCCCTCGCGCGAGACGTGCCGGAAGTAGCCGTCGGTGTCGTAGCCGTCGGGCACCGGAAACTGCGGTAGCATCGGCCGGCCGAGGTCCAGCTTCAGCGCCGAGCACATCTCGTTCACGCGCAGCGTGTTCTCGAGCGCGCCGGGAATTCCGCCGAAGAGCGCGGCCATTTCGTCCGGCGTCTTCAGGTACATCTCGAACGAGTTGTGATGAAGCGGCTGCTCTTCGGCGAACGTGCGGCCCTTGCCGACGCACTCCAGGTAGAGCTGCGCGATGCCGTCGTCCTTCGTCATGAAGTGGACGTCGTTCGACGCCACCACTGGCAGATCGAGCTTGCCGGCCGCCTTGAGCAAGATGTCGGTCAAGACCGGCTGCTCGGGGAAGCCGTGATCTTGCAGCTCGACGAAGAAGTGCCCGGGCTCGAAGCGATCACGGAACTCGGCCAGCGTCGGCTCGGCGCGGTCGACCCCGTTTTCCAAGATGCGCTGCGCGACCACGCCCGCCATACAGCCGCTGAGCGCGATGATGCCTTTGTTGCGCTCGGTGATGAAATCGAGCGACACCGCCGGCGCGTAGTCGTGGGCCGAGCGCAAATGGCCCTCGGACACGATACGCACCAGGTTCTTGTAGCCCTCGTGGTTCTCGGCCAAGAGCACGAGGTGGTCGAGCGCGCCGGTGCGGTTGGTGCGCGGCACGAACATCTCGCAGCCGAGGATGGGGGTGATGCCCTTGTCCTTGCAGCCCTTGTAGTGGCGAATCGCGCCGTACATGTTGCCGACGTCCGTCAGCCCAACGCCGCGCATCCCGAGCGCCTTGGCCTTACCGGGAAGGTCCGACAGCTTCACGGCGCTCGTCAGGAACGAGTACTGCGAGTGGACGTGCAGATGAACGAACTCCGCGGCCATGACCGCACGGGCTTACCACGAGCGGCGGAAACCACAGGAAGGGGCAATGGCGGCTCGGGTTTTTGGCGGAGTCCGTTCAGGCCGCCGCCGCGCCCGGCACGCTCCCTGACGTATCGGCCCGCTGGCCGTTGAAGCGTTCGGCGGGGCCGTACGTCGATCTTGGCGGCCCGCATCGCTTGCGCTGCGGCCAAAACTTGGACTAGCTCACGGATCACGGGATCCGCGCCCGCCGGCGTCTTCGGCGGCCGTCCTTTCGAGGTAACCAGAAATGCTTCAGAGCTCTCGCTTCTTCGCCGTGCTGTTGAGCTGCGCGCTCACCGCGCCCCTGGTCGTCGGTTGCACCGCGTCCGCATCTTTCAAGGCTGGTGGTGAGGAGGCCAAGGCGCCGCCCCCGCCGCCCCCGCCGCCCCCGGCGGCTGAGCCCGCGCCTGCGCCGGCCCCCTCTGCCTCCACGCCCGCGCCCGCGCCAACGCCCGCACCCGCCGCCGACCCCGCGGCCAAGCCGGTATTGAAGAAAGACCGCCTGGAAATCCCGGGTCAAATCGTGTTCGAGAGCGGCTCGGCCGTGCTCAAGCCCGAGAGCGAGGCGGCCATCAATCAGCTCAAGCAGTACTTGGACGAAACGCCGCGCGTCACCAAGCTACGCATCGAAGGCCACACCGACAACGTCGGCCAGGCCGCCGCCAACGAGACGCTCTCCGGCCAGCGCGCGCTGGCGATCAAGGCCGCGCTGGTGGCCAAGGGCATCGCCAAAGAACGCCTGCTCGCGGTCGGCTTCGGCCAGAGCAAGCCCATTGCCGACAACACGACCGAAGAAGGCAAAGCCAAGAATCGCCGCACCGAATTTCACGTCGCCGAGCTGAGCGGCAAGAAGTATTTGGGCCTAGATCCCAGCGGTGGCGGTAAAGTCTTCGAGTGATTCAACCGCCGCGTGCGCGCGCCGCAGCTCTCGGGCTCCGGCGCGCCGTTCTTCTTCCTTCCCTGCTCCTGACCGCGCTCGCTTGCGTTGCTTGCAATCAGCGCCCTTCCGACGTGCGCGAGTGGCGCCCCGGTGATCACGATCACACCGAGAACCCCGGAAGTGATCAGGTGCAGGTGGATCCACAAGACGCGGGCGCTCCCGCGATCCCGGGCTTCGAAGACGTCACACTGGTGGCGTGGAAGCAAAACTGTACGCCGTGCCACGGCGCGGTCGGGCGCGGTGACGGTCCGCGCGGCCCCATGCTCAAAGCGACGAACCTGACCGATCCGACCTGGCAAAGCTCGGTCACCGACGAGCAGATCGCCAAGACCATCAAGCTGGGCAAAGGCGCGATGCCGGCGTTCAACTTGCCCGACGTGACGATCGCCAATCTGGTGAAGCTCGTGCGCATCCTGAA
>JBEQSW010000036.1:0-9103 GCA_040348565.1 Myxococcales bacterium | reverse complement strand
CGCTCGAAGGTGTCGATCCAGCAGCGCGGCAGCTCCGTGCGCTCGAAGACGGAGGCGGCCGAGCCCTGACAAGCTTTGTGCTCCGGCCAGGGCGCAACGCAGCCGCAGCACGGGTTGCGGTTGGGATCGATGTCGATGGCGATACCGAACAGGTGATTGGAGACTTCGGCTCCGCGGTAGCTGTTTTCGGTGCGAAAGCCGCCGATGGCGCGCGCGCGGTACCGCTCGTCGCTCTTGGTGCAGTCTTTTTTGAGGCGACGTTCGACGCAGGCGAGGGCGGGCGCGATTTTTTCGTGCACCAACAGCGGCAGGCCCATGAAGTGCATCGACTTGGCGTGCGAGTACGCCGTCTTTTCGTTGAGGTGCTCGTAGGGCGCGCCTTCGACGCGCCCGTAGTGCTCGACGCGGTAGCGGATGGCTTGGTTGGCTTTTTTGCCGTCCAGCTGCTTGCCGATCATGAAGTTTTTACGGATCAAAAACGCTTGCGGCTTTTGATAGCGGCAACCGCGGTAGTCGGCCTCGGCGTTCTTTACCGTCGGCAAGAGCAAGGCAAGGCTTGCTAGCAGCGGACAGAGCAGGGCAACGAGCTTGGTCCGAGAAGAGCGCATCCAGAAGTCACGGCTGACTTAGCATCACCTCACGGCCGAGGCGCGAGCTTTCGTAGATGGCGTCCAGAATGCGCTGCACGGCCAGCGCTTGCTCGGGGCTCACGCACAAGCTTTCGCTGCCCAGCACGGCGCCGATGAAGTTGTGAAAGCGATTGGCGTGGGGGTAGGCGAGCGGCGTCTCGGCCAGGGTGGCGGTTTCGTAGGCGCCTTTTTCGGCGCCAAAGCGGTAAATTTCGCCCGGGTAACAACCGGCGCCGGCTTCGCTGCCGTGCACGACCACGTTCATGCGGTCCGGCTCTTTTTGATGGATGGCCCAGCTGACGTCGAGGGTGAGCGTCGCACCGTCGGCGAAGCGCAAGAGCGCGGTCGCGCCGTCGTCGACGTCGAAGTCGGCGTGCGCGCGCTCGGACATGCCCCAGCCACCTTCGCCGATGCCGCGCGGGCCGAAGGTGCTGTACGTCTGCCCGCTCACGCTCACCGGTTCGAACTTGCCCATCACGAACAAAGCCAGATCGAGCAAGTGCACGCCGATGTCGTAGAGCGCGCCACCGCCGGCCAGGGACTTTTTGCCGAACCAGGTGCCAAGCTTGGGGATGCCGGCGCGTCGAAACCAAAACGCTTTGGCGTGGTAGACGTGGCCGAGCGTGCCGTTTTCGACCAGCGCGCGCACGCGCTGCGATTCCGGGCGAAAGCGTTGGTTCATGCCCACGCTGAGGACCTTGCCGCTCTGGCGGGCTCGCTCCACGACCGCCCGCGCCTCGACGGCGTTGGTGGCGAAGGGCTTTTCGACCAGCACGTGCTTGCCGGCGTCGAGCGCGCTGAGCGCCAGCGGGGCGTGAAACGCGTTGGGAGTGGCGATGAACACCGCGTCCAGCTCGGGCTCGGCCAGCAAGGCTTCGTTATCGGTGAAGGTGCGGACGTCGCCCAGGCTGGCGCCCAGCTCTGCCACGCGTTCGCCGCTGGGGTCGCTGATGGCGACGATGCGAGCGTTCGGGTGACGGTTGATCTCCTGGCAGGCGGCGCGGCTGATTTGACCGGCGCCCAGCACTCCAAAGCGAAGCGGTGCGGACATGGCGCCATTGTTAAGCACAACGGTCCGTCTACCCCCAAGCACCGGCCTTCTTTTTCGTAGCATCCACGGTGCGGCCGCCGAAATCCATGATCAAGGTCGCTGCTCGAACCCCGCGCGGCGCCGCGGGCGCGGGGTCAGTCCCCCGTGCTAGAGCCGGGCCGCGATGTCGCCCGCCATTTCGGTCTTGCTGCCGGCTTACAACGCCGCCGCAACCCTCGGCGCGACACTGCGCAGCGTCGTCCGGCAGAGCGAGGCCGACTGGGAGTGCGTGATCGTCGACGATGGCTCCAGCGACGACACCGCGCTCGTGGCCGACGGTTTTGCGGCGCTTGACCCGCGCTTTCGGGTGTTGCGCTTGCCCCACCAGGGCATCGTGGAGGCTTTGAGCCACGGGTTGGCGGCGTGCCGTGGCGAGCTGGTGGCACGTTTGGACGCCGACGATTTGTTGCAACGCCGCCGCCTGGAGAAGCAACGCCAGGCCCTGCGCCAGCACCCGCACTGGGCCGGCGTCGGGTGCCACGTCAGGCTGTTTCCGCGCCGCGCCATGACGGCGGGGCTGCGCAACTACGAGCGCTGGCTCGCATCCATCGGTGGTCCCGACGACGTGCGTCGGGAAGCGTTCGTGGAATGCCCCATCGCGCATCCCACGCTGATGCTGCGGCGTGAGGCGCTGCTGCGAACGCCTTATCGCGACTGCGCCTGGCCGGAAGACTACGACTTGGTGTTGCGCCTCCTGGAAGCGAAGGAAGAGCTGGGCATGGTGCCCGAGCGCCTGCTGCACTGGCGCGATGGCAGCAGTCGCTTGTCGCGCACGTCGGCTCGCTATGCCATCGCGGCTTTCGTCGAGTGCAAGGCCGAGTTTTTGGCGCGCGGCTTCCTCGGCGAGGCGCCCGGCTACGTTTTGTGGGGTTTCGGTGATACCGGCAAGGCGCTCGCCGAAGCGCTGGCGCGCCGGGGAAAGCATCCTACCGCCATCGTCGAGCTGCACCCTGGCAGATTGGGCCAGCTGATCCGCGGCGTGCGCGTCATTCCGCCGGAGGCCTTGCCTTCGCTGCCGAGGCAACCGTTGCTGGTTTCGGTGGCGGGAGCGATACCGCGGAGCGAAATCCGCGCCGCGCTGCGACAAATGGATTTCGTGGAGAGTCGAGATTTCGTCTGCTGCGCGTGAGGGCGTTGGCGCAGCATCCGTCGCATCCGTCCCATCCGGCGCGCGGCGATCCCAAAGCCGGATCCAAGTGGGACTGAAACCGCAATAGTGCGCAGCAGGGCACAAGCTTGAAGAGCGGCGCGATTCCCGTGCTAACAAAGGCGCCCCATGAAGCCACAGCGCGTGCTCATCGTGCTCAGTACGGAAGGGGCTTGGTCGCGCGGCGTTCTGCGCGGTTTCATCGCGGCCGCCCGCGAGCGAGACTGGGCGCTCTGCCACCATCACCCCGCTGACAAGCTCGACTACCTCGTCAACGAGCAGCCCCCCGTTGCGGCGGCGGTGATTGGCCCCGAGCTCCGGCCGGACGCCATCGCCCGGCTGGCCCCGGCGGCGTTGATCTCGGTCACCGTCGACCGCACCGCGCAGGGCATCGCCTCGGTTTGTCTCGACGAAGAGAACATCGCCAAGCTGGCGCTGGAGCACCTTTTGGCGGCGGGCCTCCGGCACGTCACCACCTTTCGCTACGACGAGTCGCCGTTTGCGGTGGCGCGCGAGCGTGCGTTCATCGAGCGGGCGCGGGCGGCGCGGGTTCAAATCGCGCCGGGCTGGGGTGGGGAAGACTTCAGCCCCGCGCAGCGTGAAGAGAGCGCGGTCGAGATGACGGCGTGGCTGCGTGGCTTGCCCAAGGCGTGTGGCATCTTCACCTGCACGGACGGTTGGGCGCGGCCGGTGGCGCGCTTTGCGCGCGAAGCCGGGCTGCGGGTGCCCGAAGATTTGGCGCTGATCGGCGCCGACAACGACGAGCTGGAGTGCGAGCTGATCTCGCCTCCGCTATCGAGCGTCGTCATTCCCTGGGAAGACGTGGGGCGCTCGGCGGCGAAGCTCGTGCGCTCGGCGCTGGCCAACGAGCGCATCGCCGGGCGGCGCGCCGTCGTCTCGCCGATTGCGGTGGCCGCGCGGCGCTCGTCCGACGTGCTTTCGATCCAAGATCCGTTCGTTGCCAGTGCCGTCATCTGGATTCGCGATCACGGGGACGGGGAGCTCACGGTGGCGCGGGTTGCGCGCGCGGTGGGGCTGAGCCGGCAAGCGCTGGATCGGCGTTTCCGCCAAGCGTTGGGGCGCACCATTCAAGAAGAAGTACAGCGCGCCAACGCCGACGCCGACGGGCGCGCCCCCGGCGTCACGCTCGCTCACCTGGGTGACGTCGCGAAAATCGGCGATCTATTGCACTGACGCCATGGCTCGCTATCGCAACCCCATTTTGCCCGGGTTTCATCCGGATCCGAGCGTTTGTCGCGTCGGGCGCGACTTCTACTTGGTGACGAGCAGCTTCGAATATTTTCCCGGCATCCCCATCTTCCACAGCCGAGACCTCGTGAGCTGGCGCCAGATCGGGCACTGCTTGACGCGGCCGAGCCAGTTGCCGCTGGAGGGAGCGAAGGCCTCGGGCGGGGTGTGGGCACCGACCATCCGCCACCACGCCGGCGTCTTCTACATGACGACGACCAACGTTTCGGCGGGCGGCAACTTCATCGTGAGCGCCAGCGCGCCCGAAGGGCCTTGGTCCGAGCCCGTGTTCGTGGCTCAACCCGGCATCGATCCATCGTTGTTCTTCGAGGACGACGGCACCGTGCTGTACACGACGTCGCACGGCGGCGCGTTTCAGAGCCAGATCGACGTGCGAACCGGCAAGCTGCTCGGCGAGCCGAAGCTGATCTGGAGCGGGACGGGCGGTCAGTACCCGGAAGGCCCACACCTGTATCGGCGCGACGGCTGGTACTACCTGCTCTTGTCGGAGGGCGGCACCGAATACGGGCACATGATCACGATGGCGCGCAGTCGGAGCGCGTGGGGCCCGTTCGAGCCGTGCGCGCGCAATCCGCTGCTCACCCACCGCAGCCATTTGAGCCCCATTCAGGGCCTGGGCCACGCCGATTTGGTCGACACCGCCGACGGTGAGTGGTTCGCGGTGTCGCTCGGATTTCGCCCCAACGGCTATCCACCCTGCTACCACCTCGGCCGCGAGACTTTCCTGAGTCCGGTGACGTGGGCAGACGACGGCTTCCCGGTGTTCGCCCAAGGCGGGCGCCTGGGCCTCGAAGAAGAGCGGTCCGGAGCGCTGGAGCCACAGCCAGCGCTGGCCCAACGCGACGATTTCGATGCGAATGCGCTGCCGCTCTATTGGAACTTCTTGCGCAATTCCGAGCCCGCCCTTCATTCGCTGGTGGAGCGTCCCGGGCACCTGCGCCTGCACGGCGCCGCCGCCGGCTTGGACGACGTCGCCACGATGGCTTGGGTGGGGCGCAGACAAGCGCACTTTGCGGTCAAGGTCGCCACCCAGCTCGAGTTTCGGCCCCAAAGCGAGCGCGAAGAGGCGGGCCTCGTCGTGCGGATGAACGAGCAGCACCACTACGAGGTATTCGTCACCCTTCGGAGTGGAGCGCGGAGCGTCGTTTTGCGCCGTCGCATCGGCAGCCTCCAAGCCGAAGTGGCGTGCCAACCGTTGCCGCCGGAGTCGAGCGGTTGGGTGCTGGCCATCGAAGCCGACCGGTCGAAATACGTGTTCTCCTTCGGGCACTCTCAACAAGAGCTGCAGCGGCTCGGCGAAGGCGAGACCCGCTACCTCTCGACGGAAGTGGCGGGCGGCTTCACCGGCGTCTATTTCGCGATGTACGCGACGGGTGGCGGCGCCGCTTGCAGCGGTCCTGCCGACTTCGATTGGTTCGACTACGCCGAAGTCGCGGGGGCCGAAGCCCCGTAATCCGGGCTCCGCTTCGGTGTTAGCCGTGGCTCAGATGGGCGCTCCCCGTGTGCTCGTGATCCTCGGGACTGGGGCGGCGTGGTCTCGAGGCATCCTGAGCGGCTTCATGGCGACCGCGCACGAGCGCGGGTGGACGCTGCTGCACTACGACAACCCGTCGTACCTTCACTGGCTCGCCGACGCGCTGGCACCGATCGCGGCCGTCGTTGCCTCCGACTTCGGCGCCCCCGAATACGCGGCGCTCTCCGGTGCTGGCTTCGTTTGCGTCACCTCCGACAGCACGGCGAGCGGCATCGCGTCGGTCTGTCTCGACGAAGCGGCGATCGGCAAGCTGGCCTACGAGCATTTGCGGGGAACGGGCGTCCGTCACGTCACCACCTTTCGCTTCGACGAGTCTCCGTTCGCGGTCGCGCGCGATGAAGCGTTTCTGGCCGCGGCCCGGGCTGGTGGGACGCGCGTGGCACAATGCTGGGGCCTGGGTGAAGGCCAGCTGGACCGCCGTGAAAACCCGGCCGAGCTGCTGGCTTGGCTCCGCGGGCTGCCCAAACCTTGCGGCATTTTTACGTGTACGGACGGCTGGGCTCGCACGGTGGCGCGCTACGCGCAGCTGGCGGGGCTACGCATTCCGGAAGACATCGCGCTCGTCGGCGCCGACAACGACGAGCTCGAGTGCGAGCTGATGTCGCCTCCGTTGTCGAGCGTGCTCATCCCTTGGCGCGAGGTGGGCCGGAGCGCGGCCTCGCTCGTGCACGGCGCCCTGTCCGGCAAGCCCCACGCCGGCGAGCGCGTCGTGGTGGCCCCGCTGACCGTGATCGCCCGGCGTTCGTCGGAGCTGATGGCGGTGGACGACGCCCTCGTCGCGCGCGCGGTGGAGTGGATCCGCTCGAGCTCGCACCGGCGCATCGTCATACCCACCCTGGCGCGCGCCGTCGCCAGCGGCCGTCATCGCCTCGAACGCGCCTTTCGTCGCGTGCTCGGGCGCACCATTCAGGCAGAGATCCGCCGCGCGCGGGTCGAGGCGGCCAAGAAGCTGCTGGAGGCTTCGAGCGCGAGCCTCGCCGAGGTCGCCAAAATGTCGGGCTTCAAGACGGCGTCGCTGCTCTCGGTCGCGTTTCAGCGTGAGTTGGGGATGACGCCGGGAGCCTATCGCCGGGTGGCGCGCGCTGAGCTGACGCGCGACGAAGCCGACTGAGCGCCAGCACGTCTAGGCGCGGCTCCGCGCGCGGCGTGACAATTCGTTTTCTGGATCTCGCGATTGCGGATTCGGAGCTTTCGCGCCGAGGTGGCCGAATTGGCTTCGGCTGGCGCACTCAAATGCGTTTTGCTCCGCGCCGCAAAACGCTGCGAAGCGAAGCGAAACGAACGATGACCCACCCGCATTCAATACCTCTACTCCCAGGCTTTCTCGTTCGTTACTCGATTCAGCTGTTGCTGGTGGTGGCGGCGGCCACGACGGCTTGCGGGCAACACCGCGACAGCGCATCTCCGGCTTCGGGCGCGGCGGGTTCTTCCGGTGCGGCGGGTGCGACCAGCTACGACTTCAATCAATGCGGCGTCGCCGCTCCATTCCCCACGAATCCGGGGCAATGCAACGCCGTAGCGTCGCCGACCATCACCAATTTCGACGACTTTGGCGGAGGCGATGCCGCCAGCTACATCTACTACGTCAATGGTGCGCCGCCCGTCGCTGGCTCCACTGCCGGAGCCGTTCAGCACATCGACGACGGCTCCGGCGCCAACGGGGACAGCGTCGTCAGCACCACCATGGTCGAGGGCAGGGGCGGTACCGGCTACGCGCTCGAGATCGCGGACACCAATGCCACGACCTGGGGCGGCTTGCTCAGCTTGTATTTCCCCGGCAACGGTGGCCCCGGTTGCTTGGACGCCAGCGCCTTCAGCGGCGTCGAGTTTTGGATCAGGGGCTCGTCGCCTTCGGGCAACGTCGGAGTCAGCTTGAACACGCTGGAAACGGTGCCCACCAGCGCCGGTGGCTCGTGCAACAACGAAAGCTCCAGCGACTGCAAGAGCGCTAGCTTGCAGCTGCCGCTGCCTGCGGACGCCAGCACCTGGATGAAGGTGCAAGTTCCGTGGGATGCGCTGACGCCTGGCATCGGCAGCGGCGCGCTGTGCGTACCGATGGGCGGGCAGAATATCAGCCAGCTCGTCATTCAGCCTCTGATGACCTATCCGCCGCCGGACTACGCCTTCGCGCCCGGCGCGTACCAAATTGCCGTCGATGACCTGGCCTTCTATGTCGATGCCGACGTCCGGCCCGGCTCCCTGAGCGGTGGCTCGTCGACCTGTGGGCTCTCACCGACGTTGAAATGGAGCGCCACCCAACCGTTGATCTCACCCGTCTCCGACGACACGCACGACCTGCTGGCGGTGAAGGATCCGTCGGTTGTCCTCTTCAACGAGCGCTGGCACGTCTTCGCCAGCTCCGTATCCACCAAGGGTGCGTACAGCACCGTTTACACGAGCTTTGGCGATTTCAACGAAGCTGCGAGCGCGCCCCTCTACTACATGGACCAAACGCCGGGCTTCGGCGGCTACACGGCCGCGCCGGAGGTGTTCTATTTCGCGCCGCGGAAGAAGTGGTACCTCGTCTACCAATCCGGACCGCCGATGTTCTCGACGAACGACGACGTCGCTGACCCCAGCCACTGGACAGCGCCCGCCCCCTTCTTTGCCAGCACGCCCGCGATCATCACTCAGAATGGCGGCGGTTGGCTCGACTTTTGGGTGATTTGCGACGACAGCTCTTGTCACCTGTTCTTTTCGGACAACCACGGCCGCTGGTACTCGAGCAAGACGTCCATCGAGCAATTCCCGCAAGGGTTCGCCGAGCCCGTCGTGGTCATGCAAGACGCCAACGCGGGCCGCATGTTCGAGGCGTCGAACGTGTACAAGATGAACGGCACCGGTCAATACCTGGCGCTGATCGAATCTTTCGACCAAACGTCCAACAACCACCGCTACTTCCGCTCCTGGGTCTCCAACGGCTTGGACGGCCCGTGGTGGCCTTGGCAAGCCAGCGGCTCGTACCCGTTCGCTGGCTCGAGCAACGTGAGCTTCGACGGCGCGGCATGGGCGAACGACATCAGTCACGGCGAGATGATCCGCGCCGGTTACGATCAAACGCTAGCCGTTGACCCGTGCCACATGCGCTTCCTCTTTCAAGGCGCGGACCCCAACGCCGACAGCGGCGGGAACTACAACGCCATCCCGTGGCGCCTGGGCCTGTTGACCCAGACGCCGTGAGGGGCGAGTCGTCGGCACGGATCGTGCGGGTGGCGTTGCTGCTTACGCCGAGGTAAAAGCCGCGGCACCGGAGACCTCATGCGCTACCTCCACACCATGCTTCGCGTGCACGACCTCGAGCTTGCCGTCGATTTTTTTGTCAAGAAGCTGGGGCTACGAGAGCTCCGGCGCAGCCAGAACGAGGGCGGGCGCTTCACCCTCGTATTTCTCGGCAGCGGGACCCCGGGGGACGCGGCGGAAATCGAGCTGACGCA
>JBEQSW010000148.1:0-3942 GCA_040348565.1 Myxococcales bacterium | reverse complement strand
TCTTTTCGGACAACCACGGCCGCTGGTACTCGAGCAAGACGTCCATCGAGCAATTCCCGCAAGGGTTCGCCGAGCCCGTCGTGGTCATGCAAGACGCCAACGCGGGCCGCATGTTCGAGGCGTCGAACGTGTACAAGATGAACGGCACCGGTCAATACCTGGCGCTCATCGAATCTTTCGACCAAACGTCCAACAACCACCGCTACTTCCGCTCCTGGGTCTCCAACGGCTTGGACGGCCCGTGGTGGCCTTGGCAAGCCAGCGGCTCGTACCCGTTCGCTGGCTCGAGCAACGTGAGCTTCGACGGCGCGGCGTGGGCGGACGACATCAGTCACGGCGAGATGATCCGCGCCGGTTACGATCAAACGCTAGCCGTTGACCCGTGCCACATGCGCTTCCTCTTTCAAGGCGCGGACCCCAACGCCGACAGCGGCGGGAACTACAACGCCATCCCGTGGCGCCTGGGTCTGTTGATCCAGACGCCGTGAGGGGCGCGCCGGTAAGCCGCAAGGGCTCATCCGCCGGCTCGCACCTCAGAAATTGACCTGGAGCTCGAAAATGCCCTGATACACGGAGGGCAGGTTCTCGTAGTCGAAGACGCCTCCGGACAACTGCAGCTCGAGGTCGTAGCCTTGCACGAAGTAGTTGGCGCCGGCCTCGTACGACCAGACTCGGTCGTTGGCGGCGGTAGGGGCTGCGACGTCGCTGCCGACGTGCGGATTGAGGTGACCGACGCGCACGATGGGCTGCAGCTTGTCGGCGATGGTGTAACCGGCGGCGGCGTAAAAGCCATCGCCTTGGCGGCGCGCGGGGTCTTTGGAGCCGGTGGCGCCGTCCCAGCCATGAATGTATTCGGCCTGCAGTAGCACGTGGGCGACGTCGAGCTTCAAGTCCCCCTCGACGCGGTCTTTGGTGGCGGAAGCGTGGCGCTGGTTGATGCCAAAATAGCCGGCCGCCCCCAGCGTGAGGCCCTCGATAGGGTAGGCTTCGAGGCGTAGGGCGCCATCCTTTTGGTCGTCGTTGTCGAGCCGGTTTTGGCCGGCCCCGTTGAGTAGATCGGCGCGATAGTAGAAGTGCTTACCGAGCTTCTTATCGACCTTGACGCCGATGTCGCGGCGCGCGCTGTAGTAGCGCGTGACCAGCGAGAACTCCGGCATCACCAGCTTGGCGGTGCTGTTGTAGGCCTCGTACCCGATCGGGATCTTGAATTGGCCGACCGTGATGTCGGCGTAGTCGGAGATGAACGTGAGGATGACGTCTTGAAGGATGGTGGCGGGGCCGTTCGGTTGCTGGACCGTCACGCTGCCCGGGCTGGGCGCGCTCGCGTCGGCGGGCGCCACCGCCACCTTCTTGCTGTCGAATTCAAGCGCCCGTGATGGATCGATCATCACGTTGTACGAAAAGAGCTTGGGCACGATTTCGCCCTTCACGCGCAGCTCGGCGCGGCGCAGCCGAAAGCCACCGGTGAAGTCTTGTTTGCCGCCGATTTCAGTCGTCTGGCCGTAGGCCCAGAACTGAAGCTGAGCCGAAGGCTGAAAGAAGCCGAGCTTGCCCACGCTGATGCGCGGGGCGAGTGGCGCGTCGGCGGGGAGCGGCGTTGGCGCGCTGAGCGGAGCCGCCACTGGCACCGTTGCCTCGGCCGCGGGCGGCGCAGGGGCGGGCGCGGCTGGCGCGACGCCGGTGGGCTGGGGGGCTGCCGCTGCGGGCGGGGCCGCTGGCGCGTCAGCCGAGACGGGGGCTTCTGGGGCCTGGGTGACGTTCGGATTGGGGGCGGGCGGCAGATCGGGCGGAGTCTGCGCGTGGGCGAGTGACGTCACGAGTGAAAGCAGGGGAGTAAGGATGAAGATGGAACGACGCATGGACCTTCGCTTGGATGTTGGAGGTAACGAGCCGAGCCGAGCTCGGCCAGATCAGTGCGGGGCGCGTTGACTGCTCGAGAGCGTGACGAGCGCGCGACGTGCCGCTTTGATGACTTCGCTGTCGGGATCCTGCAGCAGTCGCTGGAGGCGGTCGCTCGCGAAAGTGGCTCGAAGCGCCGCCAGTGCGGTCGCGGCCGCGCGGCGCACGTCGGGCACGGAGTCGTCGAGCAAGGGCAGAAGCTTGGGCGCGTGCTCGACGGCGAGGACGTCACCGAGCGCCACCGCCGCTTCTTTTCGCACCTGCCACTCGGCATCGCCCAGCAAGCCCGCCAGGCCGGCTGCGGCGGCCTTGTCACCGTGTCTTGCCAGCTGTTTGCTCGCGTCCGCGCGCACCCGCCAATCCCCGTCTTCGAGCAGCTCGAGCAACCCGAGCCTGACTTCGTGGGTGCGTGCGTAGTCCAGCGCTCCTATCGCCAGGCGGCGCACGACCGGATCGCGGTCGCGCAAGCGCTCGCGCAACGCGGGAATGCTGCCTTCGGAACGCAAGTAGCCCAGCGCGACGACGGCTTGGCCGCGGACCTCGGCCGCGTCGTCGTGCAACAAAGACAGCAGCGGCAGCTCGGTGTGAGGCGCGCGATGCTCGCGCAGACCCGCCACGCTGGCGGCGCGCACGTCGGCGCGCGCATGGGTCAGGTTCGCCAGCAACAAATCGACGGCCTCGGGTAGCCGATTGTCGCGCACCGCCGCCGTCGCGGCTTGTCGTACCCTTTCGGACTCGTCGCCCAGCGCAGTCACGATGGCGCCGATGCCGCGCGGATCGCCGAGCTCGTCCAAAAGCCCGATGGCAAGCTCACGCACGGTGGGGTCGACATCTCTGGCCGCGGCCAACAGCGGTTCTAGCGCCCCTTCGTCCAACGAATCCGCGAGCTCTGTCAGGGCCAGCTGGCGGCTGGCGACGTCGCCCGTGCGCAAAAGCTCGCTGAGTCGCAGCATTTCGGTGTCGGTGGACATGCTCAGCGCACCAAATAGGGAATTTTGACCACGATCGCGTCTTTGGGGCAGTCCGTCTCGCACGCCAGGCAGTACCAGCACTCGTCGAAGCGCATGTGCGCTTTGCCGGTCTCGGGATTGACGGCCAGGCAGTCCACGGGGCACGAGTCGATGCACACGCGGCAGCCCGTGATGCACCGTTGCTCGTTCACGATCACCGGCACGTCGAAACGGACGGCGGTTTGCGCGCGACCTGCCGCCGCCGCTTCCTGACTTTTAACGACTTCGCGATTGTCGATTTGACTCATAGGCTGGCCGAAATGCCCTGATTTTGCGCGCTGGGCACGCGAATGTGGTGGTAGGAGCTGAGCTCGGCCGCGTCGAGCGGCACGAGGTACGGCGCGACCGGCCGTTTGAACGCCACCATTTGGCCCGTCGCGTCCTTCTTCAAATTCACGTGGCAAAACCAATCCTGGTTGTCGAGCTCGGGGTAGTCGAGGCGGTAGTGGTACAGGCCCCAACGGCTTTCTTTGCGAAAGAGCGACGCGCGCGCCGCCATCTCCGCGCAGTCGCGGATGAAGTGGCATTCCATGACACGCATCAGGTCGTGAGGGCTCGACGCGCCGAGCTCCTCGAGCTCCTCTTTCGCGCGCATGAAGTGCTTGAGCCCGGTCTCCATGCGCACTTCGGTCTTCGGGGGCTGCAGGTAGTCGTTGACCAACCGCCGCACCTTGTATTCGTACTGATGAGCGGGAATGCCGTTCGGCCGTTCCAGGGGCGCAAAGATGCGCTGGCGCTCGCTTTCGATCGCTTCCTCCGGCACCGCCTGGCTTCCGAGCTCGGACACGTACTGGCTGGCATTTTCGGCGCAAATCTGGCCGTAAACGAGCGCTCCGAGCAGGTAATTGTGAGGCACGCACGCCATGTCACCCGCCGCGTACAAACCCGGCACGGAGGTTTCGCCGCGCTCGCTCACCCACACTCCCGAAGCGCTATGCCCGCTGCACAGCCCGATTTCGGAGATGTGCATCTCGACCGGGTCCGAGCCGTAGCTCTGATCACGACCCAAATGAAAGCGACCGCGGCTCGGGCG
>JBEQSW010000019.1:0-18450 GCA_040348565.1 Myxococcales bacterium | reverse complement strand
AGCTGGGAAGAAGACCGCGTGTCCACCAACTGGGACAAGTTCGCGCTGGTGAATGCCCAGTCGCCGAGCTTCAACTACAGCGGTTGCGGCAACGCGCATTGGACCCCGAGCTCGGTGGCAGATTACGACTATTCGAACCCGGCGTCGGTTTCGACGTTGTGTGACGACTTCTTCAACTACCCCACGCTGCAGCCGCCCGGCAGCTCGCTCAAGACCATCACCTGTAGCGCTTGGGGCTGCGACGAGCTGGCGTATTACCGATACTTCTTCCAGCACCTGCCCAAGGCCAACGGCACCAATCCGGACACGAAGTTCAACGATTGGTGGCGCTACGTCGTGAAGCCCAACGACGTCTTCCTCACCGATCCGGGTGATGTGACCTGCAGCTCCGAATACTCGGGCGGCTGGTGCGCCCGGGTGCTCGACGGCGTCCACGGCACGTGCAACGCGGGCGAATGGGCGACCGCCACCCTGCCGACCGGCTGGGCGAAAGTCACCTTCCCAAGCTCGAAGTCGGTCACCGCGGTGACGGTGTTCGACCGCGCATGCGACGAGCAGGTGCTGGCCGGACACCTCGAGTTCTCCGACGGCTCGGCCAACATCGCCTTCGGAGCGCTGGAAAATACGGGCACAACCGGCACGAAGTTGACGTTCGCGGCGAAGACCCTGAGTTGGGTAAAGGTCGTTATCGACCAAAGCAGCGGCGGCAACCCGGGGCTCGGCGAAATCGTGGCGCAATAAACGCGCACAAAGAATCGAAAAATGCACACGCGGTCCGTCCAGCCAGGGCGGACCGCGTTCGCGCATTTTCTGGAGGGGCGGCGACAGGGGCTGACCTATGCTCCGCCGCGCCTTGGCAGTGTGGTCAGCTCTTCCGTTCGTCGTGCTGGGTGCCGCCGGGCTCAGCGTCGACTCGCTGAGCCCCGATGCGCTGTGTCCACCTTTGGAAGAGACGCGCACCGCCGTCGCTGCACGTTTGGGTAGCGTCGAGCTCGACGGCACCTGGCACGCCACGTACCTGTTGGTACATCGCACGCAGGGTGACTTCGTGTCGCTCAGCTTGCGCGATCCCAACGACGTGCTGCGGCTGGAGCGCGAGCTTCCCGTTCAGGGCGGTTCGTGCGGTACGTTGTCGCGCGTGATTGCGCTCGTGCTCGAGCGCTTCTTTCTGCGACCCGAGCAAGCGGCGCCCGCCGAAGCGACCGTTGCGCTCGACAACCCCGGCGAAGCGGCACCGGCGCCGTCCGGCAGCATTGGAGTCGTCGAGGCCGTCGTCTCGGCGCCCCTGCCCACCGCCAGCCCGCCCTCCCCGCCACCGTCAGATGTCACGTCATCACCGAAGATTTCTCGACCGCACCGGTATCGCCTGGGCGCCGACCTTTGGGCGAGCACGAGCTGGATTGCGCCGTCGCTCCGGATCACTCGCGAGCTGTCCGGCCCCTACCGACTGGCGCTCGATGCCGGCTTCGACCTGAGCGCCCACGAAGCCCGCGCCTTCGAAGGCTCGGCCTCGCTACGCCGCGCCCCCATCGCGCTCGGCTGCGAGCGCGAGCTAGCGCTGAGCTCGTCGGTCAGCGCCGATGCGGCTCTGGAGCTGGTCGGCGTGCTCGAAGTGGCGCGAACGACGGCGCTGGCGGAATCCGGCGCCGGGTTGCGGCTCGTGCCGGGGCTGGGAGCCCGAGTGGGTACGCGGTTTTTCACCGATACGGCGGCGCAGCCGTTCGCCGACCTCAGCGCGGCGTGGCTGCTGCGGCAGGCGGCGCCCGCTTTCGAAGTCGGGGGCCGCGAGGTTTTGGCGCCTTCGGCCCTGGTTTTTGGGCTGGCTTTGGGAATCAGCACCCCTTTCTGAAGTCGCACCGAAGATCGGCGGCCCAGCCTGACTCTAACCCCCCCAGCGATGCTCGCCTCGGCTGCCGCCTCCGACGTTGACGCAGGTCACGACCTGCTCGACCGCTGCGTGGCGGGCAGCCCGGACGCCTGGCGAGGGCTGCACCAGCGCTACCACCGGACCGCGCTGTCCGTGTTGCGCCGCCTGGGCGTCCCGCCCAGTCACCTCGAGGATGCGTGCCAAGAGGTGTTCGTCGACGTCTTTCGCTACTTGCCGCGCTTTCGCCGAGAAGCAGATTTCCGAACCTGGCTGTATCGAATTTGCCTGAGCCGAGCTCGCGTGAGCCGCCGGCGAGCTCGCCTGTGGTCGCTGTTTTCGAGGTTGTCGCCCGAGGTCGGTCCGGACTTGGTGCAACAACCGCTCGACGAAGGCCAAGCTAGTCGTCAGCTCGCCCGCGCCATCGACCGGCTGTCGGAAGCCGAGCGCGTCGTATTCGTCTTGTTCGAGCTCGAGGGGTTGAGCGGGCAAGAGATCGCCGAGGTGATCGAGCGTCCTCAAGCGACGGTATTTCGCCGTTTGCACGATGCGCGCAAGCGCTTCACGGCCGCCCTCGAGGAAGGCACTTAGCCATGGCCACGTCCCAGCCAGAGTTTCCCACCAGGCTCGCCGAAGGTGAAGACCAAGCGGCCGCGTTGATCGTCCGCGCGCTCGCCGAGCCCTTGCCGGGTCCGACCGAGCAGCAGAGTTGGCAGCGCTTGCGCAGCCGATCGCTGCGGCCCACGCCACGCTGGGTGTTGCCGGCAGTCGCGTTCGGCCTGTCGGCGTTGGCGCTGCTAGTGTGGCTCGCGCAGCCGGCGGCGACTCCCCCCACCTCGCTCGGCCCGGACGTGTGGGCCCAACGAGCAACGCCCTCGCCGGCGCCGTCCGCGCAGCCAGCGCCGTCCAGCGCCGTGGAATTGCCAGAAAAGCCGCCGATGCCCAGTGAGCATCCCAAGACGGTGGCGTCCGCGTCGCCACGCGAGAGCGACGCCGGCCAATGCAGCCAACTCGCCAAAGCCGGACAGTATGCGGCCGCCGCGACCTGTTACGGACGCGTGGCCCACGGCAGCAGCATGGATGCCGAGCTGGCGCTCTACGAAAAAGCCCGCTTGGAGGCTAGAGCGCTCGGACAAAGCGCGCAGGCGCTGAGCACGTTGGACGAGCACGCGCGCCGTTTCCCGGGCGGCGTGCTGACGACCGAAGTCGAGCTGACGCGCATCGAGCTGCTCAGCCAGTTGGGGCGTCGCGCCGAAGCGCTCAGCGCCATCGAACGCGGGCTACAGGGCGTGTTGGGGCGCGAGCGCGGCGGCGACTTGCAGGTGCTGCGCGCCGAGCTCGCGAGCGAACAAGGTGACTGCCCGAAGGCGCTCGAGGCGGCGCAGCTCGCGCGCCAAGCCGGCGTGCATCCGTCGCGACTCGAAGCCAGCGAGCGTCGCTGTCAGCACGAAGTGGAGAATCCGTAACCCCATGCGCAAGCTCAGTTTGGCGGCCCTCGCGCTATTTTCGTGTCAACCAATCATGATCGGCAATCCCGGCGAGCCGAGCGGCAGCGCCGGCAATGACGGCGGGGCCGCGCTGGGCGCCGATTCGAGTGGAAGCAGGTCGAGCAACGGGGGCTCGACGGGCGGGACGGCCGCGGGCGGCGTGTCCACCGGCGGCGAGGCCGCGGGCGCATCCTCGAAGGCGGGAACCGCAGCCGACGGCGTTTCGTCGGGCGGCAATTCGAGCGCTGGCAATTCAGCGACGGGAAGCTCGGCTGCGCCGGGCGGCGCGGGCGCCGGCGCAGGCGGTGACAGCGCCGACGAAACGCCCGGGGTGCTCAACGAGCGCTTGCAGCTCGTCATCTACGACCCCTTGATGGAGAGCTCGGGCACGGCGCCAAAACTGCTCTCGGAAATGCTGGGAGTGGATGCACCCGACGTGCTGGCGACGCGCCTGGTCAAAGAGCTCGAGTCCGTGACCGCCGGACACGTGCACCACGACGTCCTGCCTACCATCACGTCGATGGGCTTCCCGCCTACGTTGGACGGTTTCCGTTACACGTCGAGCAGCTACCAAGATTGTCTGGCCAACGCCGCCGACTGCCACGCCGAAGCCGCCGACTACGATGCTATGCAAGTCGAGCTGGCCTTGTGCGACAGCGTGCAAGCCGACCTCCCCGATCAGATCTGGCTGCTGGGCGCGGACCGCTTCGGCTTTCTGGGTGGCAAGCAGCTGAGCTGCCAAGTCATCGAAGACGGACAATTCGTCACCAAGACGCTGGACGTCGTGAGCCTCGACTACCACGACGGCTTCAGCAGCGTGCTCGGCAGCTACCAGATGTTCGCCTTGGGCGCGCTGCAACAGGTGTTCGGGGTCCCACCCGCCAACGCCACGACCGGCGCGCCAGATAATACTTATGGGTTATTCGTGCAGTCGCGCGGCCGCGCCAACGATGCTCCCGCCAGCGGCTGCGGGGACATCACCTTCGCGCCCAATACGCTGCAGCCCAATCGTTTCGACGACCCCGGGACGCTGCCCTCGTACTGCGACACGTTCTTGCACTACCCGCGCACGGAAGCACCGTTGGCGGCGGCGGTGCCGGTGGGTTGCACGGCTTGGGGCTGCAGCGAGGCGGGCTTTCGTGGTTATTGGTTCGCCCACCTGCCGCAGGCGCCGTGGTCGGATGAGCAAGGCCGTCTCAACGACTTTTGGCGTTACTTGTTGAGCCCCGCCGAGCGCCTGCCGCCTCCGCCCGTTTCCGTGACTTGCAGCTCCAGCTACGAGCTCGGCTGGTGTCAGCACGTGACCGACAAGAAACGCGGCGTATGTAATTTCAACGAGTGGGCGACGCTCAACGAAACGACCGGCTACGTGGAGTTTCGCTTCGAGCCCAAGCAACTGGTCAGCGGCGTTCAGCTGTATGACCGCGCCTGCGACGAGCAGGTGCTGAGCGGACACCTGGAATTTTCGGACGGCTCCGACCCCATCGGTTTCGAAGCGCTCGAAACCAAGGGCAAAGTGCCGACCAGCATGACCTTCGAGCCCAAGCTGCTGTCCGGCCTCCGCGTGGTGATCGACGACAGCACCGGCCCCAACCCGGGCTTCGGCGAAGTCACGGTAGCCTCGACGGAGCCTTAGAAGCCGTGCGTTTCTTGCCGGAAGCTGCCCGCTCCAGCCAGCCCGTGGCGTCGCCGGTCAGGCGCCGCGTAACTGCGCCACGACGACCGTGACGTTGTCACTACCGCCGCCGGCATTGGCCAACTCGACCAAGCGAGCCGCGCGAGCCGCGCACGATTCAGGGCGCTCGAGCACTTCCTTGATTTGCTCGTCGCTCACGTGCTTGTTCAAGCCGTCGGAGCACAACAGCAAGGTTGCGCCGGGCTCCAACTGCTTTTTGGCCACTTCCGGCACCGGCAGCTCGCTCGTGGCGCCGAGCGAATTCCAGAGAATGCTCTGCAGGTATTCGGGTGGGTCTACCGAGTGCGGTGATTCGTCGGCCAACCGTTGCGCCAAGTTGTGATCGGTCGTCAGGCGCCAGAGCGTGCCGGACTGCAGTAAATAGCAGCGCGTGTCACCGACGTGCGCCACGTACAGCGCCGGCCAAAGCACGAGCGCGATGGTCAGCGTCGTGCCCATCTGCGGAGTGTTGGTCTGCGCGCCGGTCGTCTTGACTTGGGCGTCGCCCGCCACCAGTGCCGACGACAATTGAGCCCGCACCCCCGTCTGCGACAGGCGCGCGCCGGGCTCGTTTGCCGGCGGGCGACCGGTGACATTGGAGTCGGACGCTTTGGCCCAAGGCATCACGTTCAACAAATAGTCGGCGACGGCGTTGACGGCGGTGCGGCTGGCGACGGCGCCGCCGCCTTGGCCGCCCATGCCATCGGCCACGACCAACAGCGTGCCGGCGGGTGCGCCCTTGAACCAGCCGTGTGCGCCGGGGCTGGCGTCGTGCACTTCCATCGTGCGCTGCAGCGTCGCGATCAAGAACGCGTCTTCGTTCGCCTCCCGCTCGTGCCCCACGTCGGTCAGACCGGCGGCTTCGACCGTTACTTCGGCTTGCTTCACCACGGACGCCATTATCCCATCATAGGCATGGCGGCCCAGGCCAAAGCCGGACTATTTTGCAGCGTTCGTCAGCGAAAGGCAGCACGGGGATGATTGACATCGTCAGCGCGACCAGGCTTTCGGAGAATGACTTCTGGAACAAATCCGCGCTGGGCCTCTCGCTCGGGCGGCTGATGCAGGAGCCGCGCCTCAACGCTTGCCCGATTTACGACAACAAACGCGGCCTGGGCGAGGTGTACAACGAGCGCTTGGCCGAGCCCGAGCGCGCTGAATACGTGGTGTTCGTGCACGACGACGTCTGGCTGGACGACTACTTTTTGGCCGACCGTGTGATCGACGGCCTGAGCCACTACGACGTCATCGGTGTGGCCGGTAACAAGCGCCGACGGCCCGGCCAGCCGTCGTGGGGCTTCGTGGACACGAGCTTCAAGTGGGAGGAGCCCGGCTACGTCAGTGGTTGCGTCGCGCATGGCCCACAACCCTTCGGGCAGATTTCGGCGTGGGGGCCGGTGCCGGCCGAGTGCGAGCTGATGGACGGCGTCTTCTTTGCCGCCAAAACGGCCACGCTGCGCGAGCACGACGTGGCGTTCGATCCGCAATTCGACTTTCACTTGTACGACATGGATTTTTGTCGCCGCGCGCGGTCTCGCGGTCTCCGGCTCGGTACCTGGCCCATCTGCATCACCCATCAGGGCAGAGGCAATTTCGCTACGCCCTCTTGGTTTGCGATGTACGAGCGGTACATTGCCAAGTGGGGAAGCTGAGCTTGCGCCAAGAATTGTTCACGAAGATCGGCGCGGCCGGCCAAAGCCCAGGTGTGGGTCGCCGGACGGTGTGGACTCAGACCCAGGTCAGGAGCTATTCGTGCGCTATTTCAGCTTAATGTGTGGGGCATTGATGGGTTTCGGGTTGTTGGTCCAGGCCGCACCGGCGGCCGCCGACATTCCGCCGGAGGGAAGTTGCAGCCCCGGCGAATTGGGCCAGCCTTGCGACAACGCGGTCGACGAGTCGGGCAACGACGTGGGCGCGGGCGTGTGCGTGGCCGATACGTGCCGGCGCGCGACGCCCGACGGGCCGATGACCTACGACTGCGTGATGTGCCGAAAGCCGACCCAACCGAACGCGGGTGGGGCTGGCAATGAGCCGGTCGAGCCCAGCGCCGGCAACGCGGGCGACGCGAGCGCCGGCCAGCCTGCCACCAGCGCCGGCAACGCGGGGACGTCCGGCGCCGGGACCGCGGGGGCGCCCGGCGGCGACAAGGGCGGCAGCTCCGCAACGGCCGGAGCCAGCAGTCAGCCGACCAAGAAGCCCGACTCGGACGACGGCGGGGGCTGCAGTCTGAGCTCCGGCGCGCGCCGCGCGGGCGGTCTTGCGGGGCTGATCTCAGTGGCAGTCGTGGGTTTGGCGCTCTCGCGGCGGCGCTCACGAAGGCGCGCGCGCTGAAGCGACCGATATGCTCACGGACACCCTGCTCTCGCCTTTCGAACGCGCACGCACGCGACTCTTCACGCGCGCGCTCGAGGTCGACGTGCTCCGTGGCGTGCTCCTCGACAAGCGTCGGCGCATCACCGCGCTGCTGATGGTGCACGCCAGCGTGGCCTTCACGCTGGCGGTGTTCGCGCCGACGCTGCTGTTGCTGGCAGGGCCACTGTTGCTCGGTGTGCCGCATTTGCTGGCCGACCTTCGCTATTTGGTCCTTCGCCCGCTACTGGCGGCCTCCACCCGCACCGTGCTGCTCGTCGGCTCGGGGCTGCTCCTGGCCGTACGGGTCGCGCCGAGCCTTGGCCTCGGTCGAGCGGAGCGGCCCGAGCTCGCGCTGGCCGTAGGCATGTTCGTGCTCGCCAGCGTGACGGCCACCCGCGCGGGTGCCGGTTGGCGCTTGGCGCTGGCGCTCGCGGTGGCGCTGTTGCTGGCCACGTTAGGCGCGATCTGGCCCCAAGCGTTTCGGCTGGCGCTCAGTCACGCGCACAACTTGGTCGCGCTCGCGCTGTGGGCATTTGCCATGACGCGGGGGCGCCCCTCCGCCCTCACGCTCGGGCTCGGCATCGCTGGCCTGGCGGCGCTTCTGCTGGCAACGCCGCTGGCTTGGTTCGGCTTCCACGCCGGCTTGCGCGAATGCTTCGGGCTTCACACCTTGGCGGCAGCGGACAACTTGGCGCCCGGCGTCCGCGGCGCGCAGCTCGCGGTCGGCGTCGTAGCAAGCTTCGCCTTCTTGCAATCCGTGCACTACGCGGTTTGGCTGCACGCCGTACCGCAAGAGCAGACGCGCGGTAACGCGACCTTGACCTTTCGCATGAGCGCTCGCCAACTGCGCCAAGACCTCGGCGCTTGGGGGCTCGCGGCAGCGGCGCTGCTTTGCCTGGGCCTACCGCTGGCCGCGCTGCTCGGCTCGCCACTGGTCGTCAAAGACTGGTATTTGTCGCTGTCTTCCTTTCACGCCTACCTGGAGCTGGCGGCGGGCGCGGTGTTTTTCGTGAGTGGCCGGAAGCCGACCGGCTTCGAAGACCCGACATGCTGCTGATTGCGCAGTGGTTCCGCGCGTTCGCTTGGACCCTGGGCATCGAGCTGTTCGTGGCGGGCTTTTGTCTGCGCGGCAAGCTGCCGCTCGGGCGCCGCATCGGCCTCATCTGCATCGCCAACGTGGCCACCCACCCCGCGGTTTGGCTGATCTTTCCCGAGCTGGGCGCCGGGCTTGGCTGGCCCTCGGTGGCGTCACTGACCGCGAGCGAAATCTGGGCCTTCGGCTTCGAAGCCTTCGTGTACGGGCTTTTTCTAGGTACCGGCCGGTGGCGCTTGGCCCTGGCCACTTCGGTCGCGGCCAACGCGGCCTCGCTTTCGGCAGGCTTTCTGCTGCGAGCGCTGGGCTGGGTCTAGAGCGACAAACGGTTTGCTGGGACAACGAACTTCAGCGCCGGCGACGACCCAGCAAGAATGCTCCGAGGCCGATGGCCAAAAACAGCGCGCCGATGCCTCGCTCGCTCCCTATCTGATGCACGGTGCAGCCGCTGTCGTCTTCCTCCGAGCAAGTCGGCTTGGCCTCGGGTGGAGCCGATGGCGCACCGGCCGCCGCGACCTCGTCAGCGCTCTGGCAACGGGGACAGCCATACGTGGTGGCGTGATCGCCGTCACAGACCCAGCAGCGACCGGTCGTGCAAATGCCGTCGGGCACCCGCGCAGTGGAGCAAGCCTTGCCGGGGTCATTGCATTCGGGAAAATCGGCGGAATCTGCCGAGGCATGCGACGCGCCCAACACGCCTGCGCAAAAGATCAATGCCCCAATGGCTCGCTTCAGTCTGTTCATCGTCTGTCCCCTGCTATTGCAGCCACGCACCCATCAACACCGATGCGCCATTGGCTAGCGCGGATGCGGCCAAAAGGCGAGCCCAGGGCAGCCCCGGCAGCACCAAGCGATAGATGAGCAACTCCGAAACCAACGCGAAGCTTTCGGCCACGAGCAGGTAGATGGGCCGGGGCCAGCCGAACAGCGGCCAGAAGAACCAGACCGCCGGATGGGTCGCCAACTGCGCCACGCACACGGCCGCGATCCGGCGCCCCAGCTTGCGCTCGGGCGGAGCCGCCAACAACGGCACCGCAACGAGCAGCTCGACCACGACCGTGAGCGCGAACGCGAACAAGAAGCGCTGCACGGGCGGCATCACCACCCCCCACTTGGGGCGGCAGCAGGGCGAGAGCGCGCACCGCTGGGTGTTCGCCCGGCGCTACCGCGATGCATCGTCGTCCGGCTCGTCCATGGGTCGTTCATACCTCGTAACCGCGCCGCCGCTGACGTTGCTAAAACGAAATGGCGGCTGGCTGCAAACCGAGCGGCGTTCTAGGGTGGCGGCGCAATGAGCGAGTCACGGTTTCCCTGCCCCTGCTGCGGTCACTTGGTCTTCACGGAGCCGCCGGGCTCCGACGACATCTGCTTGGTGTGTTTCTGGGAGGACGACGTGAGTCAGCTGCGCTGGCCTTACCGTGAAGAAGGAGCGAACGCGCCCTCGCTCGCCGACGCCCAGCGCAACTTCGTCAAATTCGGGGCCATCGAGGAGCGCTTCAAAGGCGACGTACGCCCGCCCCTACCCGAGGAGACGCTAGACCCCGCCTTCCGTCTGATCGCAGAGACCGATTCTTTCGAAGAGCCCGACGACCGCGCCGATTGGCCCGACGACGCGACCATCCTCTACTACTGGCGCCCCACCTTCTGGCGCAAGAAACCGTAGCGCCCTCCCCGACGCCCGACCGAGCCCCAAAAGTCCGTTGGCTGCCGCGCCGCAGTCCGCTTGCAGAAACTACCGTGGCGTCCCCAGGCCACCCCGCGCGACCGCTTCGGGCTGCTGCCATGCTGAGGGCTCGTTTGGAAGCCCTCAAAGATCACAGGGAGGACGGGAGGACGGGAGGCGAGAAACGCATTTTTGTTTTTGGAGGACCAAAACCAAAAATATTTCCCTGGGGAGAAAGCTGGAGAGGTCGAGCCCGCGACCGCCCTGCCGACTCGCTGGCGGCAGCGCGAGCCCCAAAAATTCTCGGCTCGGTCTCTTCCTCCCGTCCTCCCGTCCTCCCTGTAAAAGAATCTCGTTCTTCCAAAGGTGGCCTTGCGCCGCCACGGAAGCTTCTGCGATTCAGGCTGCATGTTGGCAGCCCAGATGTCCGAAAGCGCCGGCTTCCGCCTCGAAAACGGCGGAGCGACCCTGAGCGTTGATTTCCTCCCGCGATCCTTGCATGACCTGAGCCATGTCGAGACGACGAGGGCTCGAGGTTGCGGCACTGGCTTTGGCTTGCTTGGGCGCGCCGTCCTGCGGCAGTACCGGCGGTGAAGGCTCACGCACGCCGACGGGCGGCAGTGGCAGCATGGCGAACATGAGCGGCGATGCGGGCGCACCGGTGAGCGCCGGCATGACGAGCGGCGGCTCGGCGGTGGGTGGCACTTCCAACAGTGGGAAGGCGGGCGAAACCGCCAGCGCCGGCAGCTCGACCAGCGCGGGCGCCAGCAGCGGCGGCGCCAGCAGCGGCGGCGCCAGCACGGGACCGTGGACGTTCCCGACCGGCGTCACCAAGCCCAAGATCATGATCGTGGGCGACTCGATCTCTGCCGGCCCGGGTTGCTACAAAAAGTTTCTGCTGAAGGATCTGACTGACAACGGCTACAAAAACCTAGAGTTCATCGGCGAGTACACCGACGACTGCGGCGGCGGCGTCCGGCACAGCGCGGTCAGTTGCTCCACCGCCGAGCAGTACACCCAAGCCACGTTCATGATGCCCAATTGCCGGCCCACCGAGACGTTCCCGGGAATGTCGACGCTGGTCGCCAAGCACAATCCAGACTTGATCATGCTGCAGCTGGGCGTGAACGACGTTTGGAACAGCAAACCCACCGCCGACATCTTGGGCAACTACACCAAGCTCGTGACGCAAGCGCGCGCGAACAATCCGAACATCGTGCTGGTAGTCGCGCAAATCCAAAAGATTCGTCCCGACTGCAGCACCGACGACGCCATCACCAAGCGGGCCGAAGCGCTGGTGATGGCCGTGCCGGCGTGGGCTGCGCAGCAAACGACCGCCAAGTCGCCGGTGTTCGTGGCCGACCTGTGGACGAATTCGGACTGGAGCATGGCCGAGACGCTCGACTGTGTGCACCCCAACGACGTGGGCGCCGAGAAGATGGGCATGAACTGGTACAACGCCCTCAAGGGCATTTTGACACCCGGCTAGCGAGACTTAGCGAAGCCGAGCGCTAGCTGCCGAAGCCGTACACGTTGAGCCAAGACTTGGGCGGTGCCGCCGGCTTCAGCTCCGGGTAGCGCTGCAGGTCGAGCGCGCCGGTGCATAGAAAACGGCGCCGCGCTCGCGTCGGCAGGCCACGCGCGTCCGACAGCAAGCGCCCGAGCACCGTCGCCAGCACCTCGCCCGAAAACGGTAGGTACATGAACACCACGTCCGCGTCCGCGCCACGCACCTCGCGCGCGTCGCCGCGGCGTAGCTGCACGCCGCCCAGGCCCAGCTCGCGACGAGCCGTTTCTCCCAGCTCGCACAGCACGCCATCTCGCTCGACGCCCACGCTCTTGGCGCCGGTGAGCAGCGCCGCCAACATCACGACCTTGCCCAGGCCTGCGCCCAGATCCAAAAAGCGATCGGTCGGACCGAGCTCGCTCGCGTCGAAGGCGTGCACGATCTCGTCGTAGCCGCTGGGGGAGTAGGTCATCGCGTTCGGGGACGGCGCCGGCTCTTCCAGCGGCGGATAGGCAATACCCAGCACCTCTTCGACGAAATGGTCGCGCTCGAGCGGCGGCTGCTCGTCGAACAGCTGGCGGAGGGCCCCTTGGCGAAGCTCGCCCTTTGCGATGCGAGCGCGAAGCCCTTGGTGGTGCCGCAGCGCGGCCGCGCGCACCGAAGCGTGCAGCAAGTCCAGCTGGGCGCGATGCGCGGCGTCAGTGGTGCGCGACCAAGCCATGCGCACGATCGCGTCGGCGAACGCTCGGTCGCGACCTTCACCGCGCTCGATCAGGTCACGCAAGGCTTGGGGGCTCAGCGTGCCAACTTCGGGAGGAGTCGTCATGGCGAGCAACGGGCGGATGCGATCGCGAGCTTACAAGCTTTTCCGGAGCGCCTCGCAAGTTCTTAACGCATGGATTTCGCTGGTAAATTATCCAAAGTTTGGGATTCGGAAAGAAAACTGCGATCCGCCGCGCAACCTTCCGCCGCCGATTCTGTAGGGGCGTTCGGAGGCACCGCTCGCATGGAAACCCCGTATGCCCTGACCGCACCCCCGCACATTCCCCAACGCACCCGTCCCGCGCCGTTCGCGTTCGAGCCCGGAGGTACGCAATTTCTTGCCGTGTCGGGCACCCTGACCGACCGCCTGCTCGTCACGTACCGCACCGACGCGGCCCGCTTGCGTCCGTTGGTGCCGTCGCCGTTCGAGCTCGACACCTACGCCGGCTACGGTTTTCTCAGCGTGTGCGCGGTCGAGATTGCGGGCATGGGACTGGCCGGCACGCCCTCTTTCCTGCGCTGGCAGAACCGGGAGTTTCTCTATCGGGTCGGGGTAAGGCTGCGCGGAGAGCCCACGTTCGTCACTCTTCGAAGTGAAGTCAGCTCACCGCTGCTGGCGCTGTTGGGGCGATACTTTTCGCACTACCGCCCGCGGCTGGTCGAGCTCGAGCTGAAGCGCGACGCCCAACGCCTGCGCTTCGAAAGCGACCAAGGGTTGGTCGAGGTCGATTTGGCGTCGAAGCCCGAGCAAGCTTCGGTTTTCGCGGACCAGGAGCAGGCGGCCGATTTTCTGCTTGGAATGAAGCTCAGCGCCGACGTCGTGCGGGGTCGGGTGCGGGTGCAGCGGATCGAGCACGGGCCGTGGCAGCCCCGCTTCGTTCACACGCGCGCGGCTCGCTTCGGCTTCGTGGAGCAGCTGGCCCAGTGCCTGGGCGCGCGTTTCGAGCTCGACAACACCTTGGCCGTGCACGACGTGCCGCACGTCTGGAAGGCGGCGCGCTGGCTATGATCGACCCATTTCGTCCGCTGTCTCGGCGACAGCGCGTCTTCGCCGTGCTGCTCGGCGCCTTCGTGGTGCTGTACTGTGCGTCTTGCCTGTTGACGAACAACTACGGGGGCGCGTTCTTCGCGATCCCGGTGTTCGTTGGCTTCATCGCTGGCATGCTCTACCCGAAGAGCCCTTTTTCCACCGCCCTGTACGCGATGGGGGCGGCGTTGCTGCTGTCGATTTTGACCCTGCGCGAAGGCGTGATTTGTGTGCTGTTTTCGCTACCGGTGCTGCTGCCACTGCTGTGGCTCGGCGCTTTCATCGGCTCCGTGTTGGTGCGCCACGTGCGTACCGAACGTGCACGCCGCGCCGGCGCCACGTTCGCGCTTTTGCTGGGCTTGGGCTCGCAGGTGTGGGCACGGCTGACCGACGATCCTGCCCGACACCCAGTGCACGTGGCCGAGGCCGAGCTCGCCATTGACGCCGAGCCAGAAGCCGTATTCGAGCTGCTCACCACGCGCGACCTGCGCGTCGACAGCCGCTGGCCCTGGTACATCCGAATCGGTCTGCCCATGCCCGAGCGCATGCGCGTCGAACGAACGGGGTTGGGCGGCCGGGTGCGCTTCGATTTTCATCAGGGCAGCGCCTTTGCGCACATCACTGGCTGGCAGCCGGGCCGTGAGCTCCGCTATGCCGTCGATCGCTTCGACGCCAACGATTTGCCCTTCCACATCACGCGCCTGGGTCGCGGTCCCGACTACGGCTTTCGTAGCGAGCGGGTCGAAGACTGGCTGACCATCCGCGACACCGGCTACTGGCTGGTGCCCGGCACCCACGGCGGCAGCGTGCTCAGACGCCGCGTCGTTTGGCAGCGGCACCTCGCCCCCGACCTCTACTTCGGTTGGCTGCAGCAGACGGTGATGGAGCACGCGCAGGTGCGGCTGCTGGAGCTCATTCGCGGGCGGGTGGCCGCGGACAGGGCCGACAAGCTCCGGATGATCGCCGCAAAGTGACGTTCGCCATCTGACGGTCGGCGCGCGGCCGCCGGCCGGTCAATCTGGCTTGTTTTGCCGGGGAATGACTCCCCCATCCCCTCGTGATAGGTCGAGTACGAGGTTGCGGGCTTGTCTTCCGTCGACACCACCACTCTGCGCCTGAGCGATACCGTCGGTACCGTCAGCGCGAGCTGTTTGTGGCTCGTTTGGTCCGGCCTCGGCGCCGCTCCGCCTCTGCGCTTGGGTGACGGCCCCCAAGTCCTGGGTCGCGGCAGCGAAGGCGATGGCCGGCTCGAATTTCCCGGCGTCTCTCGCGTGCACGCCGAGTTGTTCCGACAGGGTCCGTTGCACGCGGTGCGCGACCTCGGCAGCACCAACGGCACCTTTCTGAATGGTCAACGGCTCACGAGCCCCAGCGCGCTCAGCCCGGGCGACGTATTGCGGTTGGGAGATGCGGTCGCGGTCGCGGTCGCTCGCCAATTGGATCAATCGCCGCCAGGAGCGGAAGAAGTGCTGCCCGGTTTGCTGTTCGGTCCGGGCATGGCCGCGCTGCGCGACGTCATCCGCCGCGTTGCGCGCGAGACGCTGCCGGTCATGCTCGAGGGACCGACCGGCGCCGGCAAAGAAGGTATCGCACGCCTGCTGCACGTCGAGAGCGGGCGCCCGGGCGTGCTGCAAGCGGTCAACTGTGGCGCGCTACCGCCGGCGTTGGCGGAAGCCGAGCTGTTCGGCTATCGCAAAGGGGCTTTCACGGGCGCCGAGCAAGCTGCGCTCGGGCACGTGCGCGCGTCCAGTGGCGGCACGCTATTTTTGGACGAGCTCTACGATTTGGCGCCTTCGGTACAGGCCAAGCTGCTGCGGGTCATCCAAGAGCAACAAGTCGTTCCACTAGGTGAAACGCGCCCCATTCCCGTCGATTTACGGCTCGTCGCGGCGAGCCCGGTGCCGATTCGGCAACTGGTCGACAGCGGGCGCCTGCGCGAAGACTTGGCCGCGCGCCTGTCCGGCATCGTGCTCAGCGTGCCGCCGCTAGACGAGCGGCGCGCCGATATTCCGATCCTTTTCCGCCACTTCTTGAGCCGCTATTCGGGCGGTCGCGCGCCGGGCGTCGACGGGCGCTTGCTCGAGCATCTGCTGCTGCGCCCTTGGCCCGGCAACGTGCGAGAGCTCGAGCTCTTGGCGCGCCGACTGCTAGCGCTGAACGGTACGGAGACGGTGCTGCGCAAGAGTCACGTCGACGCGGAGCCGCAAGCACCCAAGGCCGTGTCCGTTCCCGCACCGAAGCGCGCGCTGCCCGAGCAAGGTGACGATGATCTGCGTCGCCTGCGCCAAGCGCTCGCCGGCCACGGCAACCTGTCGCGCGCGGCGCGCGAGGCCGGCATCTCTCGCCAGCGCGCCTACCGTTTGCTCGGCGACCGCTCGCCGGCCGAGCTGCTGGCCGAGCCGGGCCTCGAGGCGCAAACCGAGCTCGGCACCGGCGCGTGCGAGCCTGCCCGGAAGAGCGAGTAGTGACGAACGGTTCGCAGTCGGCCGCGCCCGCGCGGACCCTCAGGCTGTCGCGCGCGACGCAGGGTCCGGAGCTGCTGGGCAAGGTCATCGACCAACGCTTCCGAGTTCTGTCGCACATCGGCAGCGGCGGCATGGCCGACGTCTACGAGGTGGAGCACGTCACGCTCGGGCGCAAGCTCGCGTTGAAGGTATTGCGCCAAACCGCCGAGCAGAATGCCGCCATCGCACGGCGATTCAACCGCGAAGCGCGCGCCTTGTCTCGCATCGCCAGTGAGCACGTCGTGTCGATTTTCGACTACGGCATCTTACCCGAGGGGCATCCGTTCTTCGTGATGGAGCTGCTGCGAGGGCAAACCCTGCGCGCCGCGCTCGACGCCGAGCAGCGACTCACGGTCGTGCGCGCTTGCAACATGGCGATCGACATTTGCCTGGGCATGCACGCCGCTCACCAAGCCGGCCTCGTGCATCGCGATCTCAAGCCCGAGAACCTTTGGCTCGCGCGCCGCGACGACGGTCGCGAGGCCTGCATCTTGCTCGACTTCGGGGTCGCGCGGGTGGAAGGCGCGCACACCACCAGCGACGGCGTGCTGATTGGCACCGCGCGCTACATGTCCCCCGAGCAAATCGGCTCCGATGTCGCGCCGGGCGCCGAGAGCGACGTCTTTGCGCTGGGCGTGATTTTGTACGAGTGCCTGTGCGGCGTTTCGCCATTCGCGGCCGACACTTTGGAACGCACCTTGTTTCGTATCTTGAACGAGGCGCCGCGTCCGGTGCGCGACCTGGCCCCCGACACCCCGCCCGAGCTGGAGCAGCTTTTGCTTCGCGCGCTCGACAAGCAACGCAGCGCGCGCTTTCCGAGCGCGCTCGAGGCCGCTCGCGCGCTGTTGCCCTTTGCCGGCCCTTTTCGGCAACTGCCGGGGCTGGCGCCGGGCAGCGCGCCCCTCGCATCGGTCACCCTGGCCGAGGACGACGACCGCGAGCCGCGCCTGGCCGGCGTCGAGAACGCCCCCACTCGAAGCGCGGAGCCGCCACGCGCGACCCAGCGTGTCTGGGGCGTGGCGCTCGCCACGTTCCTGTTGGGTATCGGGCTGGGCGCTCTGCTCTTGCGTGCTCAGCCAGAGACACCCAAGTCAGCGTCCCCTCCCTCACCAACCGCGTCTTCGCCGGTCAGCGTCGCAGAAGCTCGAAGCCCCTCGCCGCCGGTGCCCGCGGAAGCGCTATCCAACAGCGCTCTGGCCGAGCCGCCCGCCAGCGTGGTGAAGAAGGCGCGCGCGGCCGCCGTGCTCCGCTCCATTTCCAGCAGTCCCGCTCCCAGCTCCGAGCCCCCGGGGCGTACCGACCCTCCCCAGCCTACCTTCGATGGCCGAAATCCCTACCGCCCCTAACCTCAGCGCTTGGTTCCTGGTCGCGCTGGCGTTGTTCGCGCCCCGCGTCTCGAGCGCGCAATCCGCGCCAGCTCCGGCCGAGGCCTCGCGTCACTTCGAGCGCGGTTACTTGCTCGCGCAACAGGGCAGCCTGGAAGAAGCGATCGGCGAGTTCAACCAAGCGTACGCTCTTCAGCCCCACCCGTCGGTGCTCTACAATTTGGGTCAAGCCTACGCCGCCAGCGGTCACGCGGTGGAAGCCGTCGAAACGTTGGGGCGCTTCCTGGAGCAAGCGCCGGCCGCCGACACCGAGCGTCGTGCACAAGCCGCGGCGCTGATGGAGTATCAAACCCAGCGCATCGGAGTGGTCTCGCTCACCGTCGTACCCGACGACGCGACCATCAGCGTCGACGGCATCGCGATCGGGCGGTCTCCACTGGCAGAGCCGATTCAGCTGGTGGCCGGCAATCACGCGCTCGTGCTCACCCGCCCGGGTTACCAGACTCGGGTCGAAAGTTTGCAAATCGTCGGCAAGCGCCGGCTAGGCCTGTCTCTCATCCTCCAGCCGGTGCCGCCGTCGCCCAGCGCTCAGGCCGACTCTGGACCCGTACGCAGCCAGCAAGCGTTCGAGTCGCTGCGTGACGACTGGCAAGCTCGCGCTCGCCTACAGCGCACGAGCGCGATCGTCACCGGCGGCATCGCGCTCGCGAGCCTGACCGCGGCCGGAGCGCTCTATCTGTCGAACCAGAAGGGCTACGGTGACTGGAACCGCGACAGCCAAGGCTTCGCAACCCGGCTCCGCAACGCTCCGGCTCCTTCGGGCCGCGAGCTCGACGATCTTTTGGCGCGCGAGAACACGCTGCGCAACCGCGACGCCCTCGCGCTGGGGCTCGCCGTCTTCGGCGGCGTGCTCGGTACGACGTCGCTGGCGCTCTGGCTCACGATGCCCAAAGCGGTTCCCAATCATCTGACCCTTCAACTCGGTTCATCGCCATGGCTGGGCTACTCCGGCAGCTTCTAAGTGGGCGCGCGGCCCGGCGGTTGTCCGGAAGCCGACCGCTGTCCGGACAACTCTTGTCCGGACAGCGCGTGACTCGAGAAATTGCGGCATTTCTTGGAATAAAACCTTGGCCCAGCTCTTGCTCTAGACCGGCAGTGATCAGAACGGCGGCCTTGGCCGGCGCGACAAGC
>JBEQSW010000011.1:0-19901 GCA_040348565.1 Myxococcales bacterium | reverse complement strand
GAATCGGTAAAAATCGACCCAAGCCAGCGGAAACAGCTCGCGCCATTCGCGCTCGAGGGCGGCCCCGTCCACGGTTGACGCGCCCGCGTTGCGCGTCAGTGCGCTGCCAAGCGCGCGAAAGTACTCGTCCGAATATTGCGGCACCAGCGCCTCGCACTCGTGCGAATGAAGGCAGCTGCCCAAGAAATAGGCGACGTCTTTCACGCCCACGCCACCGCCCACGTACTGAAAATCCACCAGCGCCACTTCGCCTTCGGTGCCTCCGAAGCACACGTTCTCGAGCTTGGCGTCACCGTGAACGAACGTCTTGAAGCGCGCCCCGCTGAGCGCGCCGTCGAGCCGACCGGCAGCGGCGCGCAACGCTTCGTGGCGCATTTTCCCGAGCTCGTCGGGGCGCGTGCCGAGGTGCCAATACGTGCCGACCTTCCACAATCCCTCCGGCGCTACACCCAAAAATCGCGCGTGAAACGTAGCCAGCCAGCCCAACGTCGCGTTGATCTCCGAAGCGCTCGCTCGGGCGCGTCGTTCGGAGAACCCGCTTGCATCCAGATCCTCGAGCACGAACAGCCAACCGCCGTTTTCATCGCGTAGGTCCCACGGCCGTGGAACACGGCAGCCTGGCGCCTCATTGCAGCGCGCAGCGTAGCGCCCGTAAAACGCCTGCTCCACCTCGTACGAGCGCAGCTTGCGCCGGTGTGAACGGCTGGAGTCGTCGCGCGGTGGCCGCACCGATTTGACGACCACGCGCGTCAACGCGGACCCGTGGTGCAGCTCGGCGCGCCACAGCTCGCCGTACCCGCCCCACAAGGCTTGCAGCCGCTCGTCGAGCGTGACCGCGTCGGCGCCGGTGAGCCGACGAATCCGCTCGGCAAGCACGGCCGGGTCTGGCTGGTTCGCGGTGTACCGATTTTTGGCCAAGGTCGCGCCGCAATCTAGCGCGCCCGGCGTCGACGCGGGCCGCCTTAGCCGGTTGCACCGTGCCGACAAATCCCCCACGATGCGGCAGGTTTTGCCTTGAGCCAAGCGCGCGTCGTCGTCATCGGAGCCGGTTTAGCGGGACTGACCGTGGCGTCGCGGCTCTTGGCCGCCGGGCGCGACGCATTGCTGCTGGAAGGGTCGGCGCGGGTCGGCGGGCAGATCAATACCTTTCGCGAAGCCGAGCTGGTGGTGGAGCTCGGTGCGGAAGGCTTCGTCGCACGCAGCCGTGCACTGCCGGAGCTGGCGCGGTTCTTGGGCATCGAGGGCGCGCTCGTCGATCAGCTCACGACCGACACCTACGCTCTCGACGGCGCCCAGCTGGTGTTGCTACCCCCGGGAGAAGCCGCCCGGCGCCTCGGTTTTCAGGTGCCGTCCGAAGAGCTGGGTCGCGGCATCCGGTCCTTTGGGCTCGGCATGGGCCAGCTCACGGACGCGCTGGTAGCTCGGGTCGGTTTGGGCCGGGTCAGGCTGGAGTCGCCGGTAGCCGCGCTCGTCGCTCGTGGGCACGAGCTGGTGGTGGAGTTGGAGAACGGTGCGAGCGAGAGCGCGGCGACGGTGGTGTTGGCGGCGCCAGCGCGTCAGGCGGCACGGCTGCTGCAGCCGCTCGGCGTGCTCGAAAGCGCGCCGCTGGCGGGAGCGCCTTTGCTGTCGAACGTGAGCGTCAATTTGCTGTACCGGCGCGACCAGCTCGCGAGCTATCCGGCCGGCAGCGGCCTGATTTTTCCCGAGGGTTTCGCCGACGTAGGCCTGCGGGCGCTGAGCTTGGTCGACCACAAGTTTGCCGGCAGGGTGGGCCCGGGGCAATCACTGTTGCGGGTGTTCTTTCGACCCGTCGCTGACGCGCTCGAGACGTGGAGCGACGCTCGCTTCGCGTCGGAGGCGGCGTCGGCCATCGGGCGCGTCTTGCCGGTGCAAGGTGAGCCCGTGCAGAGCTGGGTATCGCGCTGGGCCGACGCGCTGCCCGTGTTCTCACCCGAGCACAAAGCTCAGGCGGCCGCCGCCGACCGCGCGCTGCAGGCGCTGGGCATCCACGTCACGGGCTCGGCTTTCCACGGCGCCGGCATCGACGCCGCGGTGAGCTCGGCCGAAATTGTCGCGGCGCGTCTAAGCTCGGGCTAGGCGTTTTCGCGGCGTGGCTCGAACGACCAGGGCCGCGCTCGACAGCCAGCGCCGCTCGGGACAGCATGCGCCCCATGCCGCGTGGTTTCAGCTGGTCCGAGGCGCGTGAGCCGCACGCTGACAGGCGCCGCGCCATGCTGCAGCGGTACCCGCAGATCAAAGAGCTGTATGGCCCCTGCTGGCGCACCAAGTACGTATGCACGGCGCTGGTGGCGGCGCAGCTGGGCTTGGCATTTGCGCTGCGGGACGCGCCCTGGTGGTGCCTCTTGCTCGTGGCGTACGGGGTGGGCGGCGTGATCAATCAGGCCCTGCTGCTGGCCATCCACGAGCTGAGTCACAACCTGGCGTTTCGTCGGCCCTGGCACAACCGCGCGTTCGCGATGTTCGTGAACCTACCGGTGGGAGTACCGGTAGCCGAGACGTTCCGCTACTACCATTTGTTGCATCACACCCATCAGGGTGATGAACGGCTGGATACGGATCTGCCCACGGAGCTGGAAGGCCGCATGCTGCAGCACACTTGGACCAAGCTCTTGTGGCTGGCGGGGCAGGGCTTTGCGTACGCGCTCCGCCCGTTGTTCGTGCACCCCAAAAAGCCGAGCGCCACCGAGCTGTTGAACCTGCTCGTGCAGCTTGCTTTCAACGTTGCCATTTTCTACTTCTGGGGTGGCAAGGCGCTCGCCTATTTTCCCATCAGCTCTCTGATCGTGATGGGGCTGCATCCCGTGGCAGGCCACTACATCTCCGAGCATTACGTGTTTCGCGACGGGCAGGAGACGTACTCGTATTACGGGCCGCTCAATCTCTTGGCGTTCAACGTCGGCTATCACAACGAGCACCACGACTTTCCCTACATTCCCGGCTCGCGCCTGGCACGCCTGCGCGCGTTGGCGCCGGAGTTTTACGACACGCTGTACTCCCATCGGTCGTGGGCCGGCACGCTCTGGCGTTTCGTGACGGAGCCCCAGCTGGGCGGTTTCAGCCGCATCAAGCGTCGCCCCGGTACGGCCGCCCCGAGTCAGCAGGCGTTGCCCGACGCCGCATCTTCGCATTAGGTCGACGGTTCTTCGCGTAAGCTCGAAGGTTCCCAGCGTCGAAGGTGGCCTGTTCGTCAACGCGGGCGCGGCGCGGCTCGGCCTGGGTGGTGGATGGTGATAGGCTCACGCACCTTCCGATGCGCGCGCGACGACGTGTGGATTGGCCATTGATTCTTCACGCCGGAGAACCGTTGCCGGCCGTGGGTGGGGGCGCGCAGCGCTCGGACTTGCGAGACCTGGCCGTCGCCTTTCGCGAGCTATCGTCGTTCTCCGAGACCGACGAGCTACTGCGCCGCGCCGTAGAGCTGGCCCGCGAGACAATCGGCGTCGAGCGCGCCGCCATCTTCCTGATCGATCCCGAAGCGTGCTTGATGATGGGCACTTGGGGAACGGATCTGCTTCGTCGTACCGTGGACGAGCACCACGTCATGTGTGAGTGGTCGGACGACGCGCGCGAGGCCGTGCGCCGCGCGACGGACGAAGGTGTGGTCTGGACGCTGGTCGAAAATTGCCCAATCGTCGAGCAGCTGGAGAGCGAAACGCGCGTGCTCCGCCGCAGCTGGGTCGCCTGCACGCCGATTTTTTCGGCGCGCCGCCCGCTTGGCATGATGTTCAACGACGCGGGGCGGAGCGGCGGTCCCGTCGACGAAGCGCGGCAGGGGGCACTGGCGCTGTTGTGCACGTTCGTCGGTGCGCTGCTGGATGGCCCGGCTGCTGCCAGCGAGGCGGCCGCGCCCTTTCGACGCACGAGCCCGCTCGTGGCCGACGTGGTGCGGGCGCTGGCCAAGTCCCCCTCGTTGTCGGGCGCGATCTTGGCGCGCCAGCACGGCGTCAGCGTGAGCCGGCTTGCGCGCGCCTTCAAGGTCGAGATGGGCGTGTCGATCGTCGCGCACCGCAATCGCCTGCGGCTGCAGCGCTTCTTCGAGCTGGTCGGAACTGGACAGGGTCTGCTGCCCGCCGCGCTGGGCGCGGGCTTCGGCAGCTACGCGCAGTTTCACCGCGTGTTCCGCGCCCAATACCAACGGTCGCCGGGCGTGTACCTGGGCCTGCGCGAGCCCCGAAAGAGCGGATCGACGCGCGGCAGCCAAGTGACGCGACGCAGCTGAAGATGAGAGGATTGCGCCACGAATGCGAAGACGGGCGCGGCGGCTTTTGCCAGGCTGCGAGCCGTATGGATATCAGCACGTTCAGCGCGGTCACGGGTGCAGTCTTGGCAATGGTCGCGTGCGGCGGCGGCGGCGGCCGCGGCAGCGACGCGGTGCAATCGGGCGCGGGCGCCGCGGCTAGCGATGGCGGCGGAACCGGCGCCGCCGCCAGCGCACCTGGAGCGGGCTCCGGCGCCAGCAGCACCGCTGATCCGAACTTTTACGTGTTTTTGTTGATCGGCCAATCCAACATGGAAGGCCAGGCGAAGCCGGACGCCGACGACCGCATGACGGACGCGCGAGTCCAAGTGCTGGCCTACGACAACTGCCCGAACCTGCCCCGCACCTACAACGGCTGGTACACCGCCACTCCGCCGCTGCACAGTTGCTACGCGGGCGTCGGCCCCGGCGACTACTTCGGCAAGACGCTGGCGGCCGCCTACCCCGACGCGAAGATCGGACTTGTGCCCTGCGCGGTCAGCGGCGTCGACATCGACTTCTTTCGCAAAGACGTAGTCTCCGCGCGTCGTAGCGAGTTCAAAATCCCGCCCGACAATCATTGGGGCGGCGCCTACGAGTGGGTGCTCGAACGCGCGCGCTTGGCGCAGCAGGTGGGAGTCATCCGCGGCATCATTTTTCACCAAGGAGAGTCGGACACGGGCCAGGCGGTGTGGGTCGACAAGGTGAAGGGCATGGTCACGGATCTGCGCGCCGATCTCGGCATCGGCGACGTACCCTTTCTCGCGGGGGAGCTGCTTTATACGGGCTGCTGCGCCAGCCACAATCCGATCATCAATCAGCTGCCGGCCCAGATCAGCAACACGTTCGTGATCTCGGCGGACGGCCTGACCGGGCAGGACGACGCGCATTTCGATCTGGCCGGCCAGCGCGAATTTGGCGTGCGCTACGGCAACCAAATGCTCGACGCACTGCGCTGAAGAGCGCGGCTCCGGCGCCTCGACCGCGAAGGCGGCCAGCAAATGGGGCGGTTTCATGGCTCCCGCGGGTGTCCGATGGCTCGCCTACCTTGGCGAGGTATAGTCGGGCGTTCGGGTTGGCGTTCGCGCTCGCATGGCCGAGCGGAGTTGGGAGCACGAGTATGTCCTGGTTGAAGTTGGCTCGCTGGGTGCTGATTGGCGCGGTTGCTACCGGGGGAGCTGCGGCTTGCGGCGGACGCGGAAACTTGCCGACCGGTGAGGCCAGCGCTGGCGACGCCAACGGTGGTCAGACTTTCGCCGGCTCGTTTTCCTTCGGAGCCCGAGCCGGCACCAGCGCCATTGGCGGAGCTAGCACCGCCGGAACCAGCGCGATGACGGGCGGCACGTCTCCGAGCGCGGGCGCCCCGAGCACGGGCGGCACCGCTCAAGAAATCTGCGTGCCGGGGCTGTCGATGTGCGAAGGCAACGCGATCGCGATTTGCGTCGGCACCGGTTACGCGCGCAAGGAGTGCGGGGCGAGCCAGCGCTGCGTGCAACAGGGCGACACACCGGCGTGCGTGCCGCTGTTGTGCAAACCGGGTCAAATGCTGTGTGACTCGAGCGCGCGCTACGTTCAGGTGTGCGCGGCCGACGGCGCGAGCGGTGTCAACAAAGTCGATTGCGGCGCTCAAGGCCAACGCTGCCAAGACGGCGTTTGTCGCAGCCTTGCCTGCCAACCCAACCAGCTGTTCTGCGATAAGACCGGCGTGCGCCTGTGCAATGCCGACGGCTCGGCGTCGACGCTGCGCCAGACTTGTGGGGCCAACCAATATTGCGATCCGCAGGCGCCCAGCTGCAAAAAGGGTATTTGCGCGCCCGGCCAGCCCGCCTGCAACGGCAGCGTTGCCACGACCTGCAATGCCAACGGTTCCGGCTACCTTGCCATGGGCATCGACTGCGCCGCTCAGCCCGATCGGCAATGCGTGCAAGGTGCTTGCCTGTGCCCGCCCGATCTGGCCGATTGTGACGGCTTGGCCAAGACTGGCTGCGAGTCGAACGTTTCCACCGATCCCGACAACTGCACCGGCTGTGGCCTGGCGTGTTCTGCCAACCACATCGCCAACCGCACGTGCGACGACGGCTGCAACGGCAGCTGCACCACCGGCTTTCAAGACTGCAACGGCGACAAGCTGAAGGACGGCTGTGAAACCGCCACCGGCTCCGACGTGAAGAACTGCGGCGGCTGCGGCTTGGCTTGCTCGAACAGCCACATCACGGCCAGCTGCACGGCGGGTGTGTGCGATGGCGCCTGTGTAGCCAATTTCTCCGACTGCAACGGCAGCAAGCTCAAGGACGGTTGCGAGTCGGACTCGCGAACCGACGCCAAGAATTGCGGCGGCTGTGGGCTTTCCTGTTCGAACAATCACGCCAAGCCGCGCTGCCAGGCCGGCTCGTGTCAGAGCCCCTGCGAAGACGGCTTCGACGACTGCAACGGCGACAAGCTGAAGGACGGCTGCGAAATCGATACCCAGACCGACTCGCAAAACTGCGGCGGTTGCGGCAACGTTTGCCCGAGCGGCTGGTCCTGCACCGGCGGCGCGTGCAGCTCGCTCTTCACCTTCTCGGGCGTGATGCAAGACGTGCCGGTCGCGTCCCTGACGGGCTGGACGCAGTGCTACACGGAGGTGTACGCCCAAAACACCACCAGCATGGCCGACCTGCGCAAGGCCTGCTCGGGCTCGCTGTTGATGATGGCGTGTCGGACGCAGGGCTCGAGCACGCTGCAGATCGCCGCCTACGCGCCGCGCGCCGACGTGTTGTTCGACACCGGCGTCGGCAACGACACGCACCAAGCCAACGGCGTCGGCTGGTATTTCAGCGGCTCCCGCTCGTGGGGGTTTGCGCCGGCGGGCGACGACGTGCTGCGTGACAGCTGCGACACGCGAGACAGCACCATCAGCGCCGTGGGCGTCGACGGAGATCTGCGGCTGTGTTGGCACACCGGAGGGGATTTCCTTCAAGGCGGCTGGCGCTGTGGTCGCGACGACAACCTGAACGCCTCGTACCTGTACGAGCGGGTGCTGTTTCAGGCGCCATAGCGTCGCGGAGGCGCGTCGCTCGGGCTCGTTGGCGTGATCACGGCATCTCGCGACCGTTGACCAACAGCGTATGCAGCTGGCAAGCGTCGAGCGCCGTGTCGTAGCTGCGAAACCGGGGTTACTTGACCTTTTCGATGCGGCAGGTAGCGCTGCAGCCGTCGTTGCTCACGCGGTTGCCGTCGTCGCAGGCTTCGCCCTCCTGCTTCATGCCGTCGCCGCAGTACGCGCCCGCGACGCAGCCGGGCTGGCATTCGCCGTAGCCACCGTCGTTCACGCCGTCGTCGCATTGCTCGCCCAGGCTCACCACACCGTCGCCGCAGATGGGCGTGCATTCGCTGCGCGCGGTGTCGAAACCGGCGAGGGTGAGGCGGAAGCTCGAGCTCTCTTTCTTGCGCTCCGCTTGGAACACCGTGATTTGATAGACCTTGCCGTCGGTCAGGCCGTAGGTCGCGGCGGTGGTTTTGCTGATGGAGACGCCGCCGTCCACCGGTTGGTGCACGCCGCCCAGATCGACCGCCAGCTTGCCGTTCACGAACACCCACACGTCGTCGTCACCCGTAAAATCGAGGCGAGCGGTCGCGGTGGCGTCGTACTTGAACCAGTACACGACCTGGCTCGTGAAATGGAAGTTGTGCGCGGCCGCTCCGTCCTTGTGTGCGGCCCCGTAGGTCGGCACTACCGTGTCTTCGAACGGCCAGTCGTAACCGTACTGCGGCGGCACCTTGGCGTCGATCCAGGGCTCGGTCTTCGGTTGATCGTCGAGGGGGAAGAACAGCGGCGTGCCGTCGTACTTGTTGGTGATGCTCATCGTCCCGGCGCAAGTGTCGTTGGCGCTACCCAACGCTTGCGGGCAGGGGAAGAAGCAAGTGTCGACGGTGGCGTCGAAATCGCAGCCTGGGAACGCGGGCGGCGCGGCCACGCACTGCGTGTCACCGTTGCCGCACCAGCGCCCCTTGTAGACGGGCTGGGTCGTCCACTGCTCACCCATCGGACCGAAGCGGTTCACGTAGCCGCCCTTGCCGTTGTCGAACAGGACGATGTCCCGAACGATGGGGGGGGCGCCCACGTCGGCGTACCAATCCCCCAACTTGGTGACGCACGAGGCCGGGGCTGCGGCCGTGGCCACGGGCACGCCTTTGGTGAGGGTCGCGGCGACGAGCCCGGGAGTCGCAGCTATGCCGGGGGGATCGCCGGCGCCTTTGCAGGACGCCTCGAAGTCGGGGTGCTTGTTGCTGAAGTCACGGTAGATGACCGGCACGCGCAGCACGCAGGCGTCGTTGATCTTCTCGCAGTTCTCCTGCTGCGAGCAGTCGAAGCCCGCCTCTTTCTGGCAGGTGGACGAGCAACCGTCGCCGTCCTTCGTGTTGCCGTCGTCGCACTCTTCGCCGATCAACAGGCCGTCGCCGCATTCCGAGGTGCAGCCGTCGCCGGAACAAGTGGGCTCGGTTTGGCAGGTAGAAGAGCAGCCGTCGAACGGCACCTTGTTGCCGTCGTCACAGCTCTCCGCGCCTTCCTTCTTGCCGTCTCCGCACACCGTGGGCGTGCACTGGCTCGGTTGGCCTTCGCACTTGAAGCCGACCTCGAACTTGCAGGTCGGCGAGCAGCCGTCGGCCGCGACCTTGTTACCGTCGTCGCACTGCTCTGAAGAACCGACGATGCCGTCGCCGCAAACGACCAGCTCGTGGCAGGGTTTGCCGGCGGGATTGCACGAGTAGCCGGGCAGGGTGGCGAGGCAATTGCCTTGGCAGCCGTCGTCTTCGGCGCGGTTGCCGTCGTCGCAGGCTTCGTCGTCGGTGAGCGTGCCGTCTCCGCAGCCGGGAGGCGCGGGCGTGTCGGGGTTGCACGGCGAGCCCGGTGCGGTCGGATCACAAGTGACGTTCAACCCGCCGATGCCGACGGTGGCCCCGATGTTGACCATGATGCCGCCGGTGCCGGTGTTGCTGGTGCCGCCGCCTTCGTGCGACAACTCACGCTTCACTCCGGCGGGGCTGCAAGCGAACAACCACGCAAGGACACCAACGCACGGCCCGATGAGCCGAGTGACCCGCCAACGCATGTAACTACGCTACAGCTAGTTTGCATTTGCGCAAGGCTTCTGCGCGGGAGCGATCGACGCGGCGGGAACCGGTTGCAGGTGGGGTGCAGATTTCGTCGCGCCGAGTCGTGGCTCATCGTAAGGCGCTTTGCCCTTCAGCTGGCTAGAAGCCGAGCACGTCCTTCACCGTGCGCGGAGGACGTGGCGCGGTGCTCGGGGTGCCAAGCTTCGAACGGCGCACGCGCGGGCTCCCTTCCAAACGCAGCGATTCGGGGCGAAGCGGCGGTGGCCCCAGCGAGTCCGTGCCCGCGGGGTGCGCCGCCGCGTGACGCACCACCCCGGTGCAGGGGCCTGCGGCGAACAGCGCCGGCACCGGGCTCGTCACGTTGAGCGGCGCGCTCGGCCGCATTTCGGAACGGACCAGCGGACTCTCGGGCGTTCGCGCCGAGATCAGCAACACCAGGCAACAGGCCAACGCGATGAGCACGGCGGCCCCAGCGGCGTGCATGCGAGCTCGGCCGCCCGCCTGACGCCGCAGCCAACGATGGACGGCGGAGCCGCGCGATGGCCGCGACGGCGCGACCAGCTGCATGCGGACCGTGTCGGCGCCCAGCTCGGCGCACGAGCGACCCCGCTGAGCAAGGGTCGGGCCAACCAAGTCTCTTATCCAAGCCGCCACCTCGGGGCGCGAGGCCAGAGGACCAGTTGCTTCCAAGGCATCGGCGAAGGCCTGGGCGTTGGCAAAGCGCTCACTGGGCGCGCGAGCCAAGGCCTTCTCCAGCAGCTGGTCGAGCTCGGGGCTGATGTCCGACCGCTCCTCGTTCAAACGTGAAATCGGCTGCGACAACAGCTGCGAAACCAATTGCGAAGCGGTGCGGCCCACGAAGAGTCGGCGTCCGCTGAGCGCCTCCCACAGCACGATGCCGGCCGCAAACAAGTCGGTTCGAGCGTCGACCGCCTGTTCGCGCAGTTGCTCGGGCGCCATGTAGGCAAGCTTGCCTTTCACCTGTCCGGGCGCGGTGTAGTTGGCGCCGAGGGCGGCTTTGGCCACGCCAAAGTCCAGCACCCGCGCCACGCCGTCGACTCCAACCATGATGTTCTGCGGCGATACGTCGCGGTGGACGACTCGTAGCGGTAAGCCCTCCACGTCGGTCGCGGTATGGGCGGCGTGCAAACCGTGCAACACATCACTGATGATTCGGCGCACGACCGGCACCGGTGCTTTTGCCTGACGCTTCCGCGCTTGCCGCAGCAGCTGCGCCAGCGTCTCCCCGTTGACGTAGTCCATCACCAGCATCAGCTCGCCGTCGTGCTCGAGCACGTCGAAAATGCTGACGACGTTCGGGTGACTGATGGCGGACGTGAGACGCGCCTCTTCGATGAGCAGAGCCGATAGCCCGGGCTCCGCCGCGAGCTCGGCGTTGAGCTGCTTGATCGCGACGAGTCGGCGAAAACCGCCCGGCCCCTCTAGCTGCCCGAGGCGAATCGTCGCCATGCCGCCGGACGCGATTTCCGGCCCGATGCAGTAGCGCCCGACGCAGCGCGGCACGATGGCGTTGGTCATGAGCTGGTCGACCCGGGCGTGGTCTGGCTGAGCTGCATGTAGATAGGAGGGGCCCACCCCAAAGGATTGGATCACAGATCTTACCAACCCTGCCGTTTTGAGCTGCAGACGGAAGATTGTAGCTAGGGCGGCGGCGCGATCTCGGCCAGCCTGCGGCTGCCGTTGGCCGCGTCCAGCATCGCTTGCAGCAGCTTGGGGTTCAGCACGTCGTGGCTCGCCCGGTCGATCAAGCCGAAGTTTTCGGCGCCGCTGCCGCGTCCGCCATTGTCCCAATAGACGGGGAGCAGGTCATCAAGGAATGAAGGCGATGTCGTCGACGACGATGCTGACGTCGCCCGGTACCGGTACGTACACCATCGACCCTTCGGATTCGGGCATGAAGGTGAGATTGGCGCCGAAGCTGAAGCCGGTGATGTTGTCGCCGTTGGCGGCGAGCGGCACCGCGGGGCCGGAAAGCCCGCCCACCAAGTCCGCCCAGAGCACGTTGACTTGCGACCACGTTGCCGAGACGGGCAGGTTGACGGCGGTCGGTGATTTGCAGGTGGTGTCGTCGGTGCCGGTGCACGAGCCACCCGGCGCCGTGGTGCTGGGCAGGGTTGCTTGGGCCATCGAGACTCCGAACGAAAACGTGCCCGTCGGTACCATGCCGCGCACCCACATGGTGACGCCCTTGTAGGCCGATGCGTCGATGCAGCCGGGCTTGTACTGCTCGTCGAGCAGGTACATGCCGAAGCCTTCGCCCCACTTGGTGGCGTTGGTGACCGCGACGGTGAGCCCGTAGTTGCCGCCGTGCCCGGCCAAGATGGAGAGCGTCGGGGTCGCCGAGCCGTCGCCGAACGAGTACGTGCTGGTGTGAACGCCGAGCATGCCCTCCGTCGGGCCACCGAACATCCAGCTGAAGTCGGCGGCGGCGGTCGTGCCGTCGTACGTTTCGAAGCTGGCAATGCCCGGCGTCTGCATGACCGCCTTCGTCGTGCACAGCGGTACGATCGCGCCCGTGCTGCCGCCGCCTGCGCCGGCCGTGGTGACGGTACCGGTCGTGCCCGCCGCGCCCACGGTGCCGCTGCCTCCGGTGTTGGTCCCGCTGCCGGAGCTGCCGAGCACGCTGCCCGAGCCGGCGCCGGTGCTCGCGCTGCCGCCCGTGCCCGAGACTTGGCCATTGCCGCCGCCGGCCGAGCCCGTAGTTGGCTCATTGGTGGCGACGCTGCACGCCGAAATGCCGCCAAGAACAGCGAAAATACCGGGCGCCAGCCAACGCCGCCGAACCAAACCCGAGCTTACCAATCGAATCATGAGCCTCTCCGGGCCGCGCTTACTGCACGCGACAATAAAAGCCGTTGGTTTGCACTTGGCCTTGCCCGGAGAAGACTTCCGAGCCGGCTTGAACGGCCGATAGATACTTGGTGTTGGCGACGAGCCCGCGCGTCGCCAGATCGTGCATGAAGTCCATCATGTTGAGGACGGCGGTGTTGGCGTTGGTTTGGCGCACGTACGAGTGCACTTTCCAGCGGTCGTTGGTGCCGTCGTAGAGGTCGAAGGTGCCACCGCCGGCGTTGAACGAGCCGTTCTGCTTCGTGCCGATGGGCGCGGCGCCGTTGCCGCGATACAGCCAGATCATGATTTCATCGCTGGGGTCATCGTTGGTGCCGGCGTTCGCGATGGTGTGCGCGTACAGGTCGTAGGCAACGTTCATCGTGATGGTGCTGGTTTGGGTGACGTTGAAGCTCCAGCCGCAATTGACGGCTTTGGCGCTGTTGAGCTGGAGCGGCAGCGAGGTGACCAGCCGCTGCCCGCCGCTGTTCGTCTTCCAACCCCATTGCCAGCCGAAGATCAGGCTAGCGTACGTCTTCACGGCGCCGGCCTGGCCGGTCCAGTCGAACGACTGGCCCCAGCCCGCCAAGTCACCGGTTGCGCAGTTGCTCCAAATACAGGTTTGGCCGGTGCCGGTGTCGCCACCCCACCAGTTGTTGTTCACCCAATAGGGTCCGAGCACGATGCTGGCGCCCTTGGTGCACGTGTTGCCTTGCGCCGAGCCGCTGCAGCTCAAGGTCGCCGGATCGAGGCAGGCACCCGACAAGCAGCTGGTACCCGCGCCGCACACCTTGCCGCACGCGCCGCAGTTGTTCTTGTCGGCGCCGGAGTCGACGCAAACGCCGCTGCAGTCGATCTGACTTGCCGGGCAGGTACAAGCGCCGGCCGTACAGGTGGCGCCGGTCGCGCATTTTGTGCCGCATTTGCCGCAATTCGTGGTGCTGGCTTGCACGTCCACGCACGCGCCGTTGGCGCCGCAGGCGGCTTGGCCCGTCGGGCAGATGCACGCGCTTTGCCAGCAGGTTTGGTCCGCCGGGCAAGCGGTGCCACACGCGCCGCAGTTGGCCTGGCTGCCCGTGAGGTCGACGCAAGCGGCGCCGCATTTGGTGAGCCCGGCGGCGCAGCCGGTGCCGCACACGCCTTTGGAGCACACCTGAGCGGCCGCGCATGCCTTGCCACAGCTACCGCAGTTGGCAGGGTCTGACTGAGTTTCGATGCACTTGTCGGCGCAGGTCGTGCGCGGGCTGAGACATCCGTTCGAAGCGCCCGCGCTGGCAGCACCGCCGGCTGCCGCAGCGGTGCCGGCGCTGGAGCTTGCACCGCCAGCGTTGGCGGCGGTGCCAGCGACGCTCGAACCGCCCGCGTGTGCGACCGATTGCGCGCCCGCGCTGCCGAGCGCGTGGCTGCCGCCGCTCGCGTCGCCCGGGCCCTGGCTTGAGCTGCTGCAGGCCGCCGCGTTAGCGAGCGCAGCACAAAAAAATGCGCTGGCCCCGCGCTGAATGGTGCGACGCATGTCGCGCAAATACTGCCCAGAAAACCGCGCAAGCCGCAATCATCATGCGCGCTTGCGACGACAGTATTCGAGTTATCACAATCGCACCTCGAGTTATCACAATCGCAGTCTTGTTTGCGCTGCGCGTCGGAAACGACAACTCGCGGCGCCGACTTGCATGCCAACTTGCGCGCGCGAAGGTATGGTTCGGTCATCACGATGAGCACACGAGTTCAGGCCGCACACGGATACGCACGGGTGCGGAGGCAAACGTTTCTGCTGGCGTGCGTCGCGACGGCTTGCATTGCACCGCCACCGCTGAGCGCTGGCTCCAGCCAGGGCGCGCCGCCGGCTACGAGCACCAGCAGCGCGAGCCCGAGCACCGTGCCGGCGATTCCCTATCGCTGGAAGAGCGTGACGGTGTTGGGCGGCGGTTTCGTCACTGGTCTCGTGTACAGCCCCGTCAAGTCGGGCGTCTTGTATGCACGCACCGACATCGGTGGCGCCTACCGCTACGAGCCGGGTAGCCAAAGCTGGCTGCCGCTCACTGATTTTCTCAGCAAATCCCAGCAAAACTACTTTGGCGTCGAGAGCATTGCCGCCGATCCCCAAGACGCGAATCGCGTGTTCATGGCCGTCGGCATGTACACGCAGTCTTGGGCCGGCCCGGGCGGCTTCATGCGCTCGAGCGACCAAGGCAACAGCTGGCAAATCTTTCCCACTCCCGAGCTAAAAATGGGTGGCAACGAAGACGGCCGCGCCAACGGCGAGCGGCTCGCAGTCGATCCACGTCAAACTCGAGTTCTGTACTTTGGCTCGCGCCGCAACGGCCTTTGGAAGAGCGCAGACGCCGCCGAGACCTGGAGCAAAGTCGAAAGCTTCCCGCTGAAGGAAGACACCGCGGGCCTGGGCATTCCGTTCGTGGTTTTCGATCCGAAGAGCGGCGCGCCGGGTAAGCCCACACCCGTCATCTACGCCGGCGTGAGTCGTCGGGACGTCTCTCTATATCGCAGCGCCGACGGCGGCGGCAGCTGGGCACCCTTGCCCCATCAACCCACCGGCCTCATGCCCCACCACGCGGAGCTGGATCGGAACGGGGCGCTTTACGTCTGCTACGGCTTGAATCCCGGGCCCACCAACGTGCCCGACGGTGCGGTGTATCGCTTCGAGCCGCAGTCGGGCGCGTGGACCGACATCACGCCTTTGAAGCCGGGCGGCGCCGACAAGTTCGGCTACGGAGGTCTTTCGCTGGACGTCTCGCACCCCGGCACGTTGTTGGTGGCCGCGATCGACCGCTGGACCAGCGGCGGCGAAGTCTTTCGCAGCACCGACAGCGGCAAGACCTGGCAACCGCTGATGGCCAAAGCCGAGCTCGACAGCGGTGGCGCGCCCCACGTCTACAGCCACAAACCCAAGATCGACGCCCCGCAATGGGTGGGTGACATCGCGATCGATCCGTTCGACTCGCAGCGCGCCATGTTGGTCACGGGTGGCGGCATTTGGGCTAGCGACGACCTCGGCTCCGCCGACAAGCAGCGCCCGACGCACTGGACGTTCCGCAATCGAAACCTGGAAGAGACGGCCGTGACCGGCATCGTGAGCCCGCCCGTCGGCGCGCCCTTGCTCAGCTCGATGAGTGACTTGTGCGGCTTCCGTCACGACAAGCTGGACGAATCGCCGTCACGAGGCAACTTCGAGAAGCCCAACTGCGCCAGCGGCTCGGCCATCGAGTTCGCCGAGCTGAAGCCGAACCTCGTGGTGAGAGCGGGCTCACATCCCTGGGACGGCTCGAAGGGGCCGCGCGGCGCCATCTCCAGCGACGGCGGTGCGACTTGGACGCCGTTCAGCGCCGAGCCGGCCGGCTCCGCAGGCTCGGGCAACGTCGTCATCACCGCGGGCGGCGAGGCCATCTTGTGGGCGGCTCGCGACGCGCGCGTCGCCTACTCGGCCGATCGGGGAGCGGGTTGGGTCGCGGCCGCCGGCTTGCCAGATCCGGCAAAAATTCCGGACTGGGCGCCGTTGAACCTGAAGCTTGCGGCCGATCGCGTGAACGGCAAGAAGGTCTACGCTTTCGATGCGCTCACCGGCAGCGCCTACACCAGCGCCGACGGCGGCCTCCATTTCGAGCCGGCCGCGCACGGCTTGCCCACCCTGCCGGACTACGACTTGATCGCGGCGTCGCTGCGCGCGGTGCCCGGTTTCGAAGGTGACGTCTGGCTCACGGTTGGCAAGCAGCTGCTGCACTCGACCGATGAAGGCCAGAGCTTCGGCGCCGTCGCGGGCGTGGACGGCGCGTACGCAGTGGGCTTTGGTCGCGCCGCGCCGGGCCAGAAGTATCCCGCCGTCTACCTGTCCGGCAAAGTGCAGGGTCTAGAAGGCGTCTTTCGTTCGGACGACGGCGGCGCCAGCTTCTCGCGCATCAACGACGACGCGCACCAGTACGGTGGCGCGCAACTCGTCATCGGCGACCCGCGCGTGTACGGTCGTGCCTACATTACCGGACACGGCCGCGGCATCTTGTATGGAGAGCCGCTGGCGCCGTAGTGGCGCCGCGCGCGAGCGAGACAAGGTGTCGTCGATGCGACCCCTTCACCACTCATGTCCTCGTTCGCTAGGCTCTTTTGTGCAAATCCGCTCGGTTGGCATCGAACAATTGGAGCCGTGGTGATGGCCGGCGTGGTGGCTTGCTCGTCCAGCCCCAACTCCCCCGGCTCCGTTTCGGGGGCGACCGGTGGGGTGGCGGCCGGCACCGCTGGCACGGCGTCACCCGGTGGCGCCGCCGTCGTGACCGCCGGTGCATCGAGCGGCGGAGCTCCGTCGAGCGGCGGCATGGCAACGGCTGGAGCCGCGCCGACCGCCGGCGGCAATAGCGAAGCGGGCATGGGTGGTGCCGTGGGCGGCGCCGCAGGCGCTTCGGGCGGTGCTGGTGGAGCGGCGGCCAGCGCCGCTTGCACCGAAAGTGGCCCCGGCTACTTTCTCGACGATCTGAATGGCAACGACGCCAATGACGGCAAAACACCGGCCACCGCGTGGAAGACGCTGGCCAAAGCCAACGCCACGCCGCTGAAGGCCGGCGACCGCCTGTGTTTGCGCGCCGGCGGCAGCTGGGTGGGTCAGTTGAAACCGCAAGGCTCGGGCAGCGCTGCGGCTCCCGTGGTGATTGACCAATACGGCAGCGGAGCGCGGCCCAAAATCGCGGCCGGAGCCAGCGACAAGGAAGCCGTTTTGCTGGAAAATTTCGCGTACGTCGAGCTCGGTCACCTCGAGGTCACCAATCAGAAGAGCGCGCCGGGCGACTACCGCGGCATCGCCGTGGTGGGCCGCGACGCCGGCACGTTGAGCCACATTCAGATCCGCGGCTGCTTCGTGCACGACGTGACGGGCGAGGTGAATTGGATCGGCGGGGACGTCGCCGACAACGCCCCGGGAGTCACCTTTCAAACCGGCTGGGACGCGTCGAAGCGCACCGGCGGCATCGTCTTCGAAGTCGGCACGTCGGCGGCCACGCCGGTCAAGACGCTGTTCAGCGACGTGCTGGTCGAGGACAACGTGGTCAAAGATTGCTCGTTCGGCGGCATCGTTTTCAAGCAGCTGGACGGCGCGGTGCATTGGGGCGTGCGCGACTCCGCGAACGACGCGCAGTTCAGCCCGCACACCAAGGTGACGATCCGCAACAACTACGTGAACCAGCACAACGCCAAGCTCGGCTGCAACGGCGTCTACCTGACCGGTGTGCAAACCGGCACCGTCGAGGGCAACGTCATCGCCGAAGCCGGCACCAGCGCCATCGAGCTCTATTACACGGACGCCGTGACGGTTCAGCGTAATGAAACGTTTGGCACCACCAAAAAGGCCGGCGGCGCCGACTCCAACGGCATCGACACCGACAAAGCTACGACCAAATCCATCATTCAATACAACTACATCCACGACAACGGGGACGGCGTCTTGCTATGCCAGTTCTCGTTCGGGGATTCGGTGGTGCGCTACAACGTGATTCAGAACAACAGCCGGTATCAGATCTATCTGCATTCGGACGCCAAAGCCACGAGCGCCATCTATAACAACACGCTCTACCAGAATAAAAACAACGCCAGCCTCGTTTATGGTTACGGCGACGCGCTCGCGGCGACCTATGCTCTCACCAACAACATTTTCGCCTCGACCAAGACCAACGCCGTGCTCACGACCGGCGGCGGCATCACCTACCAAAACAACCTCTACTTCGGCGCTAGCGTCAGCGTGCCCGCCGGCGACACCCACGCCGTGAATGCTGACCCACTGCTGACGGCACCAGGGCAAGGCACCAGCGGTAGCGAGACGGGGCCTGCCTTCGCTTCGCTCACCGGCTACAAGCTGGCGAAAGGCTCGCCGGCGCTGAAGGCAGGAATGATCATGCAGAACAATGGTGGCCAAGACTTCTTCGGTACCGCGCTGCCCGCGACGGCGCCCGATTTAGGAGCCGCGCAATCACCATGAACGACACCCCCCAGCGCTCGTTTGGTCTGGCCGAAGTGTTCGGCGATCACATGGTGCTCCAGCGGGAAAAGCCGCTGGTCTTCTGGGGGCAGGGTCGGCCGGGGGAAACCGTCAGTTTGGCGTGGCCCACCGCAGAAGAGCCCATTTCTGCGGAGACGCAGGTAGGGTCGGACGGCCGCTGGCGTTTGACGGTTGCCGCACAAGCCGCAGGTGGTCCTCACCAGCTGGTGTTTCAAGCCAGTGAGCGCGTCACCCTGCAAGACGTCTGGGTCGGTGAGGTTTGGCTGGCTTCCGGGCAGTCGAACATGGAGTGGACGGTCGCCCAATCCGATTTCGCCGACGAAGAGCTGAAGCTCGCCAAAGAGCCCAAGTTGCGCTGGCTCTTCGTGGAACGCCGGCACGAAGGCCGACCCAGCCGTGAGCCGCGCTGCAGTTGGCGGCTAGTGAACCCCGACACCGTGCCACGCATGACCGCCATCGGCTTCGCCTTTGCGCGCCAGCTGTGCGCGAAGTTGAACGTGGCCGTCGGTATCGTCGACGCGAGCTGGGGTGGCACGCCGGTCGAAGCCTGGACCAGTGCGGAGGCGCTGGCGCAGGTGATGGACCTCGAGCAAGAGTTGCAGAATTGGAGCCGCGAAGAGAGCGACATCGACGACGTCCGGCGTGCCTACGCCGCCAGCTTGGCCACGTGGGAAAAGCTGTACCTCGTGCGCGACGAAGGCAACCGCGGCGAGGCACTCGGCTGGCACCAAACCGAGCCGGCTTGGCGCGAATACACGCTGAACATGCCCACACTGTGGCAGCGCCACGGCATGTCGTTCAACGGCGCGGTCTGGTTTCGTCGCGACATCGAGCTGCCGGCGAGCTGGGCCATGCCCAGCACGTTGTACCTGGGCCGCATCGACGACTTCGACCACACCTACGTGAACGGTGTGCTCGTCGGAGCCAACCCGCAGGGCACGCCTTTCAGCTGCGAGATCGCGCGCAGCTACCCGGTGCCGGCGGGCGTGCTTCGCCCAGGGCGCAACAGTATCAGCGTGCGCATCTTCGATCACGTCGGCGAGGGCGGCTTCTTGGACCCCGCGCGCAGCTTGTTCTTGGAGAGCGCGACCGGCGAGCGTATCGAGCTTGCCGGCCCCTGGCAGTGTCGCGTCGAGCGCGAGGTGCCGCTCGTACCGGGCAGCGTTTGGCAGCACTACCCGCGGGCGCCGCGCGTGCTGCGACCGCAAGAGCGCCCGGCCGGCTTGTTCAACGGCATGATCGCGCCGTTGCTGCCCATGTCGCTGCGCGGCTTTCTTTGGTACCAGGGTGAAGCCAACGTGGCGGAGCACGCCACGTATTTCGAGCGCTTTTGCGCGCTGATTCGCGACTGGCGCAGCCGTTTTGCCGAAGTTGCCGGAGCGGGCGATGCCTTGCCCTTCTACTTCGTACAGCTCGCCAGCTTCAAAGCCTCGCCAGACTGGGCCTACCTGCGTGAAGCTCAAGCCCAGGCGCTCGAGCTGCCCGCCACCGGAATGGTCGTCACGCTCGACATCGGTAACCCGGACAACATTCATCCCGGCAACAAGCGGGAGGTCGGGCGTCGGCTCGCCCTGCTCGCCCTGAACGAGACGTACGGCGTCGTCCAAGGCACCGTTCGCGGCCCGGTACCCACGTTGGTGCAAGCCGCGCACGGGGTGATTCGCGTCACCTACGGCGCCCAAGCGCCCCTATCGACGACCGACG
>JBEQSW010000010.1:0-3649 GCA_040348565.1 Myxococcales bacterium | reverse complement strand
GCAGCGACAACGTGCCCATCGAAGGCGGCACCGGCAACGCCGAGACGAACCCCGGCAAGGGCACCGGCTTCTTCCCCGCCACGATTCTGCCCAGCCACGCCAAGACCGCGTACACCACTTGGAAGACCAAGTACTTGAAGACGTGCAGCGGCAACCGTTTCCGCGTCGCGTTCAACGCCGACGAGACGGTATCCGAAGGCATCGGCTACGGCATGCTGCTCACCGTCGGTCACGGTGATCGCACCGAGTTCGACGGCCTGTGGGCTTTCTACAAGTCTCGCTCCACCGGCGGTTTGATGGGCTGGAAGGGCAGCGGCTGCGACAACACCTCGGACCCCAATTCCGCTTCCGACGGCGATTTGGACGCGGCCATGGCGTTGCTGCAAGCGTCCTGCAAGTGGGGCGGCACCTACTTGACCGAAGCCACCACGCTGATCGCCGCCATCAAGTCGAAGGAAACCAGCGAAGGCGCCGAGAACTACCTGAAGCCGGCGTCCAGCGGTCTCGACAGCTGCCAAAACGTTTCCTACTCCTCGCCCGCCTACTACCGCGCTTTCGCCAAGAAGAAGCCCGACCAGGCCGCGTTCTGGAACAAGCTAGCAACCGACAGCTATACGCAGCTCTCGCGCGCGGCCAACGGCTCCACCGGGCTCGTCCCCAACTGGTCGAGCACCAGCGGCAGCGCCGGTTGCGGCGGCTACGCCAACGGCGATCGCTACGGCTACGACGCCGCGCGCACGCCTTGGCGCGTCGCCGTCGACTACGTCTGGAACGGCACGCCCGCCGCCAAAGATTGGCTGGGCAAGCTAGTCACCTGGGTCGACGGTCCCGCCGGCGGCATCACCGCCATCGGCGACATGTACACGCTGACCGGCACCAAAGAGAGCGTGAACCACAACTCCACGTTCACCGGCGCCTTCGCGCTCGCGGCCATGTCGCAGAGCCAGGCCAAGGCCGATCTCTACGGCAGCGCCTTCCGCGGCATCGTGGACACCACGTACTACGAGGAATCGCTGCGAGCGGTGTACATGCTGCTCGCGTCGGGCTTGTTCCTGAACGTGTGCAACTGAGGTTGTTTGTTTTTCCTCCGTGCCCTGCCCTAGCGCCTCGCGATCGTTCTGACCTGAAGCGCGATCGGCGCTCGGCCTCGCCGAGTTTCGTTCACTCGGGTCCTCTGGTGCCGATCGTGATCTGCTCGCGCCAAAGTGTGGTTGAGGGCGATCTGGCTCGCGCGTTGCGCGAGCGCGCACAGAACAGAGGACGGACGGCTCGCCCGGCCGCTTTTGCCGCCCAATCCTTCACCGTCGGCTCCACGCGGCCGTCCGTCTTGACCGGCTAGGTTTGGCCTTCTAGCCTCCCGGGCCCCATGGCAAATCCGACTGCGACGCTGAGCACTTCCCTAGGTGACGTGGAGATCGAGCTCTTCACGGACAAGATGCCGCTCACGGCTGGCAACTTCATCAAGCTAGCCAAGGCTGGCTTCTACGATGGGCTGCACTTTCACCGCGTCATCAGCAACTTCATGATCCAGTTCGGCTGCCCGCATAGCCGCGATCCGAACAGCCCGCGCGCCGGCACCGGCAACGGCCCCGACGGCACGATCAAGGACGAGCACCCCGCCGACGCGAAGCTCTCCAACGAGCCCGGCACGTTGTCCATGGCCAACACCGGCCGTCCTGACAGCGGCAGCTGTCAGTTCTTCATCAACACCGTCCACAACCACTACCTGGACTGGTTCACGCCCGGCGCTTCCAAGCACCCCGTGTTCGGCAAGGTCATCAAGGGCATGGACGTGATCAAGAAGATCGAGACGACCAAGACGGGTGCGGGCGACCGCCCGGCGACGCCCATCCAGATGGTCAAGGTCACCGTTCACGAGTGAGCGTTTACGGCGGCGCCAGGCGTGGCGACACTGTAGGTGTGGCGGTGCAGCCGGTTCGAAACGGCAGTTGCCAAACGGCGACCACTCGGTCAATCGGCGCCCTCGCCTCGAACATGTGCCGCGATTGTCTGCGTAAGCTTTGAGCTATCAGGTCTAGGCTGTAACATTCGAGGGAAGCGTGAAACAGGCTTCCCTCGCTCCGCCTGCCATGAACCAACACGAGATCGGCCCGGGTCACGTGTTGGGTCGCTATGAGCTCCTGATGCCGATTGCGGCTGGCGGCATGGCCATGGTCTGGGCGGCCCGGCTCAAGGGCACGCGCGGCTTCCAGAAGATCGTCGCCGTCAAGACGATGCTGCCGAAGCTGAGCGAGGACGAGCAGTTCGAGAAGATGTTCCTCGACGAGGCTTCGCTCGCCTCGAAAGTGCGTCATCCGAACGCGGTCGAGATCTTGGACTTGGGCGAGCAGGACGGCGTGCTGTTCCTGGCGATGGAGTGGATCGACGGCGTGCCACTCAATCAGGTGATGAAAGCCGCCAAGCAAAAGGGCGGCGTGCCCACCACGGTCGCGACGCGCATCGTGATGCAGGCGTCGGCAGGCTTGCACGCGGCGCACGAGCTGACCGACGGCAAAGGCAAGCTGATCGGCCTCGTCCATCGCGATATCTCGCCCCAAAACATCTTGGTCACCTTCGACGGCGTGGCCAAGGTCGTGGATTTCGGCGTCGCAAAAGCTACCGCGCTCGGTGACGGCGCGACGCAAGCCGGGCAGCTCAAGGGCAAGGTCAGCTACATGGCCCCCGAGCAAGTGCGCGGCGAGCCGATCGACCGGCGCGCGGACGTGTTCGCGATGGGCATCGTGCTGTACGCGCTCACGACCGGCAAGCATCCGTTCCGCAAGGAGTCCGAGGGCGCTACGTTGTTCGCGATCACGGCGCCCGAGCCGGTGATTCCGCCGCGCAAATTCGTGCCGGATTACCCGCAGGCGCTGCAAGACGTGCTCTTGAAGGCGCTCGAAAAAGATCGCGAGCAGCGCTACGCCAGCGCGAGCGAGCTCTTGCGAGCGCTGGACAAAGCCTTGCCGCCCGCCTCGCGCGGCTCCGACGAAGAAGTCGGCGCCTTCGTGCTCAGCCTGTTCGAAGAACAACGCAAGCAATCGCAGGCCACCCTGGCCGACGCTCTCGAGCGCGCCGACAAGCACCAGCTCTCTTCCAAAGCCGGGCCCAAGTTCAACGAGTCGACGCTGAGCGGCCAATCCGGCGTGAGTGCGCTGTCCACGGTCGGCGTCGCGGCCAGCCTGGCTCCGCCCAAGCCCGTGGCCGATATCGACGCGGCGTTCGCGGGGCGCGACGGCAAGCGGCTGGTGAAGCTGGCCGTGGTCGGCGGGCTGTTCGCCATCGGCGCGCTGGCGGTGGCGTTGTTCATGAGCAGCGCCAAACCCGCGGAGCCGGCCGCCGCCGCCAAACCCACGGCTTCGGCCGCTCCACACGTGGAAGCTCCCCCGCCCACTGCCCCGGCGATGGACCTGAGCTCGCTACCGGTCGAGCCCACGCCTTCCGTGCCGAACGCCGCCGAAGGCACCAGCGCGCCGAGCACGGGGTCTCGGAAATTCCCCGGCGCCGTACGGGCGGCGCCTCCCGTCGTGGCCGCGCCGCCGAAATCAGCGGCGCCCGCCGCCAGCACGCCCAAGGCGTGGAAGCACGACCCGGGCTTTTAGGCTTTAGAAAGCGCCGCGCAACGTCGCGCCAAGAGGGGCGTCGGCCGTGA
>JBEQSW010000637.1:0-17624 GCA_040348565.1 Myxococcales bacterium | reverse complement strand
CGCCAAGAGCGGCGCGGCCTGGCGCGACGGCAGCGCCGTGCACTACGCCCTTCACCAAGACAAGCTGGTGACGTGGGTCGGCGTGTGGATGCGTGAGCACCTGCCGGTGCAGGCAATCCACGCGCTCAGCTGGTCCACGTTGGTCACCGAGTGGCTGGGGTTCCTGCTCATCATCACCCCCATCTACGTGTTTCAAGCGCGGCTTTTGGCCGTGTGCTTGATGCCTTTGCTGCACTTGGGCTTCGCGCTGGGGCTGAACCTGGGCGGCTTCAGCCCCGCCATGATGTCGTTCTTTCCGCTGCTGTTGCTGGCCGAGCACTGGGACCTGCTCGAGCGCCGCTTTGGCGCGCGCATGGGGCCGCTGGCTCGAAGGTTGGAGCGATGGGTGCGGCTCGGGCTGCGCTGGGCGGCCTTGCCGACACCGGTCGAGCCGCCCAACCCGGCGCGCGCGCGAGCCTGGCGCTGGATATCGGAAGGAGCGGTTGCGCTCTTGCTGCTGGCCATCACCACCGAGGTGCTGAACGACAACGCGCCGGTGCCCAAAGCCCTGCGCCTGCCGCAGCCGGCGTGGGCCCACGCCATCATCGAATATCCGCGCATTTTGCAGGGTTGGCGCATGTTCGCCAGCGAGCCGCCGCGCCAAGATTCGATGATTTACGTCGATGCCACGACCGCGAGCGGCGAGCACGTCGACCCTTACAACCAGGTCGCGAGCGACCAACCCTTCCCGGCTGGGGACGTCGTGCCCACGCACATGGGTCAGAGCCAATACTTCGTCATGTACTCCGATCGCATCGGCGGAGAGGGCTACGCGGCCTACCGGCAGGCTTTTGGCGAGTGGCTGCTGGCGTATCCCGAACGCACCGGGCGCGCTGAAGATTGTCTGCTGGCGTACGACGTCTACCTGGTCACCGACAAGAGCCCGGCGCCCGGCGCGTTGCCCTGGCCGACGCCGCTCGAGCGCACGCGCTTCATGAGCTACCACGCTCCTCACGACGGCTGCCGCCCCGTGAGGAGCGGCACCGCCGAACCGCCGGTCGCCGCCCGCTGACCAGACTTCGAACAGAGCGCGTGACGACCAGCGCTTCACGAGCCCGAGCGCGGGCCGAGCTCACGAAGCGCGCTTTCCACGCGGTTGTAGGCGCTCAATACGGCCTGAAAGGCCGCCAGCACCACGTCTTCGTGACGGCCGGCGCCGTAGCGCAAGACGGAGCCGCTGCGCACCGCCACGTACGCGACGGCGCGCGCGCCGGCACCCGGCGTGGACGAATGCTCGGCGTAGTCGGCCAGCTCGAAGGCGGGACCGCCCAAAGTGCTCAGCGCCGACACGAACGCTTCCACGGGCCCATTGCCGATGCCGCGCGCTTCACGCCGCTCGCCGCGCACCAGCAGCTGCGCCACGACCGCGCATTCTTTGCCTTCACGGCGTCGCTCCACCCCGGCCGTCTCCAGCCGGTACGGCCCCGCGACGTCGAAGTACTGCCGCTCGAACAGTGACCCTACGTCGCTGGACGTGAGCTCCTCCCCGCGAGCGTCGGTGACGGCCTGCACCGCTTGGCTCAGCTCGATGGCCAGCGCGCGCGGCACGCGGTAGCCGTGGTCGCGCTCGAGCACGTGGGCCAAACCCGATTTGCCCGATTGGCTGTTGATGCGAATGACAGGCTCGTAGGCGCGCCCCACGTCCGCCGGATCGATCGGCAAATAGGGCACCTCGTAGCGGGCACTTTGGCTCTTTTCCATGTGCTTCATGCCTTTGTGAATGGCATCTTGGTGCGAGCCGCTGAAGGCGGTGAACGTCAGCTCGCCCGCGTACGGGTGCCGTGGGTGCACGGGCAGGCGCGTGGCCGCTTCGACCACGCGCACCACTTCTGGCAAATCCGAAAAATACAACATGGGGTCCACTCCGTGTGAGTACAAATTCATGGCGATGGTGACGATGTCGACGTTGCCGGAGCGTTCGCCGTTGCCCAGCAGCGTGCCTTCGATTCGCGTCGCGCCGGCCAGCATGGCAAGCTCCGCCGACGCCACCCCGGTGCCGCGATCGTTGTGGCAGTGAACGCTCAGCGTGACGTGCTCGCGGCGCGCGCGGTGGTCGTCGAACCACTCGATGCGATCGGCAAACACGTTGGGCGTGGTCATCTCGACCGTGGTCGGAAGGTTCACGATCATCGGTCGCTCCGGGCCGGCGTCCCACGCCTCGGCTACGGCGTTGCAAACCTCGAGCGCATAGTCGAGCTCGGTGCCGGTGAAGCTCTCCGGCGAATACTGAAAAATGACCTGAGTCTCGGGCATTTTGTCGGCTTCGGCCTTGACCCAAAGCGTGCCCTGCACGGCCAAATCCAAGATTTCTTGCTTGGACTTGCCGAAGACGACGCGGCGCTGCAGCTCGCTGGTCGAGTTGTACAAGTGCACGATGGCGCGCCTCGCGCCCGCGATGGACTCGAAGGTGCGCGCTATCAACGGCTGGCGCGCCTGGGTTATCACCTGCGGAATCACGTCCGCGGGCAACGCGCCGCTGGTCAGCGCCCAGCGGATGAAGTCGAAGTCGGTCTGCGAAGCGCTGGGAAATCCGAGCTCGATTTGCTTGAAGCCGACCTTGACCAAGAGCTCGAGCAGCGCGCGCTTGCGCTCGTGACCCATCGGGTCGGAAAGTGCTTGGTTACCGTCGCGCAGATCGACCGAGCACCAGCTGGGGGCGCGGGTGAGGGCGCGCTCCGGCCAACGGCGGTTGGGCAGGTGAACACGTTCGGGGGCTTGGTAACGCTTGGCATCGAATGGCATCGGGACCTCGGTCGGTAGGGGAGCCGAAGAGGTCGCGACGCGCGTTCGCGCTCTCTCCGGCAAGTTGCGGGAGAGAGCTTGGGAAACGCTACGTTTGGGCTACGTTTTGCGGCGTTTCACACCTCTCCCGCGCTGCTAAGAAGCAGCCCGGAGAGGAGCGGAAGGCAAAACGGAGCGCGCACGAGCTCCCAAGATACCGGGCGCGCTCCGCTTGTCAAGAAGCCGCTCCCGCCGTCCCGGTGATCAATACGTGAAAGCCGCCGCTTTTTGCGCTCGGGTGCTTCCGCACTTTGCGGCTTTCCACCGCGAAGCCCGCCTGGGTCAGGCGCCGGATCAAGGCGGGGTCTTCTCCGACCGACCAGTACACGACGCTGCCCCGGGGCTTCAGCGCGCGCGCAATGCTGGCCAGGCCTGCGCTGCGGTACAGGCTGCTGTTGCCGGCCGTATTCATGGCCGTGGTCTCGTTGTCGGCGTCGAGCAAGATGGCGTCGAAGCGGCTCTTGCTTTTGGCGATCAGCGCCGCGACATCGCCGAGCACGACCTCGGTTCGACCATCGGCCAGCGCGGCGCTCGCCAACGGATAGGCCGGGTTTCGGTTCCAGGCCACCACCTGCGGCATCAGCTCCGCGACCAGCACCTTGGCGTCCGAACGCAGCGTGACCAACGCCGCGCGCAGCGTAAAACCCAGGCCTAGGCCGCCGATCAGCACCGTCGCGCCTTGACGGCTCTCGAGCGGCTGGCAGCCGATCACACCCAACTGCTCTTCGGAGAAGGCGTGCCGCGTGGACATCAGCTCGCGGCCGTTGACCCAGATCATGTACTGGCCGTCGCGCTCGACCAAGGCCTGGACGCTGCCGTCGGGCGTCGTCACCTGTTCGAGCACGGTCGCCTTCTTCATTCGTGCCCCGTGCCCAATGCCGCCGACCGCGTCAATCGCTACTCTTTGAAGGTCAGCCCGACCACGGGCACCACGTCATTGGCTGGACCGACGCCGTAGCTCGGGTCGAGCAGGACCGACGCTTGGACTGACAGCGAGCTGCCCGTGACAACGGCCCCGTACGTGACGCAGGCGCCGTTGCTGTCCGCGATGCACGAGGAGCAGCCGCCGCCAAATTGGGAACAGTCCATGCCGGCGGCGGCCGTTGCGCTGAACGTGTACGTGCCTCGCTCGATGGCCACGGCGCGCGAGCAGGTGACGCCTTCACTGCCCGGGGCGCAGCCGGGCGGCAACGTCTCGTCTCTCACGTAGGCAGCGTGCCACTCTTGCGTAAACGATTCACCCGGCTCCAGCGTGACGACCGAGCTGACGACGCAAGCGATGGGCGGGCAGGAAGGGACGTAGCCCAGGGCCAGATCTTGACAGCTCGAGCTGCAAAATGGCGCACCCTGGAGCGCCATCCCCGAGGCGTCGCTCACGGTGAACAGCGAGCCTACGCCGCAGCCCGCCATGCGTTGGCCCAGGTACAGCTGCCGCTGCGTGCCATTGGTGAGCTGCACCAGAATGGTCGGGCCGCTTTCGTTCCCGAAGGCGTCGCAGCGCGCGGCAGGGACACCCTTTCCGCCGGTGCTGGTGGCTCCGCCGGTGCTGGTGGCTCCGCCGGTGCTGGTCCCACCGCTGCTCTTCGTGCCGGCGCTATTGCTGGTTCCGGCGCTGCCCGGGCTTCCGCCTTCGCTGCCGTCGTCGCCATGCGACATGGAGCGCCCGCCACAGGCTGCCAGCAGCAACGCGGCTGTCACCCAAGCCAGACCCCGACGCGGTGATTGGACCATCCGCCGTCATTTAAGCACGGAAGCGGTCACAGTCTCGTCCCTTGGGCGATGAGCCATCGAGATGCCGAGCCGAATGCGAATGGTGGCGCTGGGGCTGTTGGTCACGGGCTGCGGAGGTCCTTCCGGGGCAACCCGGCCGTTCCAAGCGCTGAAAGCCGCCCCAACCCCGGTCGTGTCGACACCGACGAGCGCGCTCGCTCCCGCTGTGGTGCCAGACACCTCGTCTCCGACGTGCTCCGACGAAAGCGGGCCGACGGCGGTGACTTTGCCCGCGCGCGTGACTTTGGGCGATTTTTGGGCGGCCTTGGCCGCGCAAATCGACGGGCTCGACACCGCCGCGCTCACTCCCAGCTTCGACGCCTTCGCGGCGCGTCACCAGGCCGATGCCGACGCCACCCAGCTGCGCCGAGACTTCACTCGCTTGTGGGCCCTGTTCGAAGCCACGCGCGACGGCGGCTGGTGGCGCCTGCGCTGGAACGTCACCGACCAAGAGCCGTCGTCGATTCAGATCTGGAAGGCGTGGCTGCGCTCGCCGCCGACGCCGAGCTTTTCGACGGCCAGCGCCGTCGCCGAGTGCGACGAGATCACGGCGTTGTTCAGCGTAGCGGCGCGCCACTTAGGCGTGCGCGGCGTTGGCCTATTTTATCCGACGTGGAACCACGTGATAGCCGGTTGGGCGCCGGCCGGCGTCGACCAGCGAGAGCGAGGTGGAGTCGTGTTGATTCCGACGACGCAAATCTTCCAGGGCTGCGCGGCGACGTTCGACCAGACGTCGTTCAAACCGCCTCGGCACGTTTACGAGTTTCCACGCATCGACGTGAAAGACGGCGTCGAGCTGCCGACGCCGCTGGCCGCTTTCTTGCTCGAGCAAGTGCGAGCCTACGGCGAAGCTTCCCCCGCGCTATTGGCGTTGATCCGCGCCAAACGCGCAGACTTGCTGGTGTCGTCACTCGGTGACTGTGACGACTATCGCCGCCAACTCGAGCGCACGGTCGCGCAGAATACCAGTTGTGCCGATCGCCGCGCGCTTCGTCACTTGGCTCGGGTCGAGCTTGGTCGCTCGGACTTCAGCGAAGCGGACGCGCTGGCGTTTCTGGCCGAGCCTTAATCAGTTCGCGCCGCTGGCCAAAGCGGGGTCGAGGTTGGCGGTGACTTGCTCGGCCCGAACTTCGACGCGAGCGACGAGCGCGCTGATCTGGCTCTTGGTCAAGCCGCGGTTGGCGTCGAGCACGACGCTTTCGTCGACGTGCTTGAGCTGGGGCAAGAGCGTGGGGAAGGCGGCCAACACGCGGTTGTCGCGAATTTCGACGCTGCGAGCGTGCTCCACGTTCTTCAGCCCGGCCAAGCTGACGAGCTTGGCGTTGCCCTCGATCACCAGCTTGCCCGACACCTGCCGCAAGTCTCGGAAAGCCGCGACGTCGATCAGATCCGAGCGAATGATGCGCAGGTCCCCGACGATTGCTTGGCAGCCGTCGAAGCGAGCCGCGTCGTCGTCGTTCCTCACCGTGCCGCCTTCACAGGCGACGGCGGCCGAAGCGGCGCGCGTGGGCTGCACGCCCGCGTTCGAGCAAGCCGTGGCCGAAACGGCGAGCAGGGTGGTGAAGAGGGCGGCGATTTGGGTCTTGGTCATCTTGAAAGCCTTGGTGAGGAGCGAGGAAGTCTCGCGTTCTTGCGAGGAGCTATTGCAGCGGGCGTGCCAGGCTCCCAAAGCCGAAAACGGGGCGCGGCGGCCCCGAAAGCTGTCCGGAAATGGCGGCAGTGGCCTCGAGCCAAAGGCGGGCGTGCGGCCAGCGAGACAAGCGGTGTCGAACGGTTCGCCACCGAGTGTCCGAAGCTCCGTACAGCTCTGACCGACCGCAACGATGGCGGCTGGACGGGTCGCGCGGCTTAGGGCTTGCGGGCTGAGACGAGCAAGCCGGGCGCGCCGGTCAGCGGCGAGAAATACAGCCGATCGCAGGCAGCGTTGGGCTGGGGGGTAGCGTTGTCGGGCAGATCGCCGAACCAACTGAAGTCGGCGGCCAGGGTGGCCCGAAAGCCGGCGCGAGCCGTGCCGCGGGCGCCGTCGAAGTAAAACAGCGTGAGCCCATCCGCCGAAACGCCGGTCGGGCGGGGTCCGAACGCGCCGTAGGCCTTCAGCTCGCAGGTCTTCAGCGGCGTCCCCACCGGCCACGCCCCGCTGCCGCTGCGTTGCGAGACGTGTACCGGGTACAGCGTCTCGTCGTCGACGGACCAGGCGCTGTAGAACAGCGTGTGGTCGTCGGCCGCGATCACGGTGTCTCCCAGGATGAGGTGGTGGGCGGTCCGGTCCGCGTCGAGCGTTTCGTAGGCGCCCGTCTCGGCGGTCCCGAATGCTTCTCCGCGGGCCGTGCGAGTGGCCTCGGCGAGGCTGCCGTCGTCGGTCAGCAGGGTCAGGCGAAGCCCGTCTGGGCTCAGCCCGAGCACGTGCCCGAATGGCAGCTCCTGCGCTTCGCCGAAGTCGTCGTCGGGCGACTCGCGATCGGCCACGAAGTACACCGGCACCGAGCTGGGCGCTTCGGTCCACAGCAGCGTGAGCTCGCTGGGCGTGACGGCGACGAAGGTCGGTGCGTCGCCACTCGCCACCGGCACCGCGTCGCCGGTTGCCCAGCCTTTGGTCGCTGAGCAGACGCCGGGCAAGCTCGGAGGCTGCGACTGAGTGTCGCTGGGACATTCGTCCAAGCTGAGCCCCGGATCGCCGCCGATGCCCGGGGGATCGCCGTGCGTGTCGCCAGCGCTGCCGAGCGGCGGTGCTCCGCCCTCTGGGCTCGCGCCGGCCGCGGCTCCGCCCTGTGCCGTGGCGGCGCCGCCATTTTCGGCGCCGCCCGCCGCGGGGTGGCCGCTCGAGCTACCGGCGTGACTGGAGCCGCCGGCTTTGCCCGCAACGGCGGCAGGAGAGCCGGCATGCTCGTCGTCGCTGCAGCCGGTGGCAGCCGCGACCGCGCAGCCAACCGAAAGCGCCCCGAGCAAGAAGCCGCGCGCGCGGCGAGTGACTGAACCTGACGACGAGGACATGGCGCTCGACTATTCGGCGGGGAGGCAATCGTAGTTTTGCCGCCAGGCCGAGAGCAGCGGCGAAATCGTGCCGTTGGAGTCCGGATTGAAGGTCATGCTCACCTTCAGGTACGAGCGCGAGCCGACGTCCGCGCTCGCCAGCACCTCGTCTACCGTGTCCTCGCCGTGCACCCACTCGCCGGCGTCGGTCGTTTCGGTGATGGAGCCGAGCGAGGCACCCGCCACCGGCTCGTACACGGCGTCGTCTTGCGATTTGGTTTGGACCGACAGGTCGATCGACGTGTCGTCCGGAATGGTGGCTTGCCATTCGAAGAAGCGCCAAGCCACCTTGTAGCCGGGGTCGCACTCGGCCACGTATTCGCGCTCGAAGGTCTGAGTCGAATAAAATACCGGATTGGCGCACATGCCGCTGCCGTTGCAGACCAAGCCCGGGCAGCAGTCGGCGTTGGTGGCGCAGGCGTCTCCGGTCGGAGAGCAATCGTCGATCGATTGGCAGACCTTGCTGCTGCCGTTGCAGCGCGCGGTGGGGGTCGCGCCGGAGCCGCCGCAGCAATCGTCGCTGGTGCTACAGGTCGCGCCCGCAGCCGCGCACGGGGTGCTGACCCAATAGGCGTGCGAATTGCCGGCCTTCAGCTCCTGGCCGGGCAGATAGAAAGCCGGATGGCTCGGGTCACTGCCGGGCGTGAAGTTCTTGTCCAGCGCGGCCACCCACAGCTTCTTGGTCGGCGGCGTACCGGAGTTGCAGGTGTAAGCCGTGCCGTTGGTGGCGGCAGGCTCTGCATCCCACGGGTCGTCGTACGCGACGTTGCCGTACATGCGGCGCGACGTGAACACGACCCAAGTCATGTCACCGGCGGTCGTGGGGTTGACCGACGGTACGTAGTTGAGCTGCGAATCGTTGACGCTGGTGACGGTGCCAGAAGCGCGGCAATTGTCGGCGACGTTGATGGTGAAGGTCGCGTTGGGGTCGTGGTAGTGCGAGACCAAAGCCCCCCACACCCAAGCGGTCGAGGCGTAGGTGACGTTGGCGAAGGTGGCGACCATGCCGGTGGTTCCCAGCGTGACGGTGGCGGCGGTGGTCAACGGCGCGCTCCAGGTGCTGCCGCCGTCCGTCGAGTAACGGAACTGCGCCGTGCCGAGCGCGCCGGTGGTGCTGATCGCTATCCGGAAATCCCAAGGGCCGCCTTGAGGCGTGCCGCCCAACGTCACGTAGCCCACCATGGCGCGATAAACGGTGGGGGTCCCGCCTGCGACGTACGTGCCGGCGGGAAAGACCGCCGACAGCCCGGTGTTGGTGCCGAGCGCCGTGCCCGTGCTGCTCGTGGCAAGGTCGGTCGTGCTGTAGGTGGTGCCGGCGTTGGTGGAGTAGCGGAACTTGGCCGTACCGAGCGCGCCGCCGACGGTGATCTTCAGGCGTATGTCCGACGCCGTCAGCGCGTTCGTGGCGCTGGAGGCGGCGGTGCCGGTCAAGTACACGGCCGCCGGTGAGACGCTACCGCTCTGCGACGTTTCGAAGCGAACGATCGGAAACTGATAGAGCGGCTTCGTGTCGTCCACGATGGTGCGCGGCCGAGTCGGCAAGTTGACGCCGTTCAAGTTGGTCAGCGGCGTCGGGACGGCGGCGGTCGAGCCGTTGTTGGGCACCTTCGAAGCCCAAATCTCCGAAAGCGCGCCGGTCGACGTATTGATGTCCGACGCCGACCAGCTCACCGCCGTCTTGGCCGAGCGGTACTGACGCTGGTACAGCACCACGTCACCGCTCGGATAGAACGACGGCCAGGCCGTCTTCTCCGCGATGCCAGGCGCAAGATCGCGAGCGTTACTGACCGAGAAGCCCGTCGAGCCCGCGCCGCAAGGCGGGCTTGCGCAGGTGAAATCGACGACTGCCAACCGGGTGCTCGAGCTGGTCAGCGTGCCGGAAGGGCTTTGGTTCAGCGCCGTGCCGCCCCAATAACCGAAGGCCAAGCGCGACCCGTCGACCGAGAAGCGTGGCGTGATGGCCAGCGCGTTGCTGGGCCAGTTCGTCACCGGCACGATCGTGCTGGGGGCGCCGACGCTGTACAGGTTGGACACGTCGGGCGGCGCGCGGAAGTTGGGGTCACCGGCGGCGGTTCCGCCGTGCGTCATGTAATACGCGCCATCGGTGAGCGGTGCACCGAACGTGAAGCGGTCACCCGGCACGTTCGAGCTGTCGCCGCCGGGCGCGTTGTAGTTGTTGAGCACGGTCGGAGACGGCGCCGAGTTGCTGGTGAGATCGTAGCGACGCGATTGATTGAAGGCGATGGTCGTACCGTCGCCGTTGGCGATCAGCCGAGTGCCGCTGATGTTGAGCGTGTGGCAAACCGTGCACCTGCCCGAGGGCTGCACCGCGAGCTCGGGAGAGCTGGCGCCGGGCGCGATGGACAGCACGGCGCCGGTGTTGCCGCCCTGGGGCGAGCTGTACGAGTTGTAGTAAACGGTGCCCTTCAGCTGCCCGTTGACGAAATGAACGGCACGCGGCTTCTCTAGCTCGAGCGTTCCGGAGGCGGGCAACCTTTGCACGATCAGCTCGGCATCGGCACCGCGCGCCGTTTGCTCGAACGCCTGCCAAGCCACGGTGGGCACGATCACCTGCGGATCGAGCGTGTTGGCGGCCAAGCTCGCCGATTGCGAGATGGCGTTCGTCTCCTTCACGATCAGCGAATAGTTGAAGTCGGCGCCGGTCGCGGTCTGGCCCGTGGGGTAGCGCAACGACACCTTGACCGCGCCCGCGCCGGTGGGGCTGTAGCGGTACAGCACCGCCGGTGGCAGCAAACCGAGCGGAAAATAGGTGCTGGCGTAGGGGTAGAGCCAAGTGGCGGTGCTGGTCGCGCTACCCGCCAGCGGTGCCGTGGCCGTGCCAAACGTGGAGATCTGACCGCTGGTGGCGCGGAAGTTCGGCGCGGCCGCGCCGGTCGTGGTGGGCGCTTCCAGCACGTTGACCTTCACGTGCAGCGTGAGCGACGCCGAGAGGCCGGCGGCGTACGCCGTCACTTTGACGTCGCCCGCGTACGGGCTGGTCATGCTGAAGGTGCCGTCTTGGTTGTTCGTCCCCGTGACCTGCGCCACGTCGAACTTGTCCAACGTCCAAGTCGTCAGGAACGGCGCCGGGCGGCAGCCGTTGGGCGACAGCGTCGCCGTTAGGTCCACGTCGCCTTCTTGCAGCGCGACGGGTGACAGCTGATTGATGTGCAGCGTGGTGGCACTGGCCGAGAGCGACAGCGATGAGCAGCCGTTGGCCACCGACTGTTTCAGCGTCAAGCCGTTGGTGCCGTTGTCGAGCCCTGGACCGGTGGTGAAATCTCCGGGGCCGTCGATGAATTGGTGACAGTACGGATCGCACGGGTCGAAGCCGGAAGGGCACTCCGCGCCCGCGCCCAGCGCTTGAATCCGGTAGCCGGCGCCGGCGGGGGCCGAGCCGCGAACCGTGGCCTGGGCAGTGCGCTCACCGAGGCATTCGCCCCAAGTCCCGTTGTCGCAGCTGCGATGGCCGACCGAGCAAGTCACGTAGTCGGTGTGCTGCTCGACGACCTTCCCGCACTCGACCACCGCGGCCTGCCCATCACACGGACAACCCTGGTTCGGTGTTGCGCAGAGGTCGGCAGGATCCAGGCCGCCCGAGCCTGGTCCGGAGCGAGCAGCCGGCAACGGGTCTTTGGTGCTGCACGACGCGGCCGACAGCAACCCCCAGCCAAGTGCGCCCAAGACCGCAACGCGTGTCGCTCCGCGCGCACCTCTGCCCAACCACGACCACTTCCTGAGTGGAGGCGTCGCCGGGCTCGCGCTCATCTGACGCTATAAGGATGGCTCAACTCGGGAAAACTGCTCAAGGGAAATGCGGCCGGCCCGCCAAGTAAATCCCAGGTTGCCAGCAGGCGCCGGACCCCGGTTCGGCTACGGTGCTGCCAATGGGCGTTCAGCAGCGCGGGGTTCGGGCGGGGTCGACGGTCGCCGCTCTGATGTTTTTGATGTTTTTGGGGGTGCCGGCGCGCGCCGAGCCGTTTCAGGTGGGCGGGGTCGGCGCCTTCATCGGCTACGCGGTGGGTGAGCGCGGCGGCTTCGAATGGGGCGTCGAGGGCTTTGCCACCCACCACTTGGAGCACCATTCGGAGTGCAACGATCAGTCTGAGCGCCACGGCGTGGGGCCGTTGCTGCGGGTTTCGGCGGTCAAGGCGTCGCGCCTGGAGCTGACTCTGGCGGCGCACGGCGGCGGGGACATGCCGCACATGCGCCCGATCTTCGCGATCGACGGCGAGCTCGGCGCGAGCCTGTTCTTGGAGAAAGAGCGCACCCGCGTCGCGCCCCACACCGGCGTGACGTTCGAGTCGCTCATCTTCAACCTATACTTCCGCCAAGAATGGCTCGAGCCGTCGTACTCCATCGGCGCCGGCGCACGCTTTCTGCCGACCTTCGGCACGCCCGGCTTTTGCGCGTTCTGACCGACCCCACAGGTCGGGTCACGACCACCGATCGCGGTGCTTGCCCACGGGGGAGTGGACCTTTTGCGTCGAAGTGCGTCACCCCTAGCCAATGACCCGTCGATCGTCGCTGAAGTTGAGCCCACGCCATGCTGGAGCAAGCCTGTTCGCGCTGGTGCTCGGGGTCGCGGCCGGTTGCGGCAGCCCGACGAAGTCGCCGTCCCCGACCACCAGCGGTGGCCAAGCCAGCGGCGGGGTGGGCGTCGGCGTCGGTGGGTCGGCAGCCGGCAGCGCCGGTATGCCGGGCGTGACCGGCGGGGCATCGTCGCTCGGCGGCAGCGCGGGCTCCGCCGGCGGTGGCGCGCCGCCCATGGTCGAGCAACCGCCCACCATCGACGTGGCGGGCGGCACGCTCAAGCTCGAGGTGTGCGCCGAAGACTTGATCCGGGTCGCCTTCGCCAAAGACCCTGCCTTCTTCACGCGGCCAAGCCTGATGGCGGCGCCCAAGCGTTGCGATGGCGCGCTCTGGCAAGCGACCGACGTCGACCTCAAGACGACCATCACCACCGCCAAGCTCAAGATCACCGTCGACAAGTCCAACGGTGCCGTTTCGTTCGCCGACGCGGCGGGGCAGCCCATCGTGGCGGAGAAAGCCGGCGGCCGCGTGTTCACGCCCGCCACCGTGCACGGCGAAGCGACGCAAAGCGCTCGCCAAGAGTGGGAGCCCAACGACGGCGAAGCGCTGTATGGCCTGGGCGAGCATCAACAAGGCTTCGTCAACCTCAAGGGTTACGACCTCGATCTCTACCAATACAACACCAACGTCGTGGTGCCGTTTTTGGTCTCGAGCCGCGGCTACGGCATCCTGTGGGACAACACGTCGTTCACGCGCTTCGGAGACCTGGCGGAAGCGGTGCCATTGCCGGGAGTCACCGGGCTTTACGCGACGAATCCGGCCAACCCGGGCGATGTGGCGCCCGGCACCGGCACCGTGAGCTGGACGGGCCAAGTGCAGGCCAGCGTCACTGGCGACTATCAGTTTCAGACCTTCGCCTCCGGAAACGTGAAGCTGACCGTCGATGGTGTCGTCGTGATCGACCATTTTCGGCAAGGCTGGCTGGCCGCGACCGAGCTGGCAAAGGTCAAGTTGACCGCCGGGCAGAGCTACCCGGTGAAGCTCGAATGGGCGAGCGACGGAGGCGTCAACACCATCAACCTGCGATGGAAGCCGCCGGTGGCCACTCCCAGCACCGCCTTGTGGTCGGAAGTGGCGGACGGCACCGACTACTACTTCGCTTACGGCCCCGAGCTCGATCACGTGGTCGCCGGCTACCGGCGCATCACCGGCCAGGCCACGATGTTGCCGCGCACCGCCTTTGGCCTCTGGCAATGTCGCGAGCGCTACAAGACGGCGCAAGAGAGCCTGGACGTCGTGAAGGGCTACCGCTCACGCAACATCCCGCTCGATAACATCGTGCAAGATTGGCAGTACTGGGAGCCGGCCGGTTGGGGCTCGCACGCCTTCGACGCCACGCGCTTTCCGGATCCGGCGGGCTGGATCAAGTCTCTGCACGACCAGCACGCGCAGCTGATGATCTCGGTTTGGCCGAAGTTCTACCCGGACACCGCCAACTTTACCGCCCTCAATTCCAAGGGCTTTTTGTACCAGCCGAACCTGACCGACAAGCTCATGGACTTCGTCGGCTACCCGTTCACCTTCTACGACGCCTTCAACCCCGAGGCGCGCGCGCTGTACTGGCAGCAGATGAAAACCCAGCTGTTCGACAAAGGCGTCGACGCTTGGTGGCTGGACGCCAGCGAGCCCGAGACGGTGGAGGGCCCGCACCCGAGCGAGGCCAAGCGTCGCAACGACTACCAAACCCACATGACGCCGACCGCGCTAGGCAGCGGCTCGCGCATGGAGAACGCCTATCCGCTCGTCAACAGCCAAGCGGTTTACGAAGGGCAGCGCGCCGCCAAGGCCGATCAACGCGTGTTCATCTTGACGCGCTCGGCGTTCGCCGGGCAGCAGCGCTACAGCGCCGCCATCTGGTCGGGTGACATCACCGCCACCTGGACGGCTTTCAAGAAACAGATCGCCGCCGGCGTCGGCTACTCGGTTTCGGGCACTCCGTACTGGACGGTCGACAGTGGCGGCTTCGCGGTGCCGACCAAGTTTGCGGACGGCGCCAACGCGGAAGAGTGGCGAGAGCTCAGCACGCGCTGGTTCGAGTTTTCCACCTTCCTGCCGCTGTTGCGCGTGCACGGCCAGACTCCGAACCGTGAAATGTGGGAATTTGGCGGCGAAACCAGCCCGGCCTACCTGGCTCAGCTGAAGTTCGATCGCCTGCGCTACCGCATGCTGCCGTACGTGTACTCGCTGGCAGGCGCGGTCACGCACGAAGCGGGCACCATTTTGCGCCCGCTGGTCATGGACTTTCGCACCGACAGCGCGGCGCTGAACGTGGCCGATCAGTTCATGTTCGGCAAAGCCTTCTTGGTCAGCCCCGTCACCACCTATCTCGCGCGAGATCGCTCGGTGTATCTGCCCACCACGCCGGGCGGCTGGTACGACTTTTGGACTGGTGCGGCGCTCGCCGGCGGCAAGAGCGTCACCGCCAGCGCCGCTTTCGACGCCATGCCGGTGCACGTGCGGGCCGGCTCGATCGTGCCGTTCGGCCCCGAGCTGATGTACACGAGTGAGAAACCGATCGACCCGCTCACCATCTACGTTTACGCGGGCGCCGACGGTGCCTTCACGCTCTACGAAGACGACGGCCAAACCTTCGCCTACGAAAACAACGCCTTCGCCCGCATCCCCATCACCTGGAAAGACGCCACCAAGACGCTCACCTTGGGCGCGCGCGAGGGCACGTTTCCGGGCATGTTGGAGACGCGCATGGTGCAGGTCGTGCTCGTCTCGGCCAGCAAAGCGGTCGGCTTCTCGTTCACGCCCACCGCGGACAAAACCGTCAGCTACACCGGCGCGGCGCTCGACGTCGTTTTGCCCTGAAAGCTCAGTCGCGCAGCTCCAGCACGCCAAAAGAGCTCGGGACGTGGAAGTCCGGCTTTTGGGTCTTGGGGTCGACCCACGACATCCAACCGAAGTGCACGCCGCCGTTCGGCCGGCGTGAAAACTCCGCGCGGTACACGCCCGCGAATAGCTCACGCGCGCCTGCCGGAAGCACGCCCAACTCTCGCAAGCAGGCGAGCGTCAAGCTGCCTTCCACCGTGTAGCGCTCGCCGGCAATGCTCGCGTTCAGCTGCAGGTCCTGAAACTCGAAGTCGTCGTCGAACTGGCGGTAGCTGCGCGCGCGGTAGCCGTAGCGCTCGCCGTTCGGCGCCATCTCCAGACAGAAGTAGGGGGCGAGCCCCAAGTCGGGAGCAAGGAAGATTTCGACGCGATCGGAGCCGAGCACGCGCTCCTTTTCGGTTCGACCCGTGCCGAGCACCAAGTCCTGGTCCACGCAGTCGAAGCGAAAGTGCAGCCGCTCGGACGTCCACAGCGCGCGAAACTCCGTCGGCGCCAGCGCCGTCTCCTGCCACGGGAAGCTGAAATCGCTCAAACAGCTCGCTATTGACCAATCGACGCCGGCGCGCGCCGCGTGCACCAAGTAGCGTTTCATCGCGCGGGCTTTTCTAGCACCGTGGGCTATGGTGCCGGCATGCGAGCTGGTCGTGACAAGAAGAAGGCCAAAAAACCGAGCGCAACCGAACGTCCCAAGTTCGCGCCGGCCGCGTTCCTGTCGGGCACGCCCGAGCAAGTTCAGAGCCTTTGCAACGATTTGGCCGAGCTCGCCGCCGAGCGTTTCAGCGACTTGACCGGCACCACCTGGGTCAGCGTGGGTCAGGCCCTGGCCAGCCAGCTGCGTGAGCTGGGCCACGACTTGATGAGCTTCGAGGACACGCCCGAGCATCAAGAGTGGCAAACCACCTGGCATCACCCGAAGGGCACGTTCGTGTTCACGCTCGAGTTCCGCGCCCCCTACGCGGCGACGGTGACCTGGAAGACCGACGACCGCACGTTCACCGCCACGCGCTAACGTTCACGCACAAACTGCGGCCCTCGGCGGTGGCGGTCGCTTTCGAAGCGCTATTTCTTGCCGTGCTTCTTGTCTTTGGCGGCTTGCTTCTCTTCGGCCTCTTTCTGCTCGCGCTCGACGTCCGCCTTTTCCTTCTGCTCGCGCTCGCTGGCCGCCTGCTTCTCCTCGGCCTCTTCCATCTCTTCGGTCTGGCAGCGCAGCGCTTTGCCGCCGATGAACACGTCGTGCTGTGAGCTGGTGCCGACCGGTCCGCTGCGCTCGGCTTCGATGAACGCAAAGTTGGCTTTTAGCTCCGCCGCGTGATTGCGAAAGTCGTTCTCGGCGCCCGTGCGCGCTTCCTTCTCGTCGTCACTGCGCGACGTTCCGCTGATCTTCCCCAGCACCTCGCAGCGCAACGGCTTGTCGCTTTCGTGCACGACCTTCACGCTCTCCGCCTTCGGCTCCAGCGCCGCCACGTTGGCAAAGCATCCCGTCAGCAACACCGACACCACGCACAGCGCTTTCTCGAGCATTTCGGCACTCCTCGCGAGCAGCCGACCCAAAACCCGCCGCCCTGTCAAGCGCCTGGCCCAACTGCTCGTCCCTTCGGCCTTCATCCTCGCTCGCGCCGCCGACTGAGATCCACTCGGATTGTTCAGATCCCGGCGGCCGAGATGCAGCTCGCTAAGGATTCCAAACATCTTGGGCTGCCGCGCCGCAGATCCCTTGCAGAAACTCTCGTAGCGATGCCAGGCCAAGCCGGGCGACCGCTTCGGGCTGCCTCCGTGCTGGCGGGTCGTGTCGAGAGCCTTGGGGATTTCACAGGGAGGACGGGAGGACGCTCATCACTGGTCTCATTTCAGCTGTTAGCGACGCCCGCTGATCCTGGCCTCTGGCTTCGTTTTCGCTGCGGTCCGGTGCTCACGTACGTAAGTACGCTCCGCTCCGGTCCTCGCGAAAGCCTCGCCAGAGGCCAGGCTTAGCGGGCGGGCAGCTGACAAATGAGACCAGTGGTCAGCGGGAGGACGGGAGGTGCAGAGAGGCGAGAACGCATTTTTCGATTCGGATGACCGAATCGAAAAATGTTTACTCCGAGGTTGAGGAGGGACCGAGGTTGCTGCTCGCTGGCGGCAGCGCGACCCCCAAAAAGCGTGATCGACCCGGCGCCCGTGCTCGACGAAGACGGCAACCTGTATGGTGTGGGGCGGCGGCTACCCCTTCGCCACCAGCGCCAACTCCATCTTCCTCACCCGCATGGACAACGCGACCGGTTTGGCGTTGACGACCGACCCCGGCTACAAACCGCCGGATTCGCCGGGCTATGTGCTGGAGCAAGAACGGAGGTTGCTCCGCCAGCTGGTAACAGCAGCTGTCCAGCGGTAGCCAGTTGCTGGTAACCGACCATCGTTTCGCGCCAGTTCTAGCTGCGGTATAGAAGCTGCAGTTACCTGCTGCGGAGGCCTTGAATGGTAACTGGACGGACGCTGCCGTGGTTGGGTTTGTGCTGGCTGCTCAATGCCTGCGGGGGGGTGGCCGACCTGGGAGCAGGCGCCGGGGCGGAGCCGAACCCGCCAGCGAGCGGGGG
>JBEQSW010000634.1:0-13453 GCA_040348565.1 Myxococcales bacterium | reverse complement strand
GAACGCCAGCCCCAGCGAGACGCCAACCCCCATCCAAAACCAATCCGGCAGCTCGAAGACGGTCACGCCATGCCAGCCTACACCGACTCGGCCAGTAGGCTATGCTCGGGCCGCACCATGCCGGACGAGCCGCCGCTCACCACGCTTTCCCTCGACCGCTACCTGCCTCCGGCCAAGGCGCTGGTGGCGCGCGCCCAGGCGCTGGCCGACGAGCGGCGCCATCAAGAGGTTCAGCCGCTGCATCTGCTGGCGCGCGCGCTGGAGCGGGGACGCAGCACGCGCGGGGTGTTCGAGCGGGCCACGCCCAGCGTTTTGGATTTCGAAGCCGCGGTCGAGCGCGCTCTTTCCACGCTGCCGCAGTCCAAAGACCGCTCCTATCTGTCCGACGCCATGATCGATCTGCTCGGCCGCGCCGAACGCGACGCCACGCTCGAGCGAGCGCCGCGCGTCACCTCGGCGCACCTGCTGAACGCGCTTTCGCAAGAAATTCGCGGGGCGGCGGGTGAAATTCTGTCGGCCTTCGGGGTCGGACCCGGCGCGCTGCGGCGTCACACCGCCCTGCTCGACGACAAGGCCGAGGCGGCGACGGGAGAGCTCAGCAGTGGCGCGCTCGAGCTAACGCGCCCATTGCTGGACGGCCCCTACGCCGGAGATCCGGTGATCGCGCGGGGCACGGAGGTGCGGCGGCTCGTGACCATTTTGGAGCGGCGCCAAAAGAATCACCCGCTCTTGGTCGGTGACGTCGGCGTCGGTAAGCGCGCCATCGTGCGCGCGCTCGCTCGCCGCATCGCGGCCGGCGACGTGCCGACGCGCTTGCTGGGCGCGCGCCTGGTCGAGCTGGATTTGGGAGCGGTGGTGGCCGGCACCCGGCTGCGCAGCGAGATTGAAGAGCGCTTGCGCAAGCTGTTCGGTTCGCTCGGCGCCCGTGGCGGCGTCGAGCACATTTTGTTCATTCCTGGGCTCGAACAGCTGCTGGGCCAGGGCCCGACCGGCGCCAGCTTGGCCGACGTGCTGCGGCCGGCCCTGGCGCAGGGCGCGCTCCGGGTGCTGGCGACCACCACTCCCGACGGGCTGCGCAAGCTCGCGGAAAAAGAGCCGCTTTTGGCTCGTTCTTTCACGGAAATTGCCGTGGCCGAGCCGACCGTGGCAGAGGCGATCGAGATCGTGCGCGGCGTGGCGCGCAGCATCGAGCAGCATCACGGCGTGCCCATCGAAGATCGCAGCGTCATAGCCGCGGTGGAGCTGGCCAAGCGCTACGTGCAAGAGCGACGCTTGCCCGACGCCGCCATCGATCTGCTCGACGAAGCGGCGGCCAGCAAGCGCGTGGAAACCGACGGCATGCCGCTGGAGCTGGACCAGCTGGTGCAGCGCTTGGGCTCGCTCGCGGCGCAGCTGGCTTCGCTCGCCGACGAGGAAGAAGCGTCGGCCAAGGAGCTTGCGACCAAGCTCAGCGCCGAGCAGGCCAGTCTGCTGCCGCGGGCCACCAGCCTACGCGCCACCATCGAAGGGCGACGCGGCGTCACCGCCGCCGTGAAAACCATCCGCCGTGAGCTGGCAGCCGCGGAAGCCGAGCTGGAGCGCGCCCGCGAAGAGAAAAACTTCGCCCGCTTGGGAGAGCTCGAGCACGTCACGTTGCCCGAGCTGAAAGCGCGTTTGGCCAGCGCCGAAGAAGCGGCACGCAGCCAAGGCGGCAGCGTCGAAAGCCCGAGGCTGGAAGAGCCGGACGTGGCCGCCACCCTGGCCGCCTGGACCGGCATCCCGGTCGACCGCATGCTCGAAGCCGAGGCCGAAAAGCTGCTCAAAATGGAGGGCCGGTTGGGCGAGCGGATCGTGGGGCAAGATCACGCGCTGTCCGCGGTAGCTCGCGCCGTTCGGCGCGGTCGCGTTGGCTTGCGCGATCCCAAGCGCCCCATCGGCTCGTTCTTGCTGTTGGGTCCGAGCGGAGTCGGCAAGACCGAGCTGGCCAAGGCCTTGGCCGAGTTCTTGTTCGACGACGAAGCGGCCCTGACCCGGCTCGACATGAGCGAGTTCATGGAGCGCCACATGGCTCAGCGCCTGATTGGTGCGCCGCCCGGCTACGCCGACAGCGACCAAGGCGGCTTCTTGACCGAGGCCGTGAGACGCCGACCCTACTCGGTGCTGTTGTTCGACGAGGTCGAAAAAGCACACCAAGACGTGTTCAACCTGCTGTTGCAGGTGCTCGACGACGGGCGCCTCACCGACGGCCGCGGCAGGCTCGCCGATTTTTCGAACACGGTCGTGGTCATGACCAGCAACATCGGCTCGGAGCGTATCCTGGACGCCGAAGCCAAGCTGTTCGACTCCGAAGACGGCCGCCAAGCCATGAAAGACTTGCTGCTCGAGCGCTTGGGCGAGTTCTTCCGCCCGGAGTTTCTGAATCGGCTCGACGACGTGGTGGTGTTTCGCCCCCTCAGCAAGCTCGATTTGCGGCGCATCATCGACATTCGTTTGAAGGAGCTGTCGCGCTTGCTGGCGCCGCGCAAGCTCACGCTCGAGGTGACGGAGGCGGCCAAACAGCGTCTGGTCGACCTGGGCTACGAGCCCGCCCTTGGCGCGCGGCCGCTCAAGCGCACCCTGCTCAAAGAGCTGCAAGATCCGCTCGCGCACGCGCTGTTGTCCGCCAAGCTGCCGGCGGGCGGCACCGTCAGGGTCGACCTGAACGGCGACGCCATCTCGCTCGACGTCGGTTGAAGGGGCGGCTCGCGCCGCCCGTCCCCGTCATTCGCCGATCGGATTGTCGATCATGATCTGCAGCAACGCTTGCTTGTCATGATCCTTCGACAGCTGAACGAAGCCGTCGTCCCACGCCGAGGGTAGACCCACGGCGCGGATGCGTTGCTTGGCGTCTTTGAATTCGCCGTAGATGCCTTTGGCCATCGCATCCAGGCCCTTGGTGGGAACGTTGAGGCGCACCGGGCTCGAGCCCTTGTACTCGTTGAAAGCCACCTGGCCTTCGGGTGAGGCAATGGTCTTGACCCAATCGAGCGCGCCGGTCTCGTTCTTGGCGCCGGCCGGAATCGCGAACACGTCCATGCCGTAGACGAACACGCCTTGCGCGTCGGGGCTGCTCACGACGCCGAAGTCCACGTCCGGCGTGGCGCCGACCTGCATCAGGTAACCTTTGGCCCAGTCGCCGTGAATGAACATACCGGCGGAGCCGTCCTTCAGCGCGTCGGCAGCTTGCGTCCAGCCGAAGCCGTCCACGGCCGAGCCCTCCACGTCGATGTAGTCGGTCAGCACCTTGTCGAGCACGTCGATGGCCGGCATCATCGAGGCTTCTTCGACCGGCGTTTTGTCGACGATGTACTTGACGAAGTCGTCGGGGCCCATGGTGCCGAGGGCCAGGGCGATGAACACCTTGTCGATGATCCAACCTTGCGAGGTGGAGATGGCGAGCGGAGTGACGCCGGCATCTTTGAGCTTGGCGCACACGTCCATGAAGTCGGCCATCGTCTTGGGCGGCTCGAGGCCGTTGTCGGCGAACACACTCTTGTTGTAAAAGAGCCCGTTTTCGCGGTGAATGTTCACGGGCACGGCCATGTAGTGACCGTCCACGGTGACGTCGGCGAGCGCTTCGGGCGCCAGGTCGTCGACCAAACCTTGGGACTCGAATACGTCGTCCAACGGTTGCAAGAGGCCGGGCGAAGCCGCGATGAATCCGCGCTTCAGCTCGAAGGCGTTGGTTTGAAAAGCGTCGGGCGGGTCGCCCGCTTCCAGGCGATCTTGCAGGACGAGCTTGGCCTCGTTACCGCCGCTGATGACCTTCGGGTCGGTGGCCGCGTTGTAGATGCGCTCTTTCGGGTAGTTGGTGTTGTGTAGGTCCACCAGCGACTGCAGAGCTTCGGCCTCGCCGGGCGCCGTCCACCAAGAAAACACCTCGACTTGGACGGCTTCTGTGGTGGTCGAGCTCCCGCCAGCTGCGTCGGTGCCCGCCTTGTCGTCGGAGCCGCTGCAGCCCGCCGCGAGAAACGCGAACCCAAGAAGCGCATAAGAACTGCGTGACATGAAGCTCATCGAATTCCTCCTCAACGTGCCAAAACGATCCAGAAGTGCAGTACGGCCCGCGAATGGATCGCCGTAACGGGTACGTGGGGCATCCCGTCATAAATTGCTGATCAGACTCAAAATCTTGTGAGACGTTGTGAGTGCGGCGCTCCGCCTCGCTGCGGCGCGTGTGGCTGATTCACCGCGCCAGAAGGCGAGGTGCGCCGTGCTGCGTCAGTGTGGTCGGCCAACGAAAGCGCACGAACCAGCTGGTGCCGATGTCCTTGGCCGAGCGGACCTCCAAGCGCCCGTGCAACGCGCGCACGCGCTCACGAAACGACGCCATGCCCACGCCGCGCCCCGAGACGTCGTCGGCGCTGCCGCGCGTCGACAAGCCCTCGGCGCACAGCGCCTCCAGCAGCTCGGCTTGGTTGGCGTGCGGCAGCCCCAGGGTCTTGGCTTTGCCGGCAATGCTGGCCCAGTCGATGCCGCGGCCGTCGTCGGTGACCTCGAAGGTCAGCTGCTCGCCTTCGACTTTGGCCTTCAGGGTCAAGCTGCCGTGTGCCGGCTTGCCTAGGGCCAGGCGCTCGTTGGCGGGCTCGAGCCCGTGGTCGACCGCGTTTCGGATCACGTGCACCAAGTCTCCGAAGAAGGGCGCCCACTGTTGCGGATCGAGCCGGACGTCTTGCCCGCCCACGTCCAGCTCGATATCGCCCTTACCCAAGCGTCGAGCCAGTGCCCGGCCCTGCTCGCCCAGCCGCAACAGCGCTTTTTGCGCGGGCTCGAGCTGCCAGCTGAGGAGCTGCCGCAGCACGTCGGACTTCTGGTCGGTGCTGGAGAGCCGCGAGATCAGCGCGGCATATTCGACTTCCGGAATCTCGATCACCCGCTCGCCGTTGTTGCCGACGAAGGTTGCCACGTGCATGGTGATGGCCGTCCAGCGTGAGCGCAGCTCCGCCAGCGTGCGCTGGGTCATGCAGGCTTCTTCGGCCAACTGCGTCTCCAGCGTGTGGCACAGCTGCGCCACCACGGTGAGGCCCATCACCCCCGCGTTGCCCTTGAGCGTGTGCAGCGTGCGCTTCAGCGCGGAAAGGTCGGCGGTCGCTGCCGGCGAAACGATTTGGCTCACCATGCCGCTCGCTTCTTGTAGGAAATTCGTGAAGCCGCTGCGATCGAGCATCAGCTTCTTGAAGCCTTGCATCAGCTCGCCGTGCTCGGCCTCCTCACGCTCACGGGCCAGGCGATCGGTGACGTCGGCCACCACCATCAACACGCCTTCCATCTCGCCGTCGCGATAGAACGGCAAGTAGCGGAAGCTCCACGTGCGCGTGCCTTGCGTCAGCTGCTCGGGCAGCTGGCTCAAGCACACCTCCAGCGGCATGAAACCGTCGTCGATTTGCGACCAAGCCAAGCGAAACGACACCGCGAAAGACCGCGAAAAATGCGCGATGTACTCCCAAAACGGCTGCGCGCGCTCGGCCGCACCAAACCACTTGCCGACGATGGCCGAGCGCTCGCTCGCCATCACGCCCTTGGTCGAAAGGTTGATGAAGCCTTGGTCGACGTTGTCGAGCACTAGCCGCATGTCGCGGTTCTTCAGCGCGAGCTCCGCCGTGCGCTCCTCGACCTTTTGCTCGAGGGTGCGATTCATCTGCTCGAGCGCGCGGTAGGAGCCGTCCAGCTCGTCCACCATGCGATTGAACGACGTGCCGAGCACGGACAGCTCGTCCCCCGAGTTGATGTTCACTCTCACCGCTCGGTCGCCACCGGCCAAGGCCTCCGCGGCCTTGGTCAGCGCGCCAACGGGCTCGGTGATGTGCACGGCCTGCGCGCGGCTCAGCACCAAGCCGAGGCCCGTCACGAGGCTGACCAGCCCGACCACCAACAGCACCGAGCGCCACAGCCGCGAATCGGAGTCGTGCTTGGCGCGCGCCAGCGCTTCGTGCATGCGCGCCGTCGACAAACCATAGCGAATAGTGCCCAGGGCTTCGCCTTCTTCGCTCACCACCGGCACCGCGACCTCGAGCAGATCTTGGCCCAAACGTGTCACGCTCTTCACGGTGGGTGCGGTGACGAGCAGCTCGTCTTCGCGCAGCCCCAACCCGCGCCAAGCCGATTTATCGGGCGGCTCGGCCTTGTCGACCGGGTCGCCCCTCCGGCTTTCGGCCAAGACCGCGCGCTCACCATTGACGAATACGCCGTAGACCAGGTCTTGGTCGTCCTTCACCGCGCGCTCGACCAAGCGCTGCATGTCCAGGAAAGCGTTGTCGAGGGCCAGGCTGCGTAGAGCCAGAGCGTGGTTCTGGGTCAGCACCTTGCCCTTGCTGATGATGCCGTCGCGAATGTGCCCTTGAACCGCCGAGACATGCTCCGCCGACGCCTGTGCGCTCATCAGCACGACGATGAACGTCGTCGACAAGGCCATCAGACTCGAGACAATCAACAGCAAGCGGACGAATTTGCCGCGAAGGCTCTTGATCTGGCGGGCCGGCTCGGGCGCTCTCATCGCTCGAGCACCTTGTCCACTTGCGCGAGCGCGCTCGGGCGCAGCAAGAAGCGCTCTTTGGCCTGGGTCAGGTCGACGGTGGTGGTGGTGGACAGCGGCAGCTGCGCGGCGGCGCTAGGCAACTGCCAATCGTTTTCGGCAATGTCGAGCACCAGGTTGGCAGCCTGGGTACCCAGCGCGGTGTGATCCGGCAAAACCGCAAAGGTTCCGAAGGATTGCGAGGGCGAGACCAACGACGCCGCGCCCACGATCGTCGGCACCCAAGGCGGCTCGTTCAAGCCATGCAGCCAGCCGTCCGCCAGTAGACGTGGCGTCAACAAGCGGTCGTCGTTCAGCACCCAAATCGCATCACAGCGCTGCTTGAGCCGCCGCAGCGCGCGCTTGATCTCCGAGGCGTTGGGCTTTTGGCTGACTTCTTCGCGCACGACGGCGGTTTGCTCGCGGTGGGCCAGCGCCGCCTGGCGACGCACGAAACCGGAAAGCGATGAGCGGTGGACGACGCCGATGCGGTCAATCGTAGTGGCGATCAGCTTGCGCAGGTTGGTGACGACCGTGATCAGCGGCACTTCGTAGCTGATACCGGTGGCGGCCCGCAGGTGCGCGGGTTTGCCCTCCAAAAACGAGCTCATCACGATCACCGACGGAGGAAACGCGGTCTGCTGCGCACTGGCTTGCACGCGGCGATATCCGTCCACGGTCGGGTTGTTCATCAGCACGAGCCCCGCCGGGCGATAGCGCTCGATGCCGCGCGCAATGGTGGCGCTCGCGTCCTCGCCGCCGATGCGCAGGGCGATGAGCTCGAGCTCGTGGCTGAGCTCATCCGACAATCCGCGCCAAACTTCGCTGGTTTGGCGGGTTTCCGGCATGCACACCAGAATCGATTTCGAGCCGGGCTTGCTGCTGTGGGTGGAAAAGAGGACGGCGTCTCGGCCGGCCGCAGCGCGTTCTTCCTGCCCACTCGAGCAACCGAGCGCAGCTCCGGCGAGCGCCGGCACGCCCACGATGAACGACCTTCGTGTCAGCGCCATTCTTCGACTCCCAGAAGCTTGGAAACGTCTCGCGGCATTTTGCTGATCGCGCCGAGCAGGGCCGCTCCGCCCGGCCCGGTGTTGGCTACTGCCGGCAGCCCAACCGTCAAGTCGAGCTCGCGCTCGGCCAAGGTCAAGCGACTGGCCGCGCGCAGCTCGGCGACCAGACGTGCCGGGAGCAGGACCGCGTCCACCCGCTGAATCTGTAACAGTGGCAAAAGATCCTCGATCTTGGTCACGCGCTCCACGCGAGCCTGCGCACCGACCAAGCGCTTGACGAAGCGATTCGTGCCTTCGCGGCCGAGCAAGTCCAGGGCTCCCACCGAGGCGACCTTGCCCGCTTCGGGCGCCGCGCCCGCGCCGACCAAGGCGTAGCGCTCTTCCTGCGAGCCGCGTGCAAAGCCACGTAATGAAGGCGAAAGCCCGTTGGCGGCCAGCACTACGGGCAGTGTGAGCACGGCGTCCGGCGCGTCTTGCAGCGCGCGCTCGAAGTCACCGGCTCGGCCCACCGCGGTGGTGTCGACGCCGGGCAGACCTGCGCCGAGCAAGCTCTGAAAAGCCCGCTGTTTCACGGCCACATGCAGGTAGACGAGGAGCCTACCCACGGCCAAGCACCAGGGACGGAAGCTTCATCAATGATCGACGAGACCCCCATGCGAATCATGCATGGCTGGCTCGACCCTTCGTTGTACGACGCCTGAGTTTTTATGTTAAGCGTAAAGAGTTTACGGCCGTCTGCCGTTCGGTAGTCTGTGGTGCTCTGCCTGAGTGCGTATGTCGCGCTCTCAGTCGCACCTACCCCCACCAAAATGCCGCAACGCTCGGTAGTTGGTCAGAAGTTGGGCGCATTTGTGCCCGCTACCTCGTACGCAGAAGTGTCGCTGCGTTGCTCGTCTTTGCTCGCGTTCCGTGCGCTCACATGAAGCCCAAGCTCGCCACGCTCTCGCTCGCGCTATCCGGGTTGGTGGCGCTGGCGCCTGGCTTTGCCCGGGCCGCGGACGAGGGACCCACGGAAGGCCCCGCCGAAAGCGAAGCAGTCAGTGACCTGGATTTGGTCAAGCTGCTCAATGTCGAGGTCTCGACCGCCAGCAAAACTGCGGAAAGCGTGGAAGACGCGCCCGCCGTCATCACGGTAGTCACGCGCGAGGACATCCGGCGCTGGGGCTATCAAAGCGTGGCAGAAGTGCTTTCGCACACCGTCGGCTTTTACCTGGTCGACGACCACATTCTGCCCAATGCCTCCGTGCGCGGCGTGAGCGGAGGGCTGGGAGCCGAGAGCGGCGGCATCAAAGTCATGATCGACGGGCGTTCCGTCGCCTACCGCAGCACCTCCGGCAATTGGCTGGGGGTCGAGCTGGTGCCGCTCGAGTCGGTCGAGCAGATTGAAATCATCCGTGGCCCTGCCTCCGCGCTGTACGGTGCCGACGCATTTCTGGGTGTGGTGAATATCATCACCACCGCGCCCGACGCGGTGCGCCCGGTGCGCGCGCGTGTGGCGGTGGGCTTGACGGAGACGAACCCTGCCACGCGCTTCGACGTGGCGGGCGGCGCCCAATTCGGCAAATTCGACTTCGCCTTGGGCGCGGCCGGGGAGTACGACGACCGCTCCGGGTTGGCGCTGCCCAGCGAATCGCCCGCGCCCACCTTGCCCGTTGGTGTCGGCAGCCGGCGCACCACTCTGGATCTGCAGCGACGCTCACTCGTGCTCTCCAGCCGCCTCGGCTACGCCGGTGAGCGCGGCCACGTTCGCTTGAGCGCTTACGCTTCCGGGCTCTCGCGCGGCGGCGACTTGGCTCACTGGGCACAGCTGACCAGCACCGCCGACGGCACTCGCGGCACCCGGGTGGCGCTGGGTCAAATGCGCCTCAACGTCGATTCGCTACTCAAAGCCTCTCGTGGTTTCGAGCTGGCGCTGCAAGGTACCTATTTCCAGGGCGGCATTTTGCCGCAAGATCGCGTGGAAATTGGCAGTGACTTGTTCTACGTGGAGCGCCACCAATCGTATCGCGGCGTCGACTCGATGCTCGAGGCCCGCTTCACGCCATCGTCGCGCTTCAGCCTGATCACGGGCGTCGAGGCGCTCTACGACCACGAAAGCTTGGGCGCGCCTCAGCGCATCAACCGCGCCACTGGCGAAACCGTGTTGTCGAGCGGCGGCGACCGCAGCGTGGATTTACGCAACCTGGGCGCCTACGCCAGCGTGAACTACAAGCTGCTCGATCCCGGCCTGAAGCTGACGGGCGGCTTGCGCTACGACCAGCATAGCGCGTACGGGTCGCAGGTGACCGGACGCATTGGCGCCACTTCGCGCTTGTCGTCGTCGTTGGTCGCCAAGTTGCTGTACGGCAGCGCCTTCAAGGCCCCGTCTCCGTATCTGCTGTACGCGACCCCGCTGCGCCCCGGCGACGTCGTGGGCAACGAGCACCTCAATCCGCAGTTGGTCAAGACGGCCGAGTATCAGATGTCGTGGCTGCCGCTCCGTCGCTTCGGTATCACTTCGGGCGTTTCGTACAGTTGGCTCGCGGACAAGGCCGAGTTCACTCCCCAGGGCATCAACCAGACCGCGCGCAACGTCGCCAGTCAGCGCAGCTTGTCTTGGGAAACGCGCGCAGATTTGCGCGATTTTCGCTACAATCTCTACGCCTCTTTCGATCTCGTGCGCTCCGAGCGTGACCTCGGTCAAGAGGGCTATGCCGCCATGTTGGTGGGAAAGCAAAACGTGGTGTATCCGCCCTGGATAGCGCGGGCCGGCGCCATGTTCGCCGTGCCTTCGCTGCCCGACGTTCCGCTCGAGCTGGGCGCGGAAGGCATCTGGGTCGGTCCGCGGCGCGCGGCCGATACCAGCATCGTCGAGCACGGGGCGAGCTTCGACTTGCCGGCGTATTTTCAGCTCGACGTGACGTTGGCGACCCGCGAGCTGTACCTGGTGCCCGGCCACGAGACTCGCATTGCGCTTCGCGGCAAGAACTTGCTCGTGGCGCGCGGACCCGATCCGGGGTTCTCCGGCTTCGAATATCCGCTGCAGCCCGCACAGCTGTTCCTGGAGATTGAGCATGTTTACTGAGCGGAGCCGGGTCGGCGCTTTTGCGCTGCTGCTGGCGGCGTGCGGTTGCTCGTCCACCGACGAGCCCGCGCAGGGCGGCATCGTCGTCGGGCTGCTCCTGCCATTTACCGGCAGCACCTCCGCCACCGCCAGCAACCTCGAGCGCGCTACGCTGTACGCGGCTGATCGCATCAACGAGGGCGGTGGCATCGACGGCACCAAGGTGCGCGTGGTGTCGAAGGATACGCACTCGGACCTGACGCGCGGCTTGGCCGCCGCCCAAGAGCTGGCCGACGCCGGAGCGGTGGCCGTGATCGGCCCCGAAAGCGCGGAAATCGCTGAAGAAATACGGCCGATGTTGGCCAAACAGGGCGTGCTGTTCTTGTCGCCGCTGGTCGGCGCCGCCGCCGAGCCGAGCCGCACCTGCACGACGCCCTGGTTCCGGCTTGCTCCGTCGGCCAAGTCGCTCGGAGAAGCCTTGGCCAAGCAGGCCCGCGCCCAACAGGTAACGCGCGTGGCGGTGTTGTACAGCAGCGCCCCCTACGACCGAGCGCTCGGCGCCGCCGCCGCCAAGCGCTTCGCGATGTTGAACGGCCAGGTGGCGCTCGAGCTGGAGCTGGATCCGGAAGCGCAGAGCTACGCGCAGGTCATCTCCGCCGCCAACCGCGCCGGCGTCACCGACGTGATCCTCGCCGCCTCGCCGCGTGCCGCCGCCATCTTGGTCAACGAGTTCGACGCGCTGAGCACCAAGAAGCCGCGCTGGTTCCTGTCTCCACTGCTGAAGACCGAGCTGCTCGTGCAGAACGTCGCCCCGCAGGCGCTGGAAGGCGCGTTCGGCATCGCCCCCAAAATCTACGAGCACGGTCAGGAGTTTCCGCAGGCGTTTTCTCGACGCTGGCAAGGCGATGAGCCGCTGGAGGGCGCGTACTTCTACTACGACGCCATGGCGTTGTTGTCGCTGGCTCTGGCCAAAGCCAAAGCCTCCGGTGAGGCCGAACCGGACCTAGCGCGCGCCATGCTCGACGCGGCCGGGCCTCCCGGTGAAGGCGTGAAGTGGGACACCTTGCAGAGCGGCCTCAAACAGGTCGCGCAGGGCGACGACCTTTACTACACGGGCCTGACTGGCCCGCTGACACTGCAGGTTTGCGGCTCGCGCAGCACCGGCGCCACCTCCGACTGGACGGTGGAGCAGGGCCGCATCGTCGACTTGGACGAGTAGCGTTACTCCACGCCGCGCACGCCCGAACGCCTGGCTTCGAAGCGGAGCAAGCAGACGCGGCTGCTGCCGCCCGCGCTCAAGCAATTCAACAACTGGTAGTCCCAGGGCGTGGTCAAACAACGCTGCGTGAGCTCTTCGGCTTTGGCCGCAAGGCGCGGCTCACGCGAAAGCGAGCTGGCCTTCGTATCTTGCTCTACCCCGATGCTCGCCAGCGCGAACGCTCGGCACTCGGCGGGCCCGGGCAATTGGCGCGCGCAGCCCGACAACCACAAAAACAGGAACGGGAGGCAGCTGGCGATCGCCCGCATGCCTCCCGTATAGCCCAATCCCGTGCGGGGTTCTGGACTACTCGCCGCCGCCGTGGGGACCGGGCGGCATCCCGCCGCCCATGCTGGTGGCGTCGGGCTTCTTGTCCTTGTCCTTCTTGTCCTTGTCTTTGTTCTCTTTCTGGAACTTCTTCTCTTCGGCCATGGCCCAGTCGGCGGCCCAGCTGCTGATGCTCCAGATGTCGTCGCTGCCGCTGACCTTCGCCCAACGGCTCGAGCCCTCGGCGGTAGCGCCCACGGCGACGTCGCGCTTGGCGCCGTCCTTGAGCGTCATTTGAATCGTGGCCAGCGGCTTCTCCAAGCCCACGTCGGCCGGTGTCTTGCCCTTTTCGGCAAAGCCATCGGCGTTCAGCGTCTTGTACGCGCGGACGAAGTCTTTCACCTTCGAGTCGTCGAAGTCCTTGATGGCCTCCGCCGTGCCCTTCGGCTTTTCGAACTTGCCCTTCCAGTTTTCACCGTCTTTGGTGAAGCTGAAGCTGCCGTGCTCGTTTTGGATGGTGGCGCTGGTGACGTCACCCTCTTCGAACTTGAACAGCGTGAGATCGCGCCAGCCCTTGGCGTCGCGGGCGTACAGGTAGCTCGAGTAGCCTTTGACCGCGTACACGCCGTCTTTGCCGGCGATGCGCGTCATTTGACCGCGCCCGCCGTTGTCGCCGAAGCGCGCGTCCAACACCACCGCCGGCCCCTTGCTGAAGACGGCGTGCAGGCCCTTGTCGTCGGCCACGCCGTACTTGGCGTAGCTGGTCGTGCTGGCGTCAATCTGCTCGGAAACCTTCAGAGTCTTCAGGTTCTCGAGCAGCGACTTCACGTTGGCTTGATTGGCTTTGGCTTCGACCGGTTTGGTCAGCTTCCAGTCTTCGCCCGAGCGCGTGAGCTCGATGTCGACGGGGGCGCCGCCGTCTTCGCCGGCCTTGTTCAGCACGATCTTGTCGATGGCCTTGATGTCGTCGTCTTTGATGTCGAGCTTGGGTAGCGCCGCCGATTGGCCACCGAGCGTGTGGCTGGCGGTGCTCTCGGCCTCCTTCTTGTTCTGGAGGTAGAGGCCGCCGCCCAACACGCCGAGCACGCCTAGGGCTACGTAGAGCTTCGTTTCGGTGTTCATTGCCATGTTCTCTGGTCTCGCTCTGAATTCCGAACTGGGGCTCAAGCCTTCAGCTGATCGCGCCGCGACTGGCGCGATTGCCAGCGAAACACGCCGAAGGCGCCGAACGCCGCCGGCATGCCCAAGATCAAGAACCACTGAATGTGGGTCTGCAGATCTTTGCGTGCAGCGCGGTACTCTTCGTCCTTCTTCTTCATCTCGTCTTCGTTGTCCTCGGCCTTGAA
>JBEQSW010000610.1:0-5175 GCA_040348565.1 Myxococcales bacterium | reverse complement strand
GGAGGTTCTTGTTGCTCCAGACACGCGACGCCGTCCGGCGACGACCAGGCTCCGGCCGAATCCGACCGGCTCAAACCCCCAAATTCTCGCCTCTGTCTCGCCCTCCCATCCTCCCGTCCTCCCTGTGAAAAAATCTGGGTCCTGACGAAGCTGGCCGGATCCGCGCCGCGACGGCACGCGTCACGCGCGTTTGCGGCGGGCGGGCTTTTTGGTGGCGGCGGCTTCTTCGGCTTTTTGGGCGAGCTTGGCCGCTTCTTGGAACATGGCGGTGGCGGCTTCGGCGGCGCGCTTGGCGCGCTCGGTTTCGCCCCGCATTTCCATCAAGAAGCGGCTCGGGATCTACGGGCGCGGTTTGCCCCATTTCATGCGCTCGCGACAGAACGACAACACCAGCGTGTCTTGGGCGCGGGTAACGCCCACGTAGCAGAGACGGCGCTCTTCCTCGATGCTGCGTCCGTCCAAGATCGAGCGTTGGTGGGGCAACAGCCCTTCTTCCATGCCGATCAGGTAGACGTGAGGAAACTCCAGGCCTTTGGCGCTGTGCAGCGTCATCAAGGTGAGGGCGTGGCGCTCTTTCTTGTCGTCGCCGTAGTCGTCGCGGTCGGCGAGCGTGGACTCTTCGAGAAAGCCGAGCAGCGACGGCGTCTCGGCGCGCTCGGTGTAGAGCGCGGCGGAGTTGATCAGCTCTTCGACGGTGGCCCAGCGCGCTTCGACATCAGCGGGGGTCTTGTAAGCGCGGGTCAGCTCGGACTTGTAGTCCACGGTGGCGAGCAGCTCTTTCATCATTTCGCCGAGCGCCTGCTGACCGAGGCGGCTGCGGTACTGGTTGATGAGCTGACAAAATTCGCCGATGCGCTGGGCGGCGACCGTCGGAATGTCGCCCAGCGAGTCCGGCAAGACTTGCCACAGCGGCTTGCCCGCCGTGACCGCGCGCTCCAACAGAGCTTCGATCGTGCCGGCGCCGATGCCGCGCGAAGGCACGTTGATGATGCGCAGCAGCGACACCTCGTCGTTCGGGTTCGCGATCACGCGCAGGTACGAGAGCACGTCGCGCACTTCCTTGCGGTCGTAGAACGACATGCCTCCGACCAGCACGTAAGGCACCTTGGCGCGCCGTAGCTCCAGCTCGAAGGCGCGAGGCTGCTCGTTGGTGCGGAACAAGATCGCGATGTCGCTGGCGGCGGTGCGCGGACCGTCAGTGACGTCGAGTCGCATGCGGATGTCGCGCACGACCTCTTCGGCTTCGGCCGTCTCGTTGTCGAAACGCACGATTTTTGGCGGAATTCCGCCGTCTCGCGAGGGGCGCAGCACCTTTTTGTGGCGGGTGCTGTTGTGGGCAATCAGCGTGTTGGCCAGCTCCAAGATCGGCGCCTTGGAACGATAGTTGTCCTCCAGCCGCACGACTTTGGCTTCCGGCCAATCTTTCTGGAAGCTCAAGATGTGCGTCACCTCGGCGCCGCGCCAGCCGTAGATGGACTGGTCGTCGTCGCCGACCACGCACAGGTTCCGGTGTCGGTCGGCCAACGCCTTGACGATGCGATACTGTAAGCCGTTGGTGTCCTGGTACTCGTCGATCAGCAGGTGATCGAAGCGTGACGCCTCGGCATAGCGCGCGTCGGCGTGCTTCGTGAATAGCTCCTCGGTACAGAGCAACAAGTCGTCGAAATCCATCGCGCCGACGGCTTTGAGGGCGGCCTGGTATTTGCCGTAGGCCATGGCGGCAAGCTGGTCTTTGTCTTTGGCGGCGGCGTCGAATGCCGAGTCGGCTCGCACGCCCTGGCTCTTCCAATTTCCGATGTAGCCCAGCAGATCTGCCGGCTTCAGCGTCTCGTGGCCGACCCGCACGTCGCGCAGAGCGTTGCGCGCCAGCATCTCTTGATCGCCGCGATCGTAGATCGAGAAGGCTTCGGGATAGCCGAGCAGCCGCGCGTGGCGGCGCAAGACGCGCACGCACAGCGAGTGGAAGGTCGAGATCTCCGGTGGTTTGTCGCCCTTTTTGCGGCGCCCCAAGAGCTTCTGCGCGCGCTCGCGCATTTCGCGCGCGGCCTTGTTGGTGAAGGTCACGGCCAGAATGCGGTGCGGCAGGGTGCCGGCCTGAATCAGCCGGGCGATTCGAAACGTGATGACGCGCGTTTTGCCAGTGCCGGCGCCGGCCAATACCAAAAGCGGTCCGGTGAGGGTCGTAACGGCGTCACGTTGGGGTCGATTGAGCTCGTCGAGATTCACGGGGTGAGGGGGCGCCTTCGGGGAATCAACGGAAAATCAGCCACAACGTGCTGGAGAGCACGCCCATGACGCTGCCGACGAGCGTCAGCACCTTGCCCCACTTCAACTTGCCCTCCGCGTCGGCCACTAGGCCGTGGGATGCGGATTGCATGGCCAAGTAGCAGAACACGGCGCCGCCGAGGCCGAGGCAAAGGCTGACGCACAGCACCGAGCTGGCGAGCGAGATCACCAGCCAGGTCGTCGCTTGACCGTGCAGCTCCTGAGCAGCGGCCGCCGGATGGGTCAGGGGCGGGGCTTCGGTCTGCATTGCCGGACGTTCTTGCGTGCGATCGCGGCCGCTCTGCGTCAATGCGCGATGCGCGGCGGCTCTCGGCCGGCCGTTTTGCCAGCCGAGGCGCGTGCGGGCACGTCACTCGGCCGGCGACAGCAGACGGGTGGCCAAGAGCGCGCGGGCCGTGCTGCTCACGGTTTTGAGCTCGATGCGCGCGTTCAGCGAGCCCAGCGGTCCACGCCCATAGGCGCACAGCCGTACACTGGCGGCGGATTCGCCCACGGAGGCTTCGAGCTCGACGTCGCTGTCGGCCTCGATGGCGCGCAGCTCGACACCGGCGGCGGGACCCTCGATGGCCACGTCGATGTCGAGGCAGCGATCGAGCGGCACCATCACCGGCTGCGTCACCAGCTGCTCGGCGCTGAGCGAAAGCTCCGACACTTTGCCGATGGCGTTGGCCCGCAGCAGCACGCCCCGCGCGAGCATGCGCGACACGAGCCGTCCTCCCGCGAGCGGGAGGCGCGACAACTCGGCCGGGACATCGCTCTCGGTTTCGGTGACGACGGTAACCGCACCCGGGCCGAGCAGCGCGCTCGTGTCGAGCCGCAGCTTGCCCGCGCCGCAGCCGAAGAGGGTGAGCGCTCCGCCACCGGAGCCGGCGGCGCGCAGCTGCCCGGTGTCGCTCCAAAGCCGTGCGTCCAATCCGCGCAACGGGGCCGCGCCCACGATGTCGATGCGGGTGCAGCCGTCGCGCAAGCTCAACGACGTCGGGCTGCGCCGTCCCACGCCCAGCTCGAGCTTGGCGACGGCGACGTTGGGCGGGCCGTAGCCTAGTTTCTTCAAGCGGGCGGCCACGTCTTTGAGCTCGCTCGCCAAGTCGCGGCTCGGGTACACGTCGCGGCGCAAGACCTCGCCTTCGATCTCGCTTTCGGTGCCGGCGACGGAGCGAGAGAGCGCCGCCACCGCCAAGCCTCGTCCGGCATGGGGGCGGATCTCGAACGAGATGTCGGCGGTGACCGGCGAGCAAACCACGAGCGCTCGCTGGCGGCCGCTGCCGACGGCGCGGCCCAGGACTCGGCCTTGGTCGTCCAACGCGGCCACGTCCAGGTGCGAAACGTCATCGGACGGGATGAACAAGCCGTGCACGCAGCGGCCGGCGTCGATGGTGGCCGGCAGCGTGGTGGCAACGGTGGCGTCCAGGGCCAGCGCGACGCGCCGCAAGTCTTGGAATTTCCCACCCACGCGCTCGCGCTCACGCAAGACCAGCGCGTCGAGGCCAGGCCAAGCTTTGAGGCGCGCGCTGTTGCCCTGCTCGCGGCTCTTCACCGCGTAACGCACGGCGGCTTTGGCGGCGAGCGCGGGCGGTACTCGTTCGCTGCCGACGGCGACGATGCCGTGCCCTTGAGCGATGCGAGCTGCCAGCACGATGCGCCCCGGATGCGGCGGACAGATCAGCAAGGATGGCTCGCGATCCGGCGCTTCGTCGCTGCCGAGCGGCGTGCCGTCTTCGCCGTAGGCCAACAAGTCCAAATCCTCGATCGACTCGCTGCCGCGCGCGATGACGACGACGCAATCGTCTTTCGGCACCTCGAGCAAGGTGGAGATGCGATCTCCGGCGATGCCGGGCTCGACCGCCAGCATTACGCTATTTCCGAACGACGTGGCGCCCTTGAGCCGTCGCGGATCGAGCGGTTTTTCGGCTACGCGCAAGCTGCCCGCCGGCGCCATGCGCGGCGGTGGGGCGAGCGGGGCCGCCCGCTGGCAGCCGCCCGCTCCGAAGAGCAGGCTCGCGACTGCCAGCGCCCGAGCGAGCTGCTTCATGGCCCCTCCGGACGCGCGGGTCCCATTTGAAACAGGAAGAACAGCCAGGACAGCCCGAGGCCGCGCGCTTCGACGTCGAGCTCGACTTGGCCGCTTCGGCCCGTGCAGAAGCCGAGATGAGGGCCGAGCGCGGGATCCGCGCTGGTGGCTTCGGCGCTGGCGGCGCCAGCGCGCACCCCGAGCGAAACGCCTTGCGACGTCCCGTGCAGCACGGCGGCGGCCGCCAGGTAGCAGGTTTGAGGTAACAGCGCGCGCGGTAGCAGCGTGCGACCTTGCGCCCCGAGCGTGGTCCCTACCAGCGTGCCGAGGCGGCGTGGCGCCGTGCTCCGCCCCAGCGCGCCGACCAACAGCTCCGCGACCTCGGGCCCAAAGCGAGCGGGCAACCCTCGCGGCAACGGAAAGTGCGCGACGCTCAAGCGGCGCTCGGCCTCGCGCGGGCTGGTGTCGAGCGACACCAGCAGACGGCGCGCGCGCGCCGTGCACAGCTCGTGCTGCACGTCGCCGCGCGGCGTGGTTTCCAGCCTCTCGACCTTGTCGTCGTCGTTCTCGGAGAGCAGCAGGGTGTAGGGCGGCGCGTCGTCCTCTCCCGTGGCCAGCAAACGATGACAGCCGGGCTCGAGCGCCAACCGCACGTAGCCTCGGTTCGGCAAGAGCGCGGTTTCGGTGGCGGTGGCGCCGGCGTTCTTGGACGCTTCCTCGAAGCGCCGCACCCGCTCTGCCAGCGGCTCGCGATCCGGCAAAAGCCCGGGCTCACCGGGCGGTGCCTCGGGCCCGGTGTCGCGCTCGGGCAGCGTGCTTTGTAAAGGCGCGGGCGGCGCGGGACCAACGGCGACGAACGGATGAACGATCGCGCGCGG
>JBEQSW010000589.1:0-7695 GCA_040348565.1 Myxococcales bacterium | reverse complement strand
GGCTCGACGCGATGGCGCAGGCAGACCTGCGCGCGCGCGGCGAGCTTTCGCCCGAGGAGCTGTGGCAGGCGTGCTTGGACCGCATCTCCGCGCTCGAGCCCACGCTGCGCACGCTGGCGTGCGTAGCCCCCCGCCGCCCGGACCCGGCGTCGGGGCCACTCTCGGGCGTGCCGTTCTTGATGAAGGATGCCAGCCCTTGGCCGGGGCTGCCGTGGACGCTGGGCGCGCGCCTGTTCGCGGGTCGGGTCACGCAGCAGCAAACCGAATACGGTAAGCGGCTGGTGCAAGCCGGTCTGGTGTGCGCCGGCAAGACCGCGCTCTCCGAGTTCGGGCTGCTCGCCAGTACCGAGTCACTGCTCGCGGGCCCGACTCACAATCCCTGGCAGCTGGCGCGCTCGCCGCTGGGCTCGTCGGGGGGCAGCGCCGCGGCGGTGGCGGCCGGCATCGTGCCGTTGGCGCACGCCAACGACGGCGGCGGCTCGATTCGAGCGCCCGCCTCGGCATGCGGCGTCTTCGGTTTCAAACCCAGCCGCGGCCGCACCGTGGTCGCCAACCGCAGCGGTTCGGACTTTGCCGACATGACCAGCGAGCACTGCGTCACACGCTCGGTTCGCGACAGCGCGCTCTTCCTGTCGCTGACCGAAGATCGCACCCTGCCGGACGCGGTGGGCTTCGTGCAGGCGCCGCTCGCGCGCAGCCTGCGCATCGGCAGCTGGACGGCCACCTTGGACGGCGGCGAGCCGTCGCCGGCGGTGTTGCGCGCTCACGGCGACGCGCAGGCACTGCTGCTCTCGCTCGGGCACCAGGTCGAAGCCATCGCCCCGCCGCGGTTCGCGTTCCCGGAGCTCGGTGAGGCCTTGTACGTGGTCGCCGGGGCCGCCATCGCCAACGTGGTGCAAACCGTCGATCGCACCCGCAGCGAGCCGGTCCAGCGGCACGAGCTCGAGCCGTTCAGCTGGGCGTTGATCGACGCGTTCGAAGCGCGGGGTGACGACGCCTTACCGTGGGCGCGCGCAGCCATCGCCAGAGCCGTAGCACTTTATCGCGAAGCCACGGGCGCTTTCGACGTCATCCTCACGCCGACGCTCGGCAGCGAGCCTTGCGAAATTGGGTTTTTGTCGCCCATCTTGCCCCGCGCTCTGCTCTTGGAACGCACGTCACGGCTGCTCGCGTACACGCCCATTCACAACGCCGCCGGCTGTCCTGCCATGTCGGTGCCGTTGTATTGGTCGGAGAGCGGCTTGCCCATTGGTGCGCATTTTGCGGCCGCACCCGGGCAAGACGCTCTGCTGCTGGGCCTGGCATATCAGCTCCAGCAGGCGCGGCCCTGGCAGCATCGTTGGCCTCCGTATTCGATACCGGCCCTCTTCGGAGCTTGAAGGTCGCGACCGAATTTGCCGCTTCGAGCTTTCGCGGAGAGCGGGCTCGGCTTGACGCCGGCCGTTCAAGTCGAAGATGGGCGAGGGGTGCGCGGCTTTGGCGCGGGACGGCGACCCTTGGGCGGAATGATTTTCGCGTCGCGCACTCGCTGCACCAGGGTGCGAAACACCCGCAACAGGCCGGCTTCGATCTCGGGAGCTTCACCGCACAGCGTGAGCGCGGCCGCCACCGACTCCAACGTGGAGACGAACTCGCGCCGTGGCTCGGCCCGCAAGTGGCCGTAGATAGAAGGCTGTTTGGGGGTCAAGGTCAGGCGATTCAGCTTCGAAAGCCACGGGTTTCGCCACCACAAAGTTTTGGCCTTCGACCAGGTGCCGTCGAGCACCACGATGCCTTCGAGCTCGCTCGGCGAAGTGACGCCGCCGCGCCCCGTTACCTGACTGCCGGCTGCTTCACGATCGGGAAACAACACCGCCCAACGCTTCGGGTCGGCGCCTTCTTCGCCCAGCGCCTTGGCAAAATTCGGCCAGCTGAGCCCAATCACGATTTTGGCTTGGGGCAAGCTGGCGGCAAGAATCTGCGCGGAGCCGAGCACGGCGTCTTGCTCTTGCGGGTGCTGCAAGATCAACACGCGCCGCTGGGTAGAAAATGAAACGATGCGGTCGCACACGCAGGCGACGCTGGGGCGGCGGCAAGTAGCACAAGTGGAGTCGGGCACGATTGCCCGGACTATACGCTGCCCGCCGCGACCTTGCACACGCTCACCTGCGGCACGAGCACGCTCTCTACTTCTCCGCATTGGCAAGGCAGGTACACGCTGCTCACGAGCGCGCGCAGATTCCTCCGCGAATGCAGCTCTTGTCCGTCGGCCAGCTCGACCGCCAGGCTGCGAGCGCCGAAGTGGAGCGTGAGCTGTTCGCTTTCGTGCTTGCCGTTCAGGGTAGGGTGGTCGAAGGCGGCGAGCAGCGTGAATAGGCCGGCTTCGCGCAGTTTTTTGCGCGAAGACGAGCGCAGCCCGCGCTTCAGATCCAGCAACGGCTCGAGCTGCGGAACGTCGCCGCGCAGAGGCAGGCGCCCCACCTGCGTGAGCTCTCGATTGGCGTAAAAATGAATGCCGGCTCGACCATACAGCCGAAAGAAGTACGGAATGTCGCCGCGCGCCAGCTGCTCGGCTTCGGCGTCGAGCAGGGGCGGCCAAAGCGGCTCGGTCGCGGCGCGCACGTAGTCCCCGGTTCCGCGCAACAACACGCGCAGCGGCTCGTCACGCAGATTGGGCAGGCTCAGGAACACGTCGGCAATGGTGGGAGCATGCCGGTCCAAAAGCGCGAGCGTGCTCAGGTAAGCGCCGGCCATGACGAGCAAGTCCGCCGCCGCCAAGGGCTTGCCCAAGTACGGCAACGCGCGCCGCACACCGCAGGCATGGCGACAAATGGTGGCGTACTCCGGATCGGCATCCGGCAGCAGCTTGGTCTCCGTCGGCAGAGCCAGATCGGCCAAAATCAGCTCGATGTCGAGCGGGCCGAACACGATCTGCCCGCGCTCGTTCAGCCCCAGAGCCAAGTTTTCCCAATGCAAGTCGGCGACACCTAGCCAGCTGAAGAGGGCCAGCGAGCGCCCGACGATTGCGGACAGCGAACGCCGCGTGTCGGCGCTGCGCGACCGCAGCGGCTGCAAGCGAACCTCGTCGACTTCGCCACCAACGGCCGCACCCGAATCGAAGAACCCGAGCGTGGGCAGGAACTCGAACGCGTCACGACCCAGCCCTTCGGCTTCGGCGGCGCCGGCCAAGCAGTCGCGCAACGGGCTGTCGGCGGACAGCAGCAGCCACTCCCAAAGCAGCGTGCGCGGCTTGAGGATGCGTCCGGCGCGCCGCGTGACACGCCGCCCGAAATTGTGCGCGTCGCCGAGCAGCGTCGGAGCCGGCTTGGTGCGCGCTTGGGGCCGCTTGGTCATTCCAGCACGCCGCCCTTGGGGCCCGAGCGCTTGCACAGCTCGACCAGTTGGCTGCCGTATTTCTTGAGCAGCTTTGGCCCGACGCCCTTCACCGCCTTCAAGTCGGGCGCGGAGCCAGGGCGCGCATCGGCAATCGCGACCAGCGCGCGGTTGGTGAGCACCCGAAACGCCGGTACGCGCTTTTTCTTCGACTCCAAGAGGCGCCAGTTGCGCAACGTTGCCACCAGCGCCGCGCTCGGGCCCGAAGCGGGCAGCTTGACCGCGGGCGTTTTCGAGGCGCGCCGCGGTGCGCGCTTGCTGCCCTTGCGACCGCGTTTGCCACGCGGCTGGCTGCTGGCGGCGATCGACGCCCGCAAGGCTTGCGGCGGCGGGGTCAGGCCTTTGATGCTGTCGCCGGGCGCGCACACGTCGCACAAACCGCAGGGGTTTCCGGCGTCTTCTTGATCGCCGAAATGGCGCACCAGCCCCAGCATGCGGCAAATGCGCCCCTCGGCGAAGCGAGCCATCAGCGCCAATTGCTCGACGCGCAGCTCGCGTTGCGCCGCGTACGGCGCGCGCCAGTCGTCGCGGCCGCGCACCAGCGCGCCTTCGATGACACCGTGCACGCCGCCGTGCACCCACAATTTTTCGAGCGCCTTTTCGAAGTCGGCTTTGGCCACCCGGCTCTTCTTGCGCAAGGTGTCGGCCGTCACCGGCTTGGGCTTCAATGCTGCAAACAGCTTTTCGAGCACGGCCGCGTCCGGGTAGTCGCGGTCCATGAAGAACTCGTGCGTCTTGCGATCCGAAAAGTGGTGCATCAAGACCGCGCGCGACGGCAAGCCATCACGACCGGCGCGCCCAATCTCTTGGTAGTAGGACTCGACGCTGCCCGGCAGCGCCAGGTGCAACACGGTGCGAATGTTCGCCTTATCCACGCCCATGCCGAACGCCACGGTGGCGACCACCACGTCCAGGCGGCCCGCCAAAAAGTCGTTTTGCACCCGCTCGCGCACGTCGGCGCCCAGACCCGCGTGGTACGGCTCGGCGCGGAAACGGGTCGCGAGCAGCAGCGCCGTCGCTTCTGCGGCTTTGCGCGTCGGCGCGTAAACGATCGCTGGCAAGCGGCCAGGCCCGGCCAGCCACGAAAGCGCGTAGGCGGGGCGCTCTTTCGGAGCTACTTCAAGGGTCTCCAGCGCCAAGTTGTGCCGGCGAAAGCCGTGGATGAACAGGCGCGCGCTCTGGCCCAAGCCCAGCTGGGTCACGATGTCTTTTTGCACCAGCGGCGTGGCCGTCGCGGTCAGGGCCACCACCGGCGCGGGTCGCAGAGTCGGCAAACGCTGCCCGAGTAGCCGGTAGTCGGGGCGAAAGTCGTGACCCCACTGCGAGATGCAGTGCGCCTCGTCGATGGCGATCAGACCGAGCGGCCGCCGCGCCAGCAGCTCCGGAAAGCCGCTCACGCCCAAGCGCTCGGGCGCAATGAACAAGTAGTCGAGCTGGCCCGCGACGTAGTCCAAACAGACTTGTCGCGACTCCGGGCGCGAGCGACCGGAGTGGATACGCTCCGCGCGCAGACCCAAGGCTTGCAGGCGTGCGACCTGGTCGTCCATCAACGCGATCAGCGGGCTGATGACGAGCGTCGTGCCGCCGCGCGCCAACCCCGGTAGCTGGTAACACAGCGATTTACCAGCGCCGGTGGGCATGACCAAAAGCACGTCTTGCCCCGCCGTGGCGGCTTCACACACGGCCTGTTGGTGGGCGCGAAATGCAGGAAAACCAAAGCGATCGCGCAAGAGCGCTTCGAGCGGCGTCGACGAGCCGGACGGCTCGGGACGCGGCCGGGGCGGGGGCGAAACGGGCGGTGTTAGGGCGGCGAGCGGTGACGGGGGTGTTGGCGCTACGCGCGCCGGAGTTGGCAAAGGGGAGGGCGAGCGCGAAACGGACGGAGTCGGCGAGCGGGAGGGTGACGGAGTCGGCGAGCGGGAGGGTGACGGAGTCTGTGAGCGGGAGGGTGATGGAGTCGGCGAGCGCGAAGGTGAGGGTGCGCGCGACGAGCGCGTCGGCGCGGCCTTTCCGCCCGAGTCGCCCGGCAATGGTGGCAACAGGGTCGGCACGCGACCGACCACCGCCGTCACGTACTCCTCGATTTGATCCATGAACTCCCGCAGCTGGCCCCGTCCGCGCGCGATGCCTTGCAAGCGCGCCTCCCACGCCCCCGTCATGGCTGCGCTCTTCACGTCCGCGTCCACCACGTCAATCAACCCCACGCCGCGCTCGGTCGCGTGCAGCGCTTTGCCGTCTCGCGCGGCATAGCCTCGACTGAGCAACGTCTCGATGATGTTGGCGCGCGTGGCCGGGGTACCGAGCCCGCTGTCCTTCATCGCGTCGGACAGCTCTTTTTCGTCCAGCGTCTTGCCGGCCGTTTCCATGGCCGTGAGCAACGAGGCGTCGTTGAAAGGCGGCGGCGGGCGCGTCGTCTTCTTCACCGCCTCCGCATCCAAAATGCGCGGTTTTTGCCCGCGTTCCAGCCCGCCCGGCAAGGTGCCTTCGTCGGCCTCCACTTCCTCGGCGCCGGCGCCACGCCGCTTTTCGCGCGGGGGTTTGGCATCGCCGACGTCGAGCACCTTCCACCCCCGCTGCTCGATCGCGGTGCCGTGGCTCCGGAACAGATCGACTGCGTCGCCTCCGCTCGCGCTTCGCACCTCCGTGATCACCACCGTGGCCGCCCACACGAAGTCGTCGTGCCAAGCCTGCAGCAGCCGCCGGCACACCAAATCGTACAGCTTGCGCTCGTCGGCGCTCAGCGCCCGGCCCTCCGCGCCGACGTTGGTGGGAATGATGGCGTGGTGATCGGTGACTTTAGCGTCGTCGATGAAGCGCCGCGGCAATGGTCGCGCGCCGGTTCCTTCGGCCAAGTGCGCGGCGTACGGCGCCGAAACCGCCTGCACCACTTCCGGCAGCGTGCGCGCCACCTCGCTCGACAAATGCCGGCTGTCGGTGCGCGGGTAGCTGATCAGCTTGTGCTTTTCGTACAGCGCCTGCGCCACGTCCAAGGTGCGCTGCGCCGAAAAGCCATACAGCCGGTTGGCGTGCCGCTGCAGCTCCGTCAAATCGTACAGCAGGGGAGCAGGCAGCCGCTTCGTCTGCGAGCTCACGCTGGCAATCTCGGCCCGCCCCGCCCGTGTGCGCTCGACGATGGCCTCGGCCGCTTCGCCCGAGGCCGGCAGCCGCTGCGCGTACTCCTTCGCTTTCGGATCGAACCAGGTGCCGCGATACTGTTGCCCGTCGCGCGGCGAAAAAGTGGCCAAAACCTCGAGATAGTCCTCGGGTACGAAGTCGCGGATCTGCTTTTCGCGCTCCACCAACATGGCCAAGGTCGGCGTCTGCACACGCCCCACCGACAGCGGCGCATCGAACGCCAATCCGTAGGCGCGCGACAGATTCATGCCCACCAACCAGTCGGCGCGGCTGCGACCAATCGCGGCGTTGGCCAAATCGTCGTAGTCGCGCGCGGGCCGCAGCTTGCGTAAACCTTCGCGAATGGCGCCCTCGGTCAATGACGAAATCCACAACCGTTGCACCGGCCGCCGGCAGCCCGCCGCCTCGTAGATCAGTCGAAAAATCAGCTCGCCTTCACGCCCCGCGTCGGTCGCGCAAATCACCGACTCGACGTCGGGCGCATTCAACACCCGCCGCACCACCTCGAACTGATCGCGCGTCGACTCGAACACCGTCAACGGCCAGCGCTCCGGCAACATCGGCAAATCCTCGCGCCGCCATCGCTTCCACTCCGGCCGCACTCCCTCCGGCTCCGCCAGCCCCACCAAATGCCCAATCGCCCAAGTCACCACGTAGCCGTTGCCCGACAACGTGCCATCACCGCGCCGCGTCGCCCCCAGCGCCTGCGCCAAATCGCGCCCCACGGACGGCTTCTCGGCAACCACGGCAACAGTCATTCGGCCCCCGAGGTGTAGCGCATGGGGCTGCCACCCCGCAGCCCGAATTGCAGAAGCTCCCGTAGCGGCCTTCGGTCCCAGCGCCGCGCCGCGCAACCCCTAGGACGAACAATGTCAGGGCTCACGGTTGCGCCCGGTGCCGCGGCTCTCGACGCCCGAAATCATCGTGCCGACTGCCAGCAGCCCCGGTCGACAGCCAGCAGCCCCGGTCGACCGCCAGCCGACGGCTAGCAGTCCCCGGCTAGCAGTCCCTGGTTCCCCCGGCTAGCAGTCCCTGGTTCCCCAGCAGCCGAGCAGTCCCCAGCAGCAGTCCCCAGTCCCCGGCAGCAGTCCCCAGTCCCCGGCAGCAGTCCCAGGTTCACCCGCAGCAGCAGCAGCCCGCAGCCCCCCAGTCCCCAGCAGCAGTCCCAGGTTCACCCGCAGCCAGCAG
>JBEQSW010000588.1:0-20958 GCA_040348565.1 Myxococcales bacterium | reverse complement strand
CTTTTCAATAAGCGGCAAACGCCGCTTTCCCCACAAAGCCGGCTTTACGGCTCGGCCACGCTGTCCCGGGGAGGTTGGGGCAAGAGTGTCGGGCCGGACAGCGGCAGTTTCACCACGAAAGCCGCCCCGCCGCCGGGCGCGTCGCCCGCGCTGATTTCGCCCCCGTGCTCGACCACGATGCGCTCCACGATGGAAAGTCCGAGGCCGGTGCCTTCGGCTTTGGTCGTGGCGTAGGGCTCGAACAGGCGGCCGCGCATCTCGGGTGCGATGCCGGGGCCGTTGTCGGTGACGCTGAGCACGAGCTTGTCGTGCTCACGCCCCAGCCGCACCTGGACGCGGCCGTTGGCCCGACCGGCCAGGGCCTGCTGGGCGTTCTGAACCAGATTGGTGACTACTTGTACGACCTGGTCGCGATCGGCGTTCAGCTCCGGGCAGGGCTCGGCCACGAAGTCGATGGGCGCGCCGGCGGCGCCATGCAGGGTGACGACGCCACGCACGGCTTCTTCGGCGTCGAACGGCGCCGGCTCGGGCGCCGGCAAGCGAGCGAAGCGCGTGAACTCGCTGACGATGTTGCTGATGCGCGCGACCTCGTCCAAGACCGTGCGTGTGGCCTCGTCGAAGTAGTCGTCGAAGGCGGGGTCGTTGCGAGCGCGCAGGCGACGCAGCGTTTCGACGGAGGCGCGGATGGGTAGGAGAGGATTTTTGATTTCGTGCGCCACGCGGCGAGCGATCTCACGGCGGGCGGCGATGCGCTCGGTCACCGCCAGCCGTTTGCGCAGCGCCACCAAGTCGCTGATGGCGCGGTTGAAGGCTTCGGCGGCTTCCACCAGCTCGCGGGCGCCGGTGGCCACGACCGGGTTGGGGTCGCCGTGGATCACGCGCTGGGCTTGCTCGGCCAGCGCGCGCACGGGTCGCGCGAGGCCGCGCGACAGCAACACGGTGATGAGCAGGGCCGACGCGAGCGTGGCGCTGCCGATCAGCAGCACCGTGAGATCGAGCTGCTCCACCGTGGACAGCAATGCGCGTCGGGAGCGCGTGGCGGTGATGGAAAGGCCCGTTTGCTCGGGCAAAGACAGCGTGCGTTGCAGCCGATCGGCCGAGGGTACGGGGGGCTCCAGGCTGAGCTCGACGCCCGAGCTCTTGCCGATGCGCGACAAGACCTCACCCAAGTTGCGGGCGGCGTACACGCCAATCCAGAGCTTGGGATGCTGCTTGTCCTTCTTGATGCAAGCGGCTTCGACGGCCAAGTCGCTCGTCGCGCCCGCCAGCCGGGCCACGGGTTTGGCTTGGCTGACGCGCGCCAGCAGCTCGGCGTCGCGTTGCCCGACGTGGCCGGGCGTGGTCGAGCCCAAGATCTCGCCCGACGACGTCAACACCACCAGCTGATCGAGCGAGAGCGCGCGCGCCAATTTGGGCACGCGCAGGCTGATGGGCAGACGGCGCGCTGCCAAATCGTCGGAGACGAGGCCGACCAGGGCGCTGTCGACCAGCGGATCGTCCTCACAAAGCGGGCCGACCAGCTCTGGCAGCTCGCTGACCTCGTTTGCCAATTGGTCACGCAGCGGCACCAGCGCTTGCGAGAAGGCAGCTTCGAAGCTGCGTTCCTCGGCCACGCGCCAGGCTTCCCGCACCCCCAGGCCCAACGCGAGCAGCACGCCCACGGTCAGCGCGAAGATCGCCAAACCAAGCCGCTCTGCCAAGCTCACGCCGGCAGCCTACAACATCGGCCGGCTCGCATGCCGCGTCGCGCGGAGGACCGGCCCCGTAAGCCGCGCGGCCGCGAGCCTTGCGCGCTGACAGAAAGTGGTAGGCTGCCGCGGTGCCGCGCCGTTCGACGCTCTTGCTCGCAGGATTGACCGCCGTTTCCGTTGGCTGTGGCGGTGGCACGCCGGCGTCCACGTTGCCTCGCACCAGTCACCCGAATGCGTCTCAGCACCGCAGCGGCACGACTGTGGCCGGGGTGCCGCCCATGGTCGCGCATCGCTTTGCGGAGGTAACCGACGTGGTCGGCCCCTACGTGGGTCGCGATGGCGATGCGGCGCTGGCAGCGTGGGCCGAGGCGGCACCATCCGGACGCAGCTTGTTCGCGGCCGCTATCGACGCCAACGGCATTCCGGCCAAGCCCGCGCGCATCGGCAACCTGGCGCCCGAGCTGGATTTGGTGCTGGTGCGCGGCTTCGGCGCCGCTTCCGCCAAGGCGGTGGGCAAGCCGCGCTTTGCGGTGGTGACGACGCGCAAGAGCGACCAAAAGACCAGCATCGACGTCACGGCGCTCAGCGCTTCGGCGGTGGCGCTATGGGGACCTACCACGTTGACCGAGCGCGCTGCGCGCGTGCTGTGGGTCGGCTTCGTCGTCGCGGGTGAGCAGCCGCTGCTGCTGTGGGCCGAGCAGCCCAGCGGCGCCAAACCTGGAGAGCCGGCGAGCGTGTACGGCATGCCGGTTGCGGGCGATGGCAAGGCGCAAGCGCCGGTGCTGGTCGCCGGCAAGGCGTGCGTGTGGCAGGCAGCGGCGGTGGCCGGGCGCGCGGCCGTGGCTAGCGTGAAGCCGGGGCCGAACGGCTGCGCCACCGGCACCGTGACGCTCGACCTGCTCGGCGCCAACGCCAAAAGCGAAAAGAGCGTCGAGCTGGGCGGTCGCGCGGCGTTGGATTTGGATTTGGTAGCGAGCCCGGATGCGTTCGTGCTCGCGTGGTCCGATCGCGAACAGCTCGAGCCGCGCGCGGTGACGGCGGTGGTCGACGTGCGCGGCGCGGTACGCTGGCCGGCAGGCGCGGCGGTCGCGGCGCTGGGTGAGCAAGCCGTCATCGCTCTTTCAGCGGGGCCGACGCCCAGCTCGCCGGCGTTTTTGGTGTGGGAAAACCTGGCCGAGCGCCCCGAAGGTGCGCGATTTTTCGAGATTTCCGCGCTCAACGCCAACGGGCGGGCCAGCGGCGCGCACTCGCGCTTGCTGTACGGTCGAGCCGACGGCGGTGCGCCCGAGCTGGCGCCGTACAAAGACGGCGTAGCCGCGTTGACGCTGGCGGCGGCTTGCAGTGGCGACGGCGACGCCGCTTGCGACGGGCCACCGGTGCCCACCTTCGTGGCGTTCGACGCAGGGCTCAAAGTGCAAGCGTCCGAGCCGCTGTTGCTCGACGCGCTGGGCGGTCACGCTGCCGATTTGGGTTGGGGCCTGACGTGCCAAAGCGGCGGCTGCTTCGCGCTGGCCGCCCCCAGCCAGAGCCCCGCCGCGCTGTTCACGGTGCCCTTGCCGCTGCGGCCGAGCGCGTACCGTGCCGCCGCCGAAGAGACGACGCTGTCACCCAAGCCGCGCGTGAGCGCGAGCGACGTGTTACTGCGCGCCGAAGCGCCCCTGTCGCAAATTGCCGTCGGCGAATTGAACGGGCGCAGCTTGGTCGGCTACGTCACCGATTTCGATCCGACCACGCCCTGGCAAAAGCTCACGAAACCCGCAGAAGACGGCCGCCTGGAGCCGCTGCGCGCGCGCATCGCGCTGCGGCCGTTCGCCGCGGACGGCGCCCGCGCCCCGCTCGGTGACGAACAGGCTCTTTCGCTGCGCGCGCACTCGCTGGGCGGGTTGAGCCTGCTGAGCGATCCGGCGCAAGGCAAAGACGCGTTGGCGGTGTGGACCGGGTTGGACAAGGGCGAGCCGCAAGTGTTTCTGACGTCGGTCGGGGCCGACGGCAAGCGCGGGCAGCAGCGGATGCTCACCCGCAAGTCGGGTGAGGCCAGCGACGTCGCTGGGCTGCTGGTCGACGGCGGTTACTTGGTGGCGTGGGTCGACGAACGCAGCGGCGACGCCGAGGTGTACGCCACTCGCGTCGGCAAGTCGCTCGAGAAAGCCAGCCCCGAACAGCGCATCACCACCTCCGACGGCGCGGCTTCGCAGCTCACGTTGGCGCGTGTCGGTGGCAAGCCCTACGCGGTGTGGGCGGATGCGCGCGCCGCCGAAGAGCCGGGTTGGGCCGACATTTACGGCGCTTTTCTGCGCCCCGGCGACGCCGCGCGCGACGGCGGCGAGCACCGCCTGAGCAGCACCCGGCCGCATTCGTTCTCGCCCCAGGTGGGCCAGCTCGGGGCCACGCCGATCGTTGCTTGGCTCGAAGAAGGCGTCGACGCCACGCCGGCCAGCGTGCGCTTGGCGGCATTGTCGCCCAATGGCGATCTCAGCGGCAACGTCAGTGTCGTGCCGATCAACGCCGGCGTGCCGCGCGGTTTGGGCATCGCCTGCCAAGACGTGAGCTGTCGCGTGGTGGTCACGGTCGAAGCCGATGGCCGCGGCGAGCTGCACGGCTTCGAGTGGCGGCCGAGCACGGAGTCGCACGTCAGCAAGCTGAGCAGCTTGGGTGGTCCGAGCGCGGTGGCAGTGGCGCCGCTGGTCGAGGGTAACTTCGTGTACGTTGCCGACTTGCGCGACGGCCAAGGTCTGGTCCGGCGCTTGGGCATCGACTGGTAGAGCGCGCTCGGGTTGCGATCGAGCGGCGGCTGCCTGTCACTCCGCGGCTTCAGCCGCCGGAAAGTCCACGTGCAGGCGATTGCCGTCGGGGTCTTGCACGTTGATGATGACGTTGCCGGTGCCGGCTTGGCGGCTCTGCTTGAATTCGACGCCCTGGCGCGCGAGGCGCTCCAGAAAACCAGGCAAATTGCTGGCTGAAAACGCAAAATGCTCGAGCCGCAGGCTGCCCTGGGGCTGAGGCTGTTGTTCGACGCCGACCAGATGAATCACGGCTTGGTCGCCTGCGTACAGCCAAGCTCCGGGAAAGCCGAGCGGCGGCCGTTCGCCCTGCTCGAGCCCGAGCGCCTCGCTGTAAAAGCGCACCAGGCGTTCCAGGTTCGAGGTGCGCACGTTGACGTGGTCGAGGCGGCGAATCATGCGCCCGCTACCGTAACATTCGCGCGCGTCGCCGAGCGCGTTTAAAAGCCGGGCGACGTGGGCGAGGCCGATGAAGCTTGGGGCGCGTCGCCGTCCGCTTCGAGACCGGAGCCGTGCGCGGGCTTGGCCGGCGCAGGTTTGGCCGCGGGCGGATCTTCGTCCAGCTTCACGTCGTAAGGGTTGGGCTCGCTCGACGGATCTTGCGTGCTCGAGCCCGGCTCGGCCGGAGGCTTGGCGGGGCGAGGCGCGGCGCTCACCGCTTTGGCGCGGCGCGCCGGCTTCGGCTTGGCGGGTGCGGCGCTGGCCGCGGGTTCGTGGCTTACGGGCGGCGACTCCTGGGCGGGCTCCGCGCTGGGCGTCGGCGCGAGCAAAGGCGCTGCACTTGGCGTCGCCGCGGGCGGGGCCGGGGCGGCCGCCACGGGTGCCGGGGGAGGCGCGGCCGCGGGCGCGCTCGAAGAACCCCCGCGCGAAACCGCGAAAGTTATCAGCGAAGCGGCGGCCGCCGAGGCCAACGACGAGATCCAGACCAGGCGCTTGGAGCTGCGCTGAACCTGTCGAAAATCACTGGCGGCCACGACGCTGAGGTCCGCGTTGCGCGGAACCGGAGCCCGGCGCTGCGCGCTGTCGGTCGTGGTGGGCGCGAGCGTCTGGGGCGCGCTCGACACCGGGTGGGTGGTGCGCGGGGGCTCGACCGGCGAAAGGTCGAAACTGATGGTTGCGGCCGGGCGGGCATACACTGCCAGCACCTCGGGCTCTTCTTTGCTGGCGGGGGGGGCGCTGGCAGCGCGCGGAGACGACCCGAGCGCGCCGCCGGGCCGTGACTGGCCGGCCAGCGGCGTCGGCAACCCGAATGGCAACGTTCCCTTTCGGCTTGGGATCGACTGCGGCGGAATCGTCGACGTTCGCGTCGTATGCGCGGCCGCCGTGTCACGCACCGGCTTTGGCGGAGGTTTGCTGGGCGTGGCCGCCGTGACGGCGATGGACGGGCGCGGAGGGATGGAGCTCGGCTTGGTGGGCGCCATGCGCGCCGCCAGCTTGAGTTGCGGCACCTTGTCGACGGCGGCCCACTCCGGCATGCCGGCGCGCCATACCAGCGAACGCTCCGTCAGCTTGTGGGCCTGCAGCGCTTCGACCACCTCGGCCATGCTCATGGGCACGACCACGGAGTCTACGGTGTTGACGAGCCACTCGCCGGGCGTCGTCGAGATGGACACCGTCACGGCATCGTCCGCGTCGCCCGCTTTGCCGTACTCGGGGAGCGCGTCCCAGCCTTTGTCTATGACGCGAGAGTCGTCATCCATCGCTGCCGTATCCGAGTGTAGCGGCATTCAGGCCGCGCGGTAACCTTGCTGCGACATAGTCGTCCACGGCAGTAGGATTTTTGAACTGCGCGTGGAGCGTGAACGCCTGTCTAGGACGCGCGGCTCGCGATCCGGAGCGAACCAGAGCCCGTGCCTAACACTACCCAGTCAGTCTTTGGCACGAGCAGACCGCGATCGGCGGGGGCAGCCACGAGCCACGAGAAAAACCGGCGAGGCCGGGGCCCGCTTCGCTTCGATGGGCGAGGGACGCCCGACCCTCGATGCGCACCTTCTCGGCGAGAGCGACGCATCGGCCCGCGCGAGCGGGTCAAACCACGATGTGACCGAGCAGTGCTAGTCATCGTCCAGGTTCGTCAGCATGATGTCCAACGGCGTTTTGTTGTCGTAGCCGACGTCGGTGCTGACGGATGGGCCCAGTTGGATGGCGTAGGCGCGGTTGCCGTCGACGGTGCCGTCGTCTTGTACGCCCACGACGGTAACCGTCTGGGGCGTGTCCCAGTTGGTACCGTCGAAGACCAGCTCGCCCGAGGCCGGGATCGAAACGACGCCTTCGCTCGGCAGGCTGCTGTTGAGCGGGATGGTCACCTTCGCGCTGGGCATCGAGGTCAGGACGACCGTGAAGGTCACGCTGGGGGCGGCGGGCGACTCGCTCGTAGACGTCGTCGATGGCGCCGAGACGTTGATGAACGCGCTGTCGTCGTCCAGCGTCGTGATCGAGACATCCGACGGGTTTCTGCCGTCGTAGCCCGGGTCGGTGCTCTCGACGACGCCGGTCAGCACCTTGGTCTTCTGCAGACCATCGGCGGCCTTGTCGTCGACGCCGGTGACCGTTACCTGCTTGGGCGTCTTCCAGTTGCCGGAGGTGAAGGTCACGGAGCTGACCGCCAGCTTGGCTTCGGTGTCGTCGCTGACCGACAGCGGGATGACGACGTTGCCTTTCGGCTGCGAGTCGAGCACGATTTCGAAGGTGGTGCTGGTGCCGCTCTCGGAGATGGTGCCGAGCGCCTCGCTCACCTCGATGCCGGCGCTGTCGTTGTCGTTGTTGATCAACGCGACGTCGTCCGGGTCGATGGCGGCGTACGCGGTGTCGGTGCTGGTGGGCTTGCCGACCAGCACCGTGTAGTTTTGCGGGCCGTCCGCTACGTCGTCGTCGACGCCGTGCACGGTGATGGTTTGGGGCGCGGACCAATTGCTGGTCGTAAAATCGACCGAGGCGACGTCCAGCTTGCCCTCGTCGGTGTTGTTGCTGGAAATCGGGATGGACACCGGCCCTGTCGGCTGCGAATTGAGCACCACCGTGAAGGTCGCGGACAGGCCCGCTTCGCTGGTCGGTCCGTCCGCGCTCGAAACCTGGATTCCGGCCACGTCGTCGTCGATGTTGATGACGTCGACGTCGTCCGCGTCACGACCGTTGTAGCCGCCGTCCGAGCTCATCGCCGCGCCGGTTTTGATGGTGTAGTGCTGCGAGCCGTCGGCGACCTTGTCGTTTTCGCCGTGGACCGTCACCGTCTGCGGAGAGCTCCAGTTGGCAGTCGTGAACTGCACCGAAGAGACCATGAGCGTGCCTTCGGTCGTGTCGCTGCTGGACAGCGGAATGGTCACGCTGGAGCTGGGCTGCGAGTTGAGCACGATGGTGAAGGTGGTGGTCTGGCCGCCTTCGCTGGTCGAGCCGGCGGCCTTGCTGACCTCGATGCTCGCGCTGTCGTCGTCGACGTTGGTGACGCTGATGTCGGTCGGGTAGTCGAGGCCCGAGTAGCCCTTGTCGGTGCTGGTGGCGGCGCCGATCAAGATTTTGTACACCTGATCACCGTCGGCCATGTCGTCATTGACGCCGGAGACGGTCACCGTCTGTCCGGACTTCCAGTTCGACGTGGTGAAGGTCAACACCGCTGGGCTCACGGTGCCTTCGGTCGTGTCGTTGCTGCTCAGCGGAATCGACACGTCCGCCGAGGGCTTGGAGGTGAGGGCAATCGTGAAGGTGAAGTTGGCCGCGGCCGCTTTTTCACCCGTCTTGCCAGTGCTGGCGCTCACGGTCAGGCCGGCGGAGTCGTCGTCGATGTTGTTGAGCGCGACGTCGGGCGCGTCGAGCCCGCTGTAGCCCCTGTCCATGCTCGTCGCGGCACCGACGACGATGGTGTACGGCTGGTCGCCGTCCGCGACCATGTCGTCCACGCCGGTGATGGTGATGGTCTTGGCGGAGGCGTAGTCGGTGGTGGTGAACGTCACCTCGCTGACGGCCAGCGTGCCTTCGTCGGTATTGCTGCTCGAGAGCGGAATCGTGACGTTGGCGGTGGGCTGCGAGGTCAGGACGATGGTGAAGGTCGTGGTGCCGGCGTTGAGCTCGTTGGTGTTGCCCTTCGCCATCGACACCAAAATGCCGGCCTGGTCGTCGTCGACGTTGCTGAGCGACACGTCCGGCGCGTCGAGGCCCGCGTAGCCGCCGTCGCTGCTGCTGGCGGGGGCGATGACGATGCTGTAGGGCGCGTTCCCGTCGGCGACCTGATCATTGACGCCGGTGATGGTGATCTTCTGCGGCGCCTTGTAGTTCAAGGCGGTGAAGGTGACCGAGGCGGGGCTCACCGTGCCCTCCTTGGTGTTGCTGCTGGACAGCTTGATCGTGACGTCGCTCTTCGGCTCGGAGTTGAGCGCGATCGTGAACGAGGCGGTGGCGCCGTTTTCTTGGGTGTTGCCACTGACGGCGGAGACGCTGATGCCGGCGCTGTCGTCGTCGGTGTTGCTGACCGAGACGTCCGGGGCGTCGAGACCCTTGTATTTGGGATCGCTGCTGGTCGATGGATCGGTGACGATTAGGTACGGCTGCGCGAAATCGGCGATCTTGTCGTCGACGCCGGTGATCGTGATGGTGCGCGGCGATTTCCAGTTTGCGGCCGTGAAGGTGACGCTGGCCGGGCTGACCGTGCCCTCCTTGGTGTTGCTGCTGTGGACCGGAACGGTGACGTCGGCCGTGGGTTGCGACTCGAGAGCGATCGTGAAGGTCGCGGTGCCGCCGTCTTCTTTCGTGAGCAGCCCGGTGAGCGGCGTGACGGAAATGCCCGGTTGGTCGTCGTCGACGTTCGTGACGGTGGGGTCCGGCGCGTCCAGCGTGTTGTACTTGGGGTCTTGGCTGGAGGCGGCGGCGGTGATCACGCGATACACCTGGTTACCGTCCGCCACGTCGTCGTTGACGCCGGTGATGGTCACCGTTTGCGGAGCCGCGAAATTGGCGCTCGTGAACTTGAGCGACGCCGGCGTCAGCGTGCCCTCTTTCGTGTTGCTGCTCGACAGCGCGATCGTGACGTCGGCCATCGGCTTGGAGTTGAGCACGACTTGGAAGCTGGCCATCGCGCCAGTCTCTTTCGTGGTCAAGCCGTTCTGGTTGATGAGCGTGATGCCGGCGCTGTCGTTGTCGGTGTTCGAAACCTTGACGTCGGGCGGATCGATCACGTTGTAGTTCGGATCGGTGCTCTGCGCCTTGCCCAGGATGACGGTGTAGGGCTGGTTGCCGTCGGCGGTGCGGTCGTCGTCCACGCCTTTGACGGTGACGGTCTGCGGTGAGCGCCAGTTGTCGGTCGTGAAGTGCAGATTGCTGACGTTGACCGTGCCCTCCGTCACCTTGCTGCTCGACACCGCGATGTCGACCACCGCGTTGGTAGCCGGCTGCGAATTGAGCGCCACCGTGAAGGTCGCGGTGCCGCCCCCTTCCGTCGTGGTCAAGGTTTGGTTCGAAGGGGTGACGGTGATGCCCGCGCTGTCGTCGTCGGTGTTGCTCACATCGACGTTGTTGGCGTCCATGCCGTTGTAACCGGCGTCCTCGCTGACGGCGGGGGCGGTCATGACCTTGTACGGCTGGTTGCCGTCCTGCATGTCGTCGTCCACGCCTTTGACCGTGACCGTTTGCGGGGCCTTGTAGTTGTCGTGCGTGAACACGAGCTGGGCGGGGCTGACGGTGCCTTCCGAGGGATCGCTGCTGCTGAGCGCGATGACGACGTTCTTGGTCGGCTGCGAATTCAGGGCGACCAAGAACGTGCCCGAGCTGCCCCATTCGCCGGTGGTCAGGCCCGACGCCGCCGTGACCGTGATGCCAGCGCTGTCGTCGTCGGTGTTGGTCAGGCTGACGTCGGTCTCGAGCAGAGCCGCGTAGTTGGTGTCCGCGCTGTCCGCCCGCGGCGTGACGTGCACCACGTAAGGTTGCGGCCCGTCGGCGGCGAGATCGTCGACGCCAGTCACGGTCACGATCTGCGGCGCATTCCAGTTTTGCTCGGTGAACGAGAGCAGAGCCGGCGTGACCACGCCTTCTTCCGGACGCGCGCTGGTGACATCGAGCGATACGGGGCCCATGGGCTTGGACGCCAGCGCCACGCTGAACGTCGTTCCGGCGCCGGCTTCGCTGGTGACGAGGCCGGTCGTGGGCATGACGACCAAGCTCGGGCTGTCGTCGTCGATGTTGGTGACCTCGGCGTCCGGGCCGTCGAAGCCGTTGTAGCCGTCGTCGTCACTTACGGCGGGAGCGGTCAGGATGAGGTACGGCTGGTTGCCGTCCGCGCGGTCGTCGTCCACGCCGGTGACGGTCACTAACTGCGGCGCCATCCAATTGAGCGGCGTAAAGACGACGTGATCCGGCGTGACGGTGCCTTCGGCTTCCGAGCTGCTGGAGAGCGCGATGGTGACGTCTTTGTTGGGGGGCGAATTGAGGGCGATGCCGAAGGTGGTCATCGCGCCGTTCTCGAACGTGACGAGGCCGGTGCCCGGCGTCAGCATCACGCCCGCCGTGTCGTTGTCTTGATTGATGACCGTTTCGTCGTCCGGGTCGAGCTTGTCGTAGCCTGCGTCCTCGCTCTGGGCGGGGCCGGTGACGATGTGATAGGTCTGCGCCTTGTCGGCGGCTTTGTCGTCGACGCCCGTCACGGTGACGGTTTGCGGCGCCATCCAATTGTCGGGCGTGAAGGTCAGCGCAGCCTGGTTCACCGTGCCTTCGTTCGTGTTGTCGCTGCTGAGCGGAATGACCACGTTGGCCGTCGGCATGTGGGTGAGCACCAGCGTGAACGTGGCTTCGCCACCGGATTCGTTCGTGACGAGACCGCTCGGCGGCATCAGCAAAAAGCCGGCCGTCTCGTCGTCGACGTTCTTCACCTCGGGGTCGATCGGATCGAGACCGTTGTAGTGCGGGTCTTCACTGGACGCCGCGGACGTATGAATCGTGTACGTTTGGGTCTTGTCCGGGACGTCGTCGTCGACGCCGGTGATCTGCACCGTCTGCGGGGCGGCGTAGTTTTCCGGCGTGAACGAGACGGCGATCGGGTTCACGAGGCCTTCTTTTTCGTTGCTGCTCGACAACGCGATCGAGACGTTGGACGTCGGCTTGACCTTCAACGTGATGGTGAAGCTGGCTTTGGCGCCTTGCTCGGTGGTGATCAAGCCGTCCGGGGGCATGACCACGATGTCCCCTTGCTCGCCACGGCTACCGTGCCCGCCGCTGCCGTTGCCGTTGCCGTTGCCGTTCGGATCGTAGGTGAAGTCGCCGAGCAGGCTGGTACAGCCGGCGAGCGCCAGACCCGAGACCGCCACCAGCGAGCGCGCGATACGCATCGATATCGACATCTCAGAACGTCCCTTCTACGCCAGCGGCGCCGATGCCGACGAAGGGCGACCACCTGAAGCCCGTGCGCTGCGGCTCGGGATGATCCGATTGGTCGGGCTGTTGCACCAAGCTTTGCGGTTTGACCAAGAGCAACACTACCCCCGCGCCGGCGAACACGCCGCCCGCAACGAAGCCAATCGTCGAGACGGTGCCGAGCGTGTGGTAGTGCTCGAGGTCCGCTTTGTAGCGGGGACCGCAGTTGCCGTTGGGGCAGTCGGTCGCAAGCTGGTTGTGTTTTGTCATGGCCAAAATCCCCGTCACGCTGCCGAGCACGATGCCCGCGCCACCCGCCACCAAAGCCCCGATTGTCACTGGTTTGCGCCACGGCGGGTCGACGACCGTCGCCACCGACACTTTGCCGGCCTCTTCCTCGTCTTTGGGCGCGGCGTCGGGCGGCGCGTCCTCGAGCTCGAAGGCCACGTTCACCGACTCGCCTTCGTTGAGCGAGATGGTCTTCTTGGCGGTGTAGTAGCCAGGCGCCAGGGCGCGAATCTCGTGCCGGCCTGGATCCGCCGGTCGCTTGACGCCGAGCGAAGCTTCCGGGATGGGCGCGCCGTCGATCGTGACCTTGGGGTGCGCGGGGCCCGAGACGGTGATGGTGATCCACGGCAAGCGCGGCGTGATGGGCCCGATCTCCGCTTTGGCATCGGCCAGCGCCTTGACCCACGGCGCCGGCGCGTCGGCGGCCACGCCCTCGCGGATGATTTGACTGTACGTCTCGTGGGCGTCGACCAACCGGCCCAGGCCGACCTGTGCGCGCGCCAAGTCACGCAGCAACGTCGGCGCCTTCACGATCGCCAAGGCGCGCGTGAAGCGATCGGCAGCGGTCGAGTAGTCCTTGTCGCGTAGCGCGACATAGCCTTCTTGAGCGAGCGTGCGCGCGGTAGCGCGATCAGCCGAGCTCGGCTCTTGGGCGCGGGCGGTACTGGGCCACGTCGCGAAGCCAGCAGCGAGCGCGACGGCGAAGATAGACAACAGGGATTTGGGATGCCCCACCCGGAGGGCTTAGGACCGCGCAGGCCCGAGCGCAAACGGATTGTCATCGAAATGCAGCTGAAATTGGCTGCACGGCTGGAGTCGACGCCGTCCTGCCCCTAGTCAATTCATGCGATGCGGGAGTGCCGCGGCGCCCCACTGGCAACGATGCCGCGACACCGTCGTCATAGTGCTACTGGCGGTTCGCACCGAACGTGACCAGGATGCCGGCCATGACCTTCGCCCGCACCCCGCTCATTTGCGCGCTGATCTTGGTTGGTTGTGGCGCCGCCCAACCGGCGTCCAACTCCGCCGCGGCTCCTGCAGCGTCAGCTGCACCCTTGCCGGCAACTGCAGCGAGTGCCAACCCGGTGAGGGGTCCAGCCCAGACCGTGGTGGCGGCAGCGGATCGCAGCGAGGCTGATCGAGCGCTCGACGCCGGCCGGAAGCCGGCCGAGCTGCTGGCGTTCTCGGGCGTCGCCCCCGGCATGAAGGTGGCCGATCTGGCCGCCGGTGGTGGCTACACGACCGAGCTGTTGGCTCGCATGGTCGGTGACACCGGCACGGTCTACGGCCAGAACACCAAGTTCATCCTTGGCTTCGCCGAGAAGCCCTGGAGCGAGCGCTTGGCCAAGCCGGTGATGAAGCGCGTCGTGCGCGTCGACACCGAGTTCGACGAGCCGCTGCCGCCGGACGTGAAGGACCTCGACCTCGTCACGCTCGTGCTCTTCTATCACGACACGGTTTGGATGGAGACCGACCGACCGCGCATGAACCGAAACATCTTCGGCGCGCTCAAGCCGGGCGGCTCGTTCGTGATCGTCGACCACAGCTCCAAGCCCGGCGAGGGCGTGAGCGTGGTGAAGACCCTGCACCGCATCGAACAGTCCGTGGTCAAAACCGAAGTGCAGCAGGCAGGCTTCGTGCTCGACGCCGAGGCCGACTTCCTGCGCGAGCCCTCCGACACGCGCGACTGGAGCGCCAGCCCCAAGACCGCCGGCGAACGCCGCGGCCACAGCGATCGCTTCGTCCTGCGCTTCAAAAAGCCGTAGCTCTCCGGTCGCGAGGGCTGCCAACCCGCAGCCCAATTCGCAGAAACTTCTGTGGCGGATCCAGGCCGCCTCGAACGAGCGAGATTTTTTCACAGGGAGGACGGGAGGACGGGAGGACGAGCGGGGGCGAGATTTTTGGGGCTCGCGCTGCCGCCAGCGAGTCTGCAGCGCCATCGCGGGTTCAACCCTCTAGCTTTCTCCCGAGGGAAATATTTTTGGTTTTGGTCCTCCAAAAACAAAAATGCGCTCTCACCTCCCGTCCTCCCGTCCTCCCTGTGAAAAAATCTCGGAGGGTCTCGACACGACCCGCCAGCAGGGCAGCAGCCCGAAGCGGTCGCTAGGCTTGGCCTTGTGACGCTACGGGAGTTTCTGCAAGAGGGCTGCAGTTGGGCAGCCCAGGGGGCGAGCTAGAGATGTCGCGCGACGTTCGGAGCTGGACTATGCTGGGGGGCTCGGATCCATGAACGAACGGGCGTTGATCGCGTTGGGGCTCCTGTTGGGGGCGGGGTCTGGCAAGCCTCCTGAGCAGTGGTTGCACAGCGCGCACGGCTACTTTCGCGAAAAGCAGGCCGAGGATCCGCTGAACACCTTGGTGTTCACGGTGCTGTCCGGCGCGGCGGCATTTTATGCGGCGGAGCGCGGCGTCAATCCGAAGGTGAACAGCTTTTTCGATGCGCTGGTGTACGTGTCCACCAACTTGTCGGTCGGCTACTCCGACATCTTCGCCAAGACCGAGGCGGGCAAAGCCATCGGCACCACGCTCATGACCTACGGCCCCGCGCTGGCGGCGCGCGCCTTCGACGTGCCCAACGAAGCCCGCGAGCGCGCGGCCGACGGTGAGCGCTCCGAGGCGGCTTTGCGCGACATCGCCGGCAAGCTCGAGCTCATTTTGCAAGAGCTGCAGAGTCAGCGCGGCGCGGCGGCTTCGAATGCATGAAGTCCTGGTTCTAGCGCTGTCGTTTCCGAGCGTCGTGTTCACGGTGCTGCTGGGCGTGGTGCTGATTTATTGGAGCTTCGTGATGGTGGGCGTCATCCACATCGGCGAAGGCTCGGAGGGCGCGCTCGAAGGCCACATCGACGGCGCGACGAAGGGCCTGATGGAAGGCGCTGTCGATCATTTGGGTGGCGGTCACGCCGACGTCGGCGACATCGGCGGCGGCCACGGTGACGCCGACTTCGGCGACGGCGGCGATGGTGGCGACGTGGACGACGGCGGCGAAAGCCAGGGCGCGCTGGCCGCGGTCATGAGCGCGCTACACCTGCGCTCGGCGCCCGCGACCGTAATTTTCAGCCTGATCATCACCTTTGCCTGGTTGGTCAGCGTGGTCACCATGCAAGTGGTGACGCGGACGGCTCCCACCTTGGTGGGGCCCTTGTTCTCCGTCGCGGTGCTGCTCGGCTCATTCGTGCTGGCGCTGCCGCTCACGTCCATCGCCGCGCGCCCGCTGGCCAAGGTGTTCGCGCCCAAGCACGCTCCCGTCAAATCGGACTTCATCGGTCGCACTTGCACGGTGCGCACCGGCTCGGTCACCCACAAATTCGGCGAAGCCATTTTGCAAGACGGTGGCGCCGGCTTGGTGCTGCGCATTCGGGTGGAAGACGGCAAGCAGCTCGGCCGCGGCGAGCAAGCGCTGATCGTCGACTACGACGCCGAGCACGAAACCTACCTGGTCGAGCCCATGCGCGACGTGATGGCCGAGCGCAAATAACGCCTGCCGCAAGGCGTTGACTCGCTTGCGTCTTCGCCCGCCGCCGTTACGAGCAGCACCGCTCGTCCGTTCAGTCTTAGTTAAGCGGCGCACGGCCGCAGACATCGCGCCGCCGTTCGGGCATTCTCCACGGTGATGAATCTTGGGGATAGTCAAATGCTAGGGCTGTATCCGGTACTGGTCGTCATCGGCATCGTCGCGTTCTTGCTGTTCGGTTTGTTGGCGCTGGTGGCGCGCTTCTACCGTCAGGTCGATCAAGGGCGCGCGCTGGTCATCAACACCATGCGCGCCGAGCCGGTGGTGGCGTTCACGGGTGCGGTCGTCTATCCGATCATCAACCGCGCCGAGGTCATGGACCTTTCGGTCAAGACGATCGACATCGATCGCCGCGGCAAAGAAGGCCTGATCTGCAACGACAACATCCGCGCCGACATCAACGTGACGTTCTTCGTGCGCGTGAACAAGACCGTCGAGGACGTGCTGAAGGTCGCTCAATCGATCGGCTGCGCGCGCGCCAGCGATGCCAAGGCCTTGGAGGAGCTGTTTACGGCCAAGTTCGCCGAAGCGCTCAAGACCGTCGGCAAGCACTTCAACTTCGAAGAGCTTTACCTCAAGCGGGACGACTTCAAAGACAAGATCATCGAGGTCATCGGCAAGGACTTGAACGGCTTCATCCTGGATGACGCCGCCATCGACTATCTCGAGCAGACGCCGCTCGAGCACCTGGACAAGGACAACATCATGGATGCCGACGGCATCCGTAAAATCACCGATTTGACGGTGATTCAGAACGTGAAGACCAACGAGCTCCGCCAAAAGGAGCGCATGGAAATGGGCAGCCAGAACCTGAACGCGGACGAAGCGCTGTTCCGGTTCGAGCAACGCCGCGCGGAGGCCGAGGCCAAGAAGGACAAAGAGATCTCGGTCGCCAAATCGCGCGAGGAGAACGAGGCTCTGCGCGTGGCCAGCGACGAGCGCAAGAAGACGGCCCTGATCACGATCAAGAACGACGAAGAGTCGCTGGTCGCCGATCAGGCGAAAGAGCGCGGCGTTGCCATCGCGGCCAAGCACAAGGAGCGCGAGATTGCCGTCGAGCAGGAGCGGGTCGAGAAAGCGCGCCAGCTCGAGGTGATCGGGCGCGAGCGCGAGGTTTCGCTCGGCAGCATTGCGCGTGACAAAGAGGTCGAGGTGCAGAAGAAGGAGATCGCGACCGTGATTCGCGATCGCATCGCCGTCGAAAAGACGGTGGCGGGCGAAGAAGAGCTGATCAAGGACGTACGGCGCTTGGCGGAGGCCAACCGCGAGAAAGAGGTGGTGCGCATCGGCGCCGAGGCGGCCGCCACCGAGGTCACCACCAAGCAGGTCAAGGCCGCCCAGGCGGCCGAAGAAGTCGCCAAGATCAAGGCGCGCGAGCGCGTGGTCACGGCCGAAGCCGAGCTGGACACCGCCGACAAGCTGGCCAAAGCCAAGATTCGCATCGCCGAGGGCGTGCAGGCCGAAGCCGCCGCCGAGGGCCTGGCCAAAGCACGCGTCAAAGAAGCCGACGCGGTAGCCAGCGAGAAGCTGGGCCTGACCGAAGCCAAGATTTCACTGGAGAAGCTCAGCGCCGAAGCGGCCGGGCAAGAGAAGCAAGGTTTGGCCAAGGTGCGCGTGCGCGAGGCCGAAGCCGCCGCGGTCGAGAAGCAAGGCGTGGCCGAAGCCGCCGCCATCCGCGAAAAGCTCAGCGCCGAAGCTCAAGGCCTGGCGCAGAAAGCGGCGTCGATGAAGGCGCTCGACGAGTCCGGCCGTGGCCACGAAGAGTTCCGGCTCAACATCGAGAAAGAGCGCGCGATCGCGCTCGAGTCGCTCAAGGTCAAAAAGGACATCGTGGCGGCGCAAGCCCAAGTCATGGCCGAAGCCATGTCGAAGGCGAAGATCAACATCGTCGGCGGCGACGGTCAGTTCTTCCAGCGCTTCGTCAGCGCCATCTCGCTCGGTCAATCCGTCGACGGCGCGCTCGAGCAGAGCGACACCCTGCGCGCGCTGGTGCAGAACATCGCCAATGGCGAAAACGACGGGGCCGGCGGCGCCATGCTCGCCGCCGCCCTCGAAAAGCTCGCCCCCAAAGACGGCAAAGGCCCCGGCAAACGCCCTTGAACCGACGAACCTTCGCGCGCCACCAGTCGCGGGCACGGTTCCTGATGGACCCAGATTTTTTTCACAGGGAGGACGGGAGATCGGGAGGTTTTTATTGCTTGAGCCGAGCGGCGACGACCGACGACTGCGCAGTCACTTCTCAACAACGCGCGTCGCGAACCCCAAAATTCTCGCTTTCTTACCTCCCATCCTCCCGTCCTCCCTGTAAAAAATCTGGGTCCTCGCAGCGGCTGCGTCGGCTCCGGACAGTGACTAGTCATGGCTGAGCAAGAAGAACGGAGTCTGGAGGGGGGGTCGTACGAGGTCATTCGGCGTCGTTTGCTGGAGCGTGCGACCGAGCTGGCGGCGAAGGCGGAGGCGCTCAATCAGCGGCGCAAGAAGTTGTTCGGCGGGGGTGAGCTCACGCTGGCGGCGACGGAGCGGGTGCGCACCGAGAACAATTGCACGCCGCGCGACGTGGTCAGCGTCGACGGCCAGCTGCTGTTCGGCTTTCAAGTCTTCATCGGCTTGAAGACGGAGACGCGCGTTCAAGACGTCGTCAGCCTGTTCAGGTTCCAGAAGAGCGACGCTGGCTACGATCTGAGCCAGCAGCCGTTCGAGGGGCCGGGCGCGTTTCTGGCCGACGTCGAGTTCGACAAGCAGTTCCGCGAAGCTTTCCGCTACTACAAGGACGCGCGGCTGCTGCAGCTGATGCGCACCGAAACGCGGCTTTTGATGGCGGTGCAGATTGGCGCCACCGTCAACGACGCCAAGATCTTTCGCTTTGCCATCGACGCCAAGGGCCACTTGTCGTTCATGGATGCGCGCGGCGAGGACGACTACAAGCTGCCGCGCCGTCACCCGTTCGAGTGGACGCCGGCGCGCCGTGAGGATCAGGTCGCGGGTCCGCACCCGCACATCAACGTGCTCAACGAGGTGTTCGTCGAGACCGTCAACGGCGACCTGACCGTCAAGATCGAGAACAACACGCAAGACGGCCTCGGCGTCTACCGCGAGCCCGTCGACGATCCGAACCAGACCCTGGACGACGCCGAGATCGCCTACGCGCGCGTCTCCGGCTTGATCTTGCTCAAGGTGCGGCCGTTCCGTGAGCAGAAGACGCGCTACCTGATCTACAACCCGCGCACCCAAGACGTGCTGCGCGTGGACGCGCTGGGCGTCGCCTGCGTGGAGCTGCCCGAAGACCACGGCTTGATCTTCCCGGGCGGGTATTACCTGACCAGCGGCGAGCGCAAGCTGTTCGACGGCGACTCCGAAGGCTTGGCCTTTCGCCGCACCATCAGCTCGCCCAACGGCGAAGACGTGTTGTACGTCTTTTACCGAGCCGAGCAGGGCGAATATGAGCTTTTGCCGTACAATTTGATCGCGAAAGAGGTGAAAAACCCGATTCGCTGTCACGGCTTCAGCTTGTTTCCCGACGGGACCATGTTGGTGTTTCGCACCGACGGCGAGCCCACACGCCTGCACCCGGTGCAGATTTGGCAGACGCCGTTCACGACGGCGGAGTTCGCGGCGGCGGCGCCGACGGACGGCTCGTACCTGGCTAAGGTCGGCAATGCGTCGCTGGTCAGCGGTATCAGCGAGCTGCTCAGCATCAAAAAATTGGCGGCGGCCGAAAAGCCCACCCGCCGCACCTTCGACGATTTGGTCTCGGCCGCGCGGCGTGCCATCGATACGCACTACTGGCTCGGCCACGCCGACATGGGCGGCTTGCTCGACACGCTGCGAGAGCTGCACAAGACCTCCGAGCTCATCGTCGACGAGTTCGAGAAGCAGCTGGCGCTCGAAAAGAAGGCGCGCGAAGCCGTGGCCGCGGCCGAGAAAAGCCAGGCCGAGTTGCTCGAGCGCGTGCGCCCGAGCGAGCTCAAAACGGTGGAGGCGTACCTCAACGGCCTCTCGGATCTGAAGCGCCAGCGCGGCGCGCTGATCACGCTGAAAGAAACGCGCTCCATCGATCTAGCGCGCGTGGATTCTTTGGAAAAGGCCGTCGAAGCGCGCTTCGGCGAGGTCAGCCGCGCCTGCGTCGACTTCTTCTTGGCCGAGAACGCTTTCCAGCCGCTGTTGGACCGCCTGGACGTGGTGGTCGACTCCGTCGGCAAGGCGACCAAGACCACCGAGCTCTTGCCGCTGCGCAAGGAGCTGGACACGGTGCACGAAGGCTTGACCTTGCTGAGCGAGACCATCGCCAGCTTGCCCATCGAAGACCCCACCGTCCGCACCAAGATTTTGGACGGCACCAGCTCGGCCTTCGCGCAGCAGAACCGTGCCCGCGCCATCTTGGACGGCCGCCAGAAAGAGCTCGGCGCCGGAGAGGGTCGCGCCGAGTTCGGCGTGCAGTTCAAGCTGCTCAGTCAGAGCGTGACCAGCGCCTTGGCGCTCGCCACTACGCCCGAGGCCTGCGACGAGCAGCTGGGGCGGCTGATGCTACAGCTCGAGGAGCTGGAAGGGCGCTTCGGCGAGCTGGACGAGTTCTCGGTGCAGCTGGCAGAAAAGCGCGAAGACGTCCTGGACGCCGTCAACGCCAAGCGGCAACTACTGGTGGAGGAGCGGCAGCGGCGCGCGCAGAGCCTGTCGACGGCGGCGGAGCGGGTGCTGGCCGGCATCGTACGGCGGGCTCAAACCGCCAAAAATCCGGAAGAATTGAACGGCTACTTCGCGTCCGACGCGATGGTGCACAAGCTGTCGGAGCTGTCCGGGCAACTGCGCGACCTCGGCGACTCGGTGCGGGCCGACGAGCTGGATTCGAAGCTGAAGAGCGCCAAGCAGAACGCCCTGCGCGCGCTGCGCGACAAGACCGATCTGCTCGAGGACGACGGCAACGTCATTCGCTTTGGTCAGCACCGCTTCAGCGTCAACACGCGCCCGCTGGAGTTGACGATCGTGCCGCGCGAGGGCGTGCTGAACGTTCACCTTACCGGCACCGACTTCTTCGAGCCGATCTCGAATCCGTTGTTGGATGCGTCGCGCGAGCTGTGGGAGCAAGAGCTGGTTTCGGAGACGCGCGAGGTCTATCGCGCGGAGTATTTGGCCGTCAGCTTGCTGCTGGAAGCCGAAGCGGGGGCCAAAGGGCGCAGCGTGGCCGAGCTCGAAACGGCGGCGCGGAGCGAGCAGTTGCAAGAGCTGGTTCGCCAGCTTGCCGCCGAGCGCATCGACGAAGGCTACGAGCGCGGCGTCCACGACCACGACGCCACGTTGATCTTGGACAAGCTGCTGAGCCTGCTGAAGGTGGCGGGCGGGCTGCGCTATTCGCCGCGCG
>JBEQSW010000578.1:0-3471 GCA_040348565.1 Myxococcales bacterium | reverse complement strand
CACCCCCTTGACCCCGCGAGCGAAACGGCGCGGGAACGCTCGGCAGGGCCCCCCGTCGTTCCCGACAGCCTGACGCGCGCACCCTGTATCTTGACCTGGATCGGATCATGCTGAACCAAAGGCTCCCACTCCAGGCGGCTCTCGACGTCGGCCGCGACGATGGCCGGCGTTCGCTTGATGGACCGCGCCCAGGTGAGCTGATTCTGGCAGAACCGCACGCCGGGCACACTGCTCACGACTCGCTCCGCGAGTTGCTTTTCGTCCCAAGAGCTAATGGCCCCCGAGAGCTCCACGACGCCATTGGCCACGCGCACACGGATGGGCATTCTCGTCAGCGCGGCCGTGCGCCTGAGAGCGCGGCTTACGTCTCGTGCCACCAGAGCGTCGGGTCTGACCAACGCGGTGAATCGCACGCGGTTGACCACCGCTCGAACCCCTTGCACGACGCCGGCCACGCGCGCGGCGCGTTCTCTCCCGAGCGGCGCTGAAACCGTGCCGCTGAGCTCGACGATGCCGTCGTGGACCGCGACCTCGATGCCGGACGAGAGCAGGTGCGAGTCACGCTTCAGCTGGTCGAGCACGGCTTGCCGAAGCTCTACACGAGCAGGCGGTGTGACGGCAGCCGCCTCTAGGCCTCGGACGGGGCGTTCCGGGCTCGTTTGCGCGCTGGCCTGCGGCGCCTGGACCGCGGCAATCGACCAGAGCACGCAGCCCACGATCGTGCGATTGCGCCATCGGCTTGGCGGTGATTCGGGTCGGACGCGCGAGCGTCGGTGGCGCCAACGGAATGCCACGCCGACAGCTGCCGCAACTTTCATTCGGTCCGCTCCGTTCGAGGCGTTTGCGACCTCAGTCAGTACCGTCGGCGCCGGCCGTTGGCAACCCCTCGCGGCGTTAATAGTTGCACATCAAAATAATGGCTCTAAACCTCAATGAACGGGCCCTCGGGCTCCCGGCTCGTGAACCTGGCCTGCCGAACGGAAGGTGCCCTGGATGGAACTGATTTTCAGAAGTCGCTACGGGACGGTCCGGCGGTTGAACACGCCGTGGATGGTGAGCCGACTCGGGTCAATGCTCTGAGGCTGCGACGCGAGCTGCAACGTGCCTGGTCTGCTCCGAGCTGCGCGAAATTCTGGGTGATGGGGACGGGCAGTGGGATACGGACCTGCTGCCGGACCCGCGCGCTGCCCGTTGGCTCCCCTCCACCGACAGCGTGCTGTGCGTGACGTCGCGGGGCTGCTCCTGCCCCCTGCTCGAGGGGCTCGGCGCGGGGCCGGTCCCCCCGCGCGAAGTACACCTCGCCGGACCCAGCTACCTGTTCCGGCGCGCTTTGGCGACCGCCACTCTGCGCTTCGGCGGCATCAGAGTGCTGGCCTACGACCGCGCAACCTTGGTTTCGGCCGATGAGCCCCCAAGGCGGCGAACGACCACCTTGGGGCAATTTCTGCGCTCGGGGCTCGAGCTCGGCGACAGCTTGCTGTGCATCTTGGCGTAGCCGTCGCCTCGTGTGGAGTCAGTGGCCGTTGGGCCTCGACTTGGGATCGCTCTCGTGCAAATAGGCGTGGGCAATCGTGGCTTCGTCGATGAAGCCCACGATCTGGCCGTCGACTCCGAGGACCGGGAGCTCCGGGAGTCGTTCCGTGCGCATCAAGTCGAGGGCCGTGAGCAGGCTATCGTTGATGTTGACGCTCGCTGGGGCTCGCATGATGTCGGAGGCGGTAACTAGGAGCGATAGCGAGGGCTCGGCTTCCAACAGCGCGAGCTCGTCCCTGGTGACCAGGCCGACCATTTTGTCGTAGGCGTTCAGCACGGGGAACACCCGCTGTGCCGGTGGCAGCGTAGACTGGAGCAGGTCGCTGGCTCGTCCGCCGGCGCGGAGGCGGGCTCGGTCGTCGCCGTTAACGGGCAAACCTGCCAGCTTGAGATGCTCGAGGGCCTGAAGCGAGCCTCGGCTCTGCAAGTGAACGCCGTCTTGCTCGAGAAGAGCCTCGTAGATGGGGACGGGGCGCAAGTAGCCGGCAAGCGCATAGGCGCTCATGTTCGCTATCATCAACGGCAAGATCAGCCCGTAGCCGGACGTGAGCTCGACGATGATGAGCACGCTCGTCATCGGGGCTCGTATCGTTCCGCAGAAGGTGGCTCCCATCCCCACGAGAGCGAAGGCTCCCATGGCTTCAGGCCCGTGGCCGAATACGGCTCGGTCGAGGGCCCCGAACGCGCCGCCCAGCATCGCCCCCATGAACAGCGAAGGCGCGAAAATGCCACCAGCACCTCCGCTCGAGTACGAGAAAACGGTCGCGATCAGCTTGGCGACGCAAAGAACCAACAGCACGCGCAGCGGTAGCAAGCCAGATAGCGAGTCCTCGACGACGCGATAGCCGCCCCCGTTCACCCCGCCTACACCAAGCCAGTAGTGCGCTCCCACCGCGAGGCCACCGGTGACCAGACCGCCGATTGCCGGCTGACACCAGTCGGGAATGCGTTTCTGATCACGGAACCGGCGCCGGAGCCAGAGCAGGCCGTCGGTGAAAGCGATGGACAATATGCCCGCTGCCAGCCCGAGGGCTGCGTAGACCAACAGCGAGCGCCAGTCGTCGAGCCCGAAGACCCGCGGCACGGAGAACACTGGATGCGTTCCCAACACGCTGCGCTCGATTACGGCCGCCAACGCCGCCGCCACGATCACGCCCGACAGAACGGTTTGATCGAGATTGCCTACGACCTCCTCGATCGTAAACGTCACGGCCGCGATCGGGGCGTTGAAGGCCGCGGCGATGCCCGCGGCAGCCCCTACGGGGATCAGACGGCGTCGGTTGCGGGCCGATAGTCGGCCAAAGCGTCCGAGAGCGCTGGCGAGGCCGCTGCAGATCTGGACGGTGGGGCCTTCGCGCCCCAGCGAGGCGCCAGACCCGATTTGCAGACTGGCCACGAACAGCTTTCCGACGGCGTCGCGCAAACGCACGACGCCTTCCCGCGAGGCGTAGGCGACCTTGACTTGGGGGACGCCGCTGCCTCGAGCATTGGGGAAGACGTACTTGAGCAAGAGCCCCGCCACCAAGCCACCCAACGCCGGGGTCACCACTCCCCAGACGATCCAACGGTCGCCGGGCGCGGTGATGGCCCGGTCGAACAAGAGGCCCTCGGCGAAGCGTATCGAGAAGTGGAAGAGGACCGCCGCGAGCCCGCAGACCACGCCGATGACCACGGTCAGCGCGAAGAGGCGCTGGGACTCGGTTGGCGCCACACGGAGCTCGAACCGAAGCGCCCAAGACCTAAATCCTTTGAATTTGTCGACCAGCGCCGAGGGGACGTTCATTGGGGGCACTGCCAGGAAAGCAACGATGCCCTCCCATGTGACTGCTTTGATGTCAAAGAATCCCCGAATCTGAGGGAATTTGCTGCGAGCTCTTTGGCGCCCGCGGCCACTCCGAAGGCCCCGCGGTGCCGGCGGGGGCACATCTTCGTTCACGG
>JBEQSW010000577.1:0-2819 GCA_040348565.1 Myxococcales bacterium | reverse complement strand
TAGCGAGGCGTCACGCCGCGCGACAACACGAACAGCTTGTCGCGCTTGGCCGAAGTCTTGAACTCGGCCACGTTGAGCCCTACCGGCAGGCGCGTGGTGCGCAGTTGCCGGACCGCGGGCGAGGTGAACATCATCACCTCGTTCAGCGCCGGATCGAGCAAGGCCACCGAGCCCGTCAGCCCCCGCACCTGCAGGTTGCCGCTGGGATCTGCCGGATCCGTAGCTTGCTGATGCCCGGGGTCGTAGCCGACGTCGAACTCGGCCGGCCGTCCCCCGCAACCTGCGCCAAAAAGCAGGACGGAGAGCCCACACACGGCCCGCGCTGAACTGAGCAGTCTCGTCATATCCTATCCCTCACCAACTATTGAACGATGCGCGCTGCCAGCTCGAAACCAGTGATGGTGTGAGCTTGAGCGGTCTCCAGATCGATGAACGTGATGCGCCCTTCGGGGTGGATCTGCGCGACGAAGCCGCGCCCCACTTCTTCCACGATGCCGGTCGCGGCCGTAGCGGGCGGGCTGGCCAGCTCCAGAAAGTCTTCCTGCATCGTGTCGAGGCGCACGCGGTACACGCCGCGCGTGGTCGATTTTTCGTTGCCGACCGTTACCAGCGCAAACTGGCCGGCCTCGTCGAACGCCAGCGCGCTCGGCACCGCGTCAGCGCCCACGATCTTGGCCGAGCGTTGCTGCAACGTCGGCACGCCGCTGAACAACCCCGCCTTGGTGCTGCCGGTGATCGGCTTCTGAAAGGCGATAGCGGAAGCCGCGCCCGGAGCCGCGAACGCGGCGCTGACCGGCCCCTTCAAGTCGACGGTTCGGAGCGCGCGCTGCATGTCGGGTCGCAGATCGAGCACCGTGAGGTGGCTGTTGTCGGCGCCATTCTGGTACAAAAGAGCCAGCTCGGAGGCGTCGGAAATGGCGACGCTGGAGGTAATTTCGTTCGGAATCGTGACGCGCTCGAAGGTGCTGGCGTCGGCGCCGGGCGGCATGGGCACCAGCACCACTTGATGGATGCCCGGCACGGCCGCGACCGCCAGCTTGCCGTCCTTGCTCAAGTCGACGTCGGCGATCGGCGCGCCCAAGTCGTAGGCGCTGATGCCTTGCTCCTGGCTCAGGTCGACGATGCGGAGCTTGGTGCTGTTTTCCAAGCGGACGACGGCGTACGAGCCGTCCGGCAAGATGCTGACGTCGCGCGCGCCCGCGTCTTCGAGCGGGTCTTCGGAGACGTGCGCCAACAGCGACACCTCGGAGACGGCGCCCAAACTGATCACGCTGACACCGTCGTTGTTTACGACGAAGGCGCGCTCGCTCTTGTCGTCCACCACGACTTGAGTCGGGTGGAAGCCGACGGACAGCTTCTTCGAGGTGCCTTTTTCCAGATCCAACACCGTGATGGTCTGGGAGCCGGCAGTCGGGTCGAGCTTTTGGTCGCTCTCGGTTCGCGTCCAGGCAATGGCGAAGCGCCCGTCGGGGCTGATGGCCCAAGCGTTGGCGTCGTCGTGCACCGGTAAGGTGAGGTCGTCCAGCGCCACTTCTCCGCCGGAGAGCCGAAACAGAGTCGTGTCGTGCGACAGCTCGTTGATCACGATCGCGCCCTGATTGTCGGGCAGCGCCGCCAAAAACTTGGGGCCGAAGCCGGCGTTGAACAGCCGCACGGCGTAGGTCTCGGCGTCGATCACCGCGACGCGACCGCTCTTGGGGTTGGCGCTGAACACAAACTTGCCGGTGACGACCGGGGCCAAGAACGACTGCTCCAGCTCTTTTTCCGGAGGTACGACGATGATGGGCGCGCCGCCACTGCTGCTGCCCGCCGACGACGTGCCGGTACCGCCGGTGCCCTGGAGGTTACCGCCCGGTTGCGTGCTGACGCTACCCGCGAAGGAGCCCGAAGGAGACATGGTCCCGCCGCCCGGCACGACTCCGCCGCCGTTCGTGCCGTTGCTGCCGGCGACCGGCGCCGCCCCATCCATCTGGCTGCAGTTCAAGCCGAGCAGGGCCAGCGCCAGCACGCCGCCCAACGTCGAAGACACCGACGCCGCGCGGCTCATTGGCCCACCTGCGTAGCCAGCTCGAAGCCAGTCAGGGTATGCAACTCTCGCGAGTCCAAATCGATGAACGTGATGCGACCCTCCGGATGCTTCTGGGCCACGAACGCCTGGTTCGCTTCGGGAACGATGCCGCTCGCTTGCGGCAACGGCACGCTGTCGAGCGGGAAGGCGTCGACGGTGAGCTCCGGCATGCTGACCAAGTAGGCGACGCTGATGCCCAAGCCGTCGGTAACCGTGACGAGCGCGCGCTTGTCGTCGATGGCCACCATCGCGGGCGCCGCCTGCGTCAAGTCGAGCGGCACCGTGACCGCTTGCGTGCCTTGAATCTTCGCCGGCAAGTCCTTGGCGACCGGCACGACCGCAAACGCCCCCGGCTGTACGCTGCCAGTCGGCGGCTTCAACAACGCGATCGCGTGCGCGCCGTCGGGGCTCGAGACCGCGGAAAACACCGGCAACTTCAAATCCACGGTGCGATGCTTGGCGGCGGCACCGCCAGTCAGGCCGAGCAGCGTCAAGTGCGTATTGGGAATGCCGTTGGAGTACAAGAGCGCCGTTTGCCCGTCGTTGGCGCCCAGATCTACGCTGCCGAACACTTCGTCGAGCGCGATGGCAACGTAGTCGTGCGGGGGATTGAAGATGGTAGCGACCGGCAGCAGCACCGCCAGTGAGCCGGGCACTGGCTGCGGCCCCGGACCGGGGCCCGTCCCGCCCACGGTTGCGACCCCACCCCCACCGCCGTTGGCAAGGCCCCCAACGGCGCCGACGTCGAGCC
>JBEQSW010000568.1:0-88321 GCA_040348565.1 Myxococcales bacterium | reverse complement strand
ACAGCGGCGCCCTCGGCTGGAACGGCTTCATGACCTTCGGCATGCTGTACTGGCTCGCGCCGCGTATCTTCCAGACCAAGCTTTGGTCCAAGAAGCTGGCCGAAGCCCACTTCTGGTTCGGCACCCTCGGCATCCTGATCTACATCGTGGCCATCTACGCCGCGGGCGTGACCCAAGGCTTGATGTGGCGCGCGTTCGACGAGACGGGCCGGCTCTCCTACCCGGATTTCGTGGAGACGGTCGTGCGCATCATTCCCATGTATTGGGTGCGCGTGGTGGGCGGCTCGCTGTTCGTGGCCGGCATGGTGATGGGCCTGGTCAACATCGTGATGACCTGGCGCAGCCGTCCCGCCCAATACGAAGACTCCGCCGACGAGGCGCCGGCGCTCGGCCCCTATCAAGGGTTCACGCCCCAGCTCGTCATCCCGCGCTTCAGCCAAATGACCGCTACCGGTCACCGCTTGGTCTACTTCGCGAAGGCGCAGTGGCACCGCGTGTGGGAGCGCAACCCGCTCAAGTTCGCGCTGTGGGCGGCGGCGGCGGTGATCATCGCCTCCGCGTTCGAGATGGTGCCGACGTTCCTGATCCGCTCGAACATTCCCACCATTGCTTCGGTCAAGCCGTACACGCCGCTCGAGCTCGTGGGGCGCGACATCTACGTGAGCGAAGGTTGTTACAACTGCCACTCGCAGATGATTCGCCCGATTCGCGCCGAGACCGAGCGCTACGGCGAGTACTCGAAGCCGGGTGAGTTCGTGTACGACCACCCGTTCCAGTGGGGCTCCCGCCGCATCGGTCCAGATCTACAGCGCGTGGGCGGCAAGTACCCCGACCTCTGGCACGTTCGTCACATGGCGGATCCGCGCTCGACCACGCCGCAGTCAATCATGCCCTCGTACGCCTGGCTCGAGCAGACGAACCTGGACTTCGGCTCGGTGCAGAAGAGGGTCGACGCCATGGCCATGTTGGGGGTGCCGTACGGCGACGCCGTGCTGCACGGCGAGCGCATGGCCCGCGACCAAGGTCGCGAAATTGCCGCGCGCATCGCCAGCCAAGGTGGGCCCAAGCACCTCGAAGACAAGCAAATCATCGCCTTGGTCGCCTACCTGCAGCGCCTCGGCACCGACATCAAACACCAAGGTTCTTGAACATGAAGCTCAGCGACATCGTTTCTTCCATGCACATCACCATCTACGCCGAAGTCCCGCTGCTCATCTTCATGGGCGTGTTCATCGGCGTGTGCCTCAACATGCTGCGCCAGGGTAGCAAGTTGGAAGAAGTGGCCCAGCTGCCCTTGCGTAGCGAACGCTCTTCGCGGAGGCCGCAGTGAGCGACGGCAGCACGGAGTCGGGCACGACCGTGCCGGTGCAACCGAAAAAATCGGGCGCCGAGCAAGATCAGCTGCTCGATCACGAATACGACGGCATTCGCGAGTACGACAACCCGCTGCCACGCTGGTGGGTGTGGATCTTCGCGGGCAGCTTCTGGTTTTCGGTTGCCTACTTCTTCCACTACCACGTGTCGGGCAACGGCGTGTCGGTCGCGGCCGCCTACGAGGCCGACGTCGCCGAGGCGCGAGAGCGAGCGGCCAAGTCGAGCCTGGCCGCGCCCGTGAACGAAGAATCTTTGGGCAAGTTGATGGCGGACGCGGCGTTGATGAAGGACACGCAAGCGCTGTTCGCGCTGCGCTGCGCGGCCTGTCACGGCGACCGCGGCCAGGGCTTGATCGGGCCGAATTTGACCGACAACTCCTGGATTCACGGCCACGGCAGCCTGACCGACATCTACGGCGTGATCGATCAGGGCGTGCTCGCCAAGGGCATGCCGGCTTGGGGCAAGCAACTGTCGCCGATCGAGCTGCGCAAGCTGGCCGCCTTCATCGGCAGCAAGCGCGGTACCGCCCTCCCGGGTAAGGCACCCGAGGGCGAGCTCGTCGAGCACTACTGAGGTCCATGTCCGTCCCGATCGCCCCCGAGCGCGTGTTGCCGACGCTGAACGCCGACGGCACGCGCAACCGTATCCGTCCGCGCCCCTACGACGGTCGGCTGCTGCGAGCGCGCCGTTGGGTCGCCTGGGCGCTGATGGCCCTGTTCGTGTCGTTGCCGCTGCTGCGCATCCACGGCAAGCCCGCGATGCTGCTCGACGTCGTGCATCGGCAGTTCGTGCTGTTCGGTCACACGTACCTACCGACCGACGGCGTGCTGTTGATGTTGCTGATGCTCGGCATCTTCGTGAGCATCGTGCTCATCACGGCGTTGGTGGGGCGCGCGTGGTGCGGCTGGGCTTGCCCGCAGACCGTGTACATGGAGTTCCTGTTTCGGCCGCTGGAGCGCCTGTTCGAGGGGCCGCGCGAAGCCCAGCTGCGCATCGACAAAAACGGCGTCAACGGCCGGCGAATCGCGAAAAACGCGGTGTATTTGCTGCTGGCTTTCCTGCTGGCCAACGTCTTCTTGTCCTACTTCGTCGGCACGGACACGCTGCGTCATTGGATGCTGGAAGCGCCCAGCCAGCACGTGGGCGGGTTTGGCGTCGTGTTGGTGACGACGGGGCTGGTGTTCTTCGACTTTGCCTACTTCCGCGAGCAGATGTGCACCGTCATCTGCCCCTACGCGCGCATCCAGTCGGTGTTGCTGGATCCCAAGTCCCTCGTCATCGGCTACGACGCTCGCCGCGGTGAGCCGCGCAGCCACGGCAAGGCCAAGACGGCGGGGCACGGCGACTGCATCGACTGCCAGGCCTGCGTCACGACTTGTCCCACCGGCATCGACATCCGCCAGGGCCTCCAGTTGGAGTGCATTGCCTGCGGTCAGTGCGCCGACGCCTGCGATTCGATCATGGATCGCATCAAGAAGCCGCGCGGTCTGATTCGCTATTCGTCGCAAGCGGCGCTGGAGAGCGGCAAGCCCGGCGGCATGCTGCGTCCGCGGGTGCTGATCTATGCCGTGCTCTTGCTCGGCCTCGCGCTTTCGCTCGTGCTGGTTGCCGGGGGCCGTCCGACGGCGGAGGTCACGGTATTGCGCGGGCTGGGCGCGCCGTTCACGGAAGCCGGCCCCGAGGTGATCAATCAACTGCGGCTGAAGGTCGGAAACCGCAGCAAAAAAGCGCGGAGCTTCAGCGTGACGCTCGTCGATTTTCCGAGCGCCAGGCTGGTTGCGCCGGAGCTGCCGCTCACCGTCAAGGCGGGCGAGCAAGCCGCCACCAGCTTTTTCGTGGTGGTTCCGCGGGCCGAGCTGCACGGCAGCCGCCGCATCCGGCTACGCGTCGGCGACGGCGAAATTTTCGAGCTGGTTCCGTACACGCTACTTGGCCCCGAAGGAGATGTGGCTCGATGACCGAAGATTCTCAGACGACGACGGCTGGCCGCTCCGTGTGGGCCTGGGTCCCTGCCATGCTGCTGGGCAGCATGTTCGTGGGGCTGGGCTCCATGGCCTACGTCGCCATCGACGATCCGCACTTTGCCCTCGAGCCCGACTACTACGACAAGGCCGTGCATTGGGATCGCAGTCAGGCCGAACAGCGCGCCAGCGCCACGACCGGGCTGCAACTGCAGTTGAACGGACCGCTCGTCACCGCCGCCGACGGCAGCGTCGAGGTCGAAGTTCGCGTCACCGACCGCGCCGCGGCGCCGTTTCCGGGAGCGCGCGTCGAGCTGCAAGCGTTTCCCAACGCCTACGCGGGCCAAGTGCAAGACCTGGTTTTGCGCGAGAGCGCGCCCGGCGTGTACGTGGGGCGGCTGAACCGCGGAGTGCTCGGGTTGTGGGAGCTGCGTATCGGTGTCGTTCGCGACGCGGTGCGTTTCCGCGAGGTGCGGCGCCTGGACGTGCTCAAGGGAGGCGCCGCTTGATGCTGGCTTGGCTAATCCCGATGATCAGCGCGGGCGCGCTCGGTAGCGTGCACTGCGTGGGCATGTGCGGCGGCTTGATCGCGATCGCCAGTGACGGCGCGTCCGGCGCGCGGCAGCGCGTGGCGGTACAGCTGGGCTACCAAGGCGCGCGGCTCGCCAGCTACCTGACGCTGGGGATCGTTGCGGGCACGTTGGGCCACGCCCTGGACTTGGCGGGGCAAGCGGCAGGCCTGGGCAAGACGGCGGCGGTATTGGCCGGCGCCACCATGATGCTGTGGGGCTTGTGGTCGATGCTGGAGGCTGGCGGCGCTCGCTTGAAGTTGCGCTTGCCGCAGCTTCGGCTGTTGCCGGCGTCGGCGCTGGCGTGGTTGGGGCGAACGGGCCAGCGCTCTCCGATCGCCCGCGCCACGTTGCTCGGCGGCGCGTCGGCGTTCTTGCCGTGCGGCTTTCTGTACGCATTCGCGCTCGCGGGGGCTGCAACCGGAAGCCCGCTGGGCGGCGCGCTGGTCATGGGCTCGTTGTGGCTCGGTAACCTGCCGGCGCTGCTCGGCTTCGGCCTGTTGATCGGCGGAGCTCTTTCGCGCGCCCGGCGGCACCTGCCTCTGTTGAGCGCCGCCAGCGTGTTCGTGCTCGGGCTGTTCACGCTCAGCCACCGCGTCAATTTGCCTGCTTTTGCCCTGCCTGCCGGCATCAACGCGCTTTCGGCCGAAGCCCAAGCCGGCCCGCGCCGCTCGGCGCCGGTGCCGCCCATGGCCGCCGATTGCCCCTGCCACAAGCGGCACGCGCAATGACCTCCCTCGCCGTCGACACCCGCACGCTGCAGCAAGTAGCGCCACCGGTCCTGTGCGCGCACTGTTCTTTGCCGGTAGCGGTGGGTGACGTCAACCTAGATGGCCCCTCTTTTTGCTGCGCCGGCTGCCGTTCGGTCCACGCCATCGTCCAGAGCGCAGGTCTGGGGGGCTACTACCAGTACCTCGACCGCGATCGCCCGGCGCCGGCACCGACGCTCAAGACCGCGCGGCGCTACCAGGAGCTGGACGAGCCTAGCTTTCAAGCGCGTCACGTCAGCGTCGGCGCGAATGGCGGCAAATCGGCGGATCTGCTGCTCGAGGGCATTCACTGCTCGGCTTGCGTGTGGCTCGTGGAGCGCGTCGGCCGCGTCGTGCCCGGCGTGACCCAAGCCCGGCTCGACCTGTCGCGCAACGTGGTCAGTCTCAGCTGGGACGGCGAGAAGACGACCCTGAGCCAGATCGCGCGTGGGCTCGAGTCGCTCGGCTACCCCGCGCACCCGGTCGGCCAGTCTCAGCTCGTTGCTCAGCGCGTGCGCGATCGGGAGCTGCTGTTGCGGCTGGGCATTGCGGGAGCGGCGGCCGGCAACGTCATGTTGATGGCCTTCGCGCTGTACAGCGGCGCCTTCAGCGGGATGGAGCTTGCGTACCAGGCGCTATTTCGTTGGGCCAGCCTGGCGATTGCGACGCCGACCGTGTTTTGGGCGGGCGGCGTATTCTTGCGTGGCGGTTGGGCGTCGTTGCGCACGCGGACGCCGCACATGGACCTGCCGGTCAGCGTCGGCATTCTGGCTGGGTACGTGGGCGGAGCCGTCAACACCTTCACCGGACGCGGCGAAATCTATTTCGACTCCCTCTGCACGTTGATCTTCCTGCTGCTGGTCGGTCGCTATCTGCAGCAAAGCCACCACCGGCGCTCCACGACCCAGAGCGAGCTCTTGCTGGCGCTGGCGCCGCAAACCGCGCACGTCCTGGAAGCAGATGGGGAGCGAGACGTGCCCGCCGACGCGGTCGCGACCGGCGCCACCGTCCGGGTGGGCGTCGACGAACGCATCCCCGTCGACGGCGTGGTGCTGCGCGGCGCTGGCAGCGTCGACACCAGCCTCCTCACCGGCGAGCCCATGCCCAGTGAAACCGGCGTATCCGACCGGGTGTACGCCGGCACCCACTGCCGCGCGGGCCAGCTGTGGATTCGCGCCGAGGCTGCGGGTGCGACGACGCGCCTCGGCCGATTGCTGGTCAGCGTCGAAGAAACGCAGCGCCAGCGCGCTCCCATCGTACGCTTGGCCGATCGCGTCTCCGGCTACTTCGTCGTCGGCATCTTGCTCGTGGCCGCCTGCACGTTGGCGCTGTGGTTGCGGCTCGATCCGCGCCACGCCATCGATCACACGGTGGCGCTCTTGGTCGTCACTTGCCCCTGCGCGCTCGGCATGGCCACGCCGCTGGCGGTCAGCGTCGCGCTCGGACGCGCCGCCAAGTCGGGCATCTTGTTCAAGGGGGGCGAGTTCATGGAGGAGCTAGCGCGTCCGGGCGTGATCGTGTTCGACAAGACCGGCACGCTGACGCTCGGCCAGCCCGAGCTCGTGGCCTGGATGGGCGAGGCTTCTTGGCAGGCGCCGCTGCGAGCGCTGGAAGCCAACTGCGGGCACCCGCTGGCGCGCTCCATCCAACGCGCGTTTCCGGAGACCGAGCTGCAGGCGGAAGGCGTGGAGGAGCTGGCACAAGGCGGCATGTCGGGCCGGGTCGGCGGCAAGAACCTGCTGGTCGGCTCGCCCGCGCTGATCGAAAAACGGCTCGGGCGCTTGCCGAGCTGGGCCGAAACGCTGGTGAAGACGCACGCCGCTTCCGCGCGCACGCCCGTCGTGCTGGCCGCCGATGGCGCGGTGCGCGCCGTGGCCGCGTTCGGCGACGCCATCCGGCCCGAAGCTGCCGCCAACTTGGCGGCGCTGGCAAAGCTGGGCTTCCGTTTCGAGATCCTATCCGGCGATCACCAAAGCGTCGTCGACGCGGTGGCGCGTGAGCTCGGCATTCAGTCCGAGAGTGCGCGCCGCGGGCAATCGCCCGAGTCGAAGCTCGAGAGAATTGCCGAGCTGCGCCGTCGCGGCGAGCACGTCATCATGGTGGGCGACGGCGTGAACGATGCGGCCGCGATGGCGGCGGCCAGCGTCGGCGTGGCCGTCCACGGCGGCGCGGAGGCTTGCCTGCACGCCGCCGACGTTTTTGCCACACGCTCCGGCCTCGGTCCCGTGACCGAAGCCGCCCGCGGCTCACGACGAACCTTGGCGGCTATTCGTCGCGGAATCGTCATTTCTCTGGTCTACAACGTCGTGGGCATCGGTTTGGCAGCGCTGGGCATCTTGAGCCCGCTCGTCGCTGCCATCATGATGCCGCTCAGCTCGATTTCCGTCGTTTCCCTGGCTCTTCGCGCCAAGACTTTCGCAGCGGTGAAACCATGAGCATCATCTTTCTGATCTTACCGATAACGCTCTTGTTGTCGCTCAGCGCGGTCGCGGCGTTCGCGTGGGCAACTCGCGGTGGCCAGTTCGACGATCTGCGGACGCCCGCGGTGCGTGCCCTGCACGATCCCTCGGCGAGCAACCCTCCTCGGCCCGAAGCTCGCGAGACGCTGCCATGAGCTCCGCCGAGCTCGACGCCTACTTTCGCGCCGCCAACTACCTCACGGTCGGCCAGATCTATCTGCAGGACAACCCGCTGTTGCGGGAGCCCTTGCGGCCCGAGCACATCAAGCCGCGCCTGCTCGGTCATTGGGGCACGTCGCCGGGGCTCAACCTGCTGTACGCGCATCTCAATCGCGCCATCGTGCGCGACGACTTGAACGTGTTGTTCCTGGCCGGGCCCGGCCATGGCGGACCGGCGGTCGTCGCCAACGCCTATCTCGAAGGCACGTATTCGGAAATCTACCCGCACATTTCCCAAGACGAAGCGGGTCTGGTCCGGCTATTTCGGCAGTTTTCCACGCCGGGCGGCATTCCCAGTCACGCTGGGCCGCACACGCCCGGCTCGATCCACGAGGGCGGAGAGCTCGGCTACGTGCTGTCGCATGCGTTCGGCGCCGCCTTCGATCGGCCCGACCTGATCGTGGCGGCCGTGGTCGGCGACGGCGAAGCCGAGACGGGGCCGTTGGAAGGCGCCTGGAAGGGCATCAGCTTCTTGAACCCCGTGCACGACGGGGCGGTGCTGCCCATCTTGCACCTCAACGGCTACAAAATCGCCGGTCCCACCGTGCTCGGTCGCTCCAGCGACGAGGACATTGCCAACCTGTTGTCCGGTCACGGCTACGACGTCCATTTCGTGAACGGGCACGAGCCCGGTGCCGTTCACGCGCGGCTCGACCAAGTGCTCGAGCAGTGTCTGAAGACCATTCGTGAAATCCAGCAGCAGGCGCGGCAAGCGGGCAAGGTGACCAAGCGTCCGCGTTGGCCTGCGATCGTGATGCGCACGCCCAAAGGCTGGACGGGGCCGCGCGAAGTGGACGGCAAATTGGTCGAAGGCACCTTTCGCTCGCACCAAGTGCCGGTGGCGGACGTGCGCAACAACGCCGGCCATCTCGAAATTCTGGAGAAATGGCTGAGGAGCTATCGCCCCGACGAGCTGTTCGACGCTCACGGTCGCTTGCGGCCGGCGCTGGCGGTATTGGCCCCGCGCGGCTCGCGTCGCATGAGCGCCAATCCGCTCTCCAACCCAGGCTCGAACAGCAAACCGCTGAGCGTACCGGCATTGGAGCCGTACGCCCTGGCCGTCGCGCAGCCCGGTCGTGAGCTTCACGAGTCGACACGTCAGCTGGGCCTGTTGTTGCGCGACATCTACCGCGACAACCCTCAGACCTTTCGCTTGATGTGCCCGGACGAAGCCAGCTCCAATCGGCTGGGGGCCGTGTTCGAAACCCAGCAGCGCTGCCTGGTGGCGCCCGAGCAAGCCGGCGACGACCGGGTTGCCGCCGATGGCCGCGTGATGGAAGTGCTGAGCGAGCACAATTGCCAAGGCTGGCTGGAGGGCTACACCTTGACGGGGCGGCACGGCCTGTTCGCCACCTACGAAGCCTTTGCCCTGATCGTGGCGTCCATGGCCACCCAGCACGCCAAATGGCTGGAAGCGTGCGTCGACCTGCCGTGGCGCAGCTCGGTGCCGTCCCTCAACTACCTTTTGACGTCGACCTGTTGGCGCAACGACCACAACGGCTTCAGCCATCAGGGGCCCGGCTTCATGGACACTATTTTGTCCAAGAAAGGCAGCGTGGCGCGGGCTTATTTGCCTCCCGACGCGAACTGCTTGTTGGCCGTCGCCGAGCATTGTTTGAAGAGCAAAGACCACGTCAACCTGATCATCATCGACAAGCAGCCGCAGCTGCAGTGGCTCGACTTGGCAGCGGCGCGGCTTCACTGCGAAGCCGGCGCGTCGACTTGGAGCTTTGCCTGCACCCACGCCGAGCGCGCCCCCGACGTCGTGCTGGCCTGCGCGGGCGATACCGCGACTCAAGAAACGCTCGCCGCCGCCGCCTGGCTGAGAACGCACGCTCCCGAGCTTGCGGTACGGGTCGTCAACGTCGTCGACTTGATGACGCTCGCCACACCCACCGCGCACCCCCACGGTATGAGCGCCGACCGCTTCGACTCGCTGTTCACCCACGATACCCAAGTGGTGTTCGCCTTTCACGGCTACCCGGGCGCGGTGCACCAGCTGCTGCACGGTCGACCCAACCCGGGCCGGTTCCACGTACGCGGCTACCGCGAGGAAGGCACCACGACCACGCCCTTCGACATGGTGGTGCTGAACCAGACCAGCCGCTTTCACCTCGTCATGCTGGCGCTCCAGCACGCGCGGGTGCAGCTGGAGCAAGCGGAGTTTCTGACGCGGGAGTGCCACGCCGCGCTGGCGCGTCACACCGAGTACGTCCGCGCCTGCTTCGAAGACTTGCCGGAAATTCGCGATTTCCGTTGGCCGAGCTCCGCCCCATGACCCACGCCGTCTTGGCGCTCAACGCCGGCTCGTCGACGTTGAAGTTCAGTATCTTCCGCTTCGAGGCCGGCACCGAGACCGAGCTGGGAGCCGGCAATCTAGAAGTGAGCGACGGAAACGACGCGGCCCTGCTCGAGCGCGTGCTGGCGGACGCGGAGCGCTTGGCAGGCGCTCCGCCCGATGCCGTGGGGCACCGCATCGTTCACGGCGGCGAGCAGTTCACGGCGCCGGTTCGAGTCGACGAGGACGTCCTCGGACGCTTGGCGACGCTTTCGGAATTGGCGCCCTTGCATTTGCCGCCCGCCCTGGCTTTGCTCCGCAAGGCGCTCGAGCGCTTGCCCCGAGTGCCGCACGTCGCTTGCTTCGATACTGCTTTTCACCACCGCTTGCCGGAGGTGGCGCGCCGCTTCGCGCTGCCCAATGCCCTGTACGAGCGCGGCATCCATCGCTACGGGTTTCACGGCCTCTCCTGCGAATACGTGCTGTCGGTGCTCGGCTCACCGCCACCCCGCCGGCTGATCATCGCCCACCTGGGCAGCGGCGCCAGCCTCACCGCCGTTCTCGACGGCCGCTCCATCGACACCAGCATGGGTCTCACCCCCGCTGGCGGCATCGCGATGGGCACGCGCTCGGGCGACCTCGACCCTGGCATTTTGCTGCAACTGCTGCGAGAGCGGACGCACACCGTAGACGAGCTGACCGAGCTCATCCATCACGACTCCGGGTTGAAGGGCGTGACCGGCGACTCGAGCATGAGCAAGCTGCTGGCGCGCGCCGAGCACGGAGACGCTCCGGCAAAAATGGGCATCGAGCTATTCGCTTATGGCGTGAAAAAGCAGATTGGCGCGTACATTGCCGCGCTGGGTGGGCTCGATTGCTTGGTGTTTACCGCAGGCATCGGCGAGCACGCGCCACTGGTGCGAGCGCGGGTGCTCGAAGGGCTGAGCTGGCTGGGTATCGAGCTCGACGTCGAAGCCAACGACAGCGGTGCTTCGGTGATCAGCCGCAAATCGTCACGCGTGGTCGTGCGCGTGCTGCCCACGAACGAAGACTTGGTCATCGCGCGCGCCGCCTACGCCGTCTTGCCGGCGGCGCTTCAAGCCAACGCTATTCGCTGAAGACCAGCTCGACCGTGCGCAGCGCCACGTTGCCGCCCGGCGCCGGCGCGTCGGCATCCCCGTTCGGCAACGGGGCCGGGCTCGGGGCGGGATAAACGCCGTAGGTTTCGTCGAGCGCGACCGTCACTTGAGTAGCGTGCAGCGGGCCCGCGATCAGGCTGCCAGAACGCGAGCAACCGCCGTTGGTGCCGGCAATGCAAGGAGGACAAGCGCTGTCGGGGCTCGTCTGCGAACAGTCGACGGCGCTGCCGGCGCGGGCCGAGAACGTGAAGGTCCCGGGCTCGATGCGTTTGGCTTGGTCGCACGACACTTTGGTGTCGGCACCGGTGTCGTAGGGCACACAGGTCGCCGGCAATTGGCCCTGCACGCTGAACAAACCGTCCCAGCTCGTGGACCAAATCTCACCCGGTTGTAGCTGCACCGTGTTCGGAAACGCGCAGATTCCTGGGCAGCCTCCCGCGCCCTGCCTTCTCAGGCTCACGCAGGAGCTTCGGCAATCTCCCAAGCTCGGCAGCGCGGAGCCGTCGGCGTTGGCGACTTGAAACAGGGGAGCTACGCCGCAGGTCACCATTTCTTGGCCGAGGTACAAAGTCGTGGTCGTCTGATTGGCGATCGAGACGTTGACCGACGCCGCGTAGTCGTCGTCCAGGCTGCTGCACACGGCGGAGCCGCCGGTGCCGGCGTGGCCCGCCTGACCGGCGCCCCCCGTTCCACCGCTGCCCGTGGCGCCGGTGCCGTCGTCGCCCGGCTGCGCGCTGGACTTGCCTCCGCAAGCCGCGAGGGTGGACACCAAAAGCGCAACCGCGAGCCGAACGAGTGGGGACACGAAGCTCAACCGCAAGCAAGCGCCGGGCCCGACCCGCACGTTGCAGTTTCAGCCAAAAATGGCCGGGAGCCAGGTGATGCAGGCGCGGCCGGTGGCACAAGGTTGGGCCAGGCCACGACGCCGGCGTCGCACGGTGTGGCGCACGTTGTAGACAAAGCACGTTAGCCTGGCGCCATGGATTCCAGAGCCTGGCTCGAAGTGGCAAAGCCACTGACCGATCGGATCGCGATGGCGACCGGTTTGGCGCGAAGCACGATCGTCGCCGCCATGATCTTGCTGATCGGGCTGATTGCGGCCGCGGTCTTGGGGCGGTTGGCGCGCCGCATGGTGGCCAAGAGCGCGCGTTGGCTCGGCAGCTTGCAGCCGGGGGCGATGGCCCTACCGCATTTCGATCGCGTCGAGAAGGCGGTTGGCGGCGCGGTGTACTGGCTGGTGGTGGTTTGCTCGGTGATGGCGGCCACCGAAACGCTCGGTTTGCCCGTGGTCACGGCGTGGCTCTCCGGCGTTGCGACGTTCCTGCCGCGAGTGGCGGTGGCGATCGTGATCGTCGCGCTGGGTACCGTGGCCGCCCGCATCACCCGGCACGTGGTGACCAGCACTGCCAGCGGCGCGAACGTCTCGTCGTCGGAGCGGCTGGGGCGCGTCACCGAGCTTGCGCTGTTGCTGGGCACGGCGCTGGTAGCCATCGAGCAGCTGGGCATCGAGATCTCGTTCTTGAAGGCCACCTTGCTGATCCTGTTCGCGGGGCTGCTGCTGGGAGCCTCCTTGGCGTTCGGCTTCGGCGGGCGAGACCTGGTGGCCAACATCTTGTCGGCGCACTACGTGCACCGTTTGTATCAGGTGGGACAGGTGGTGCGCATCGACGGCGTCGAAGGGCGCATCGTCAAGATCGCCGAGACTTCCGTGATCTTGGAGTGCGCGGAAGGCGATGTGTCGATTCCGGCGCGCGTGTTCGCCGACGTTCGTTCGACTTTGATCGTGCGCAAAGGCGGTGACAAATGAGCGTCGAGGTCTTGCTGGTGCGCGCGTTCGCGGCCGCGCACCCAGAGGAAGTGGCGCGCTTCATCGAGCGCTTGCCGCCCGAAGAAGCCGCCGAGGTGTTGGGCTCGCTCGAGCTGGAAAATGCGGCCGAGGTGCTGTCGCGTGCGGTACCGTTGATTGCGGCCATCTCGCTCACGCGCCTCGATACCGAGGTCGGCGGGCAGCTGCTGGAGGCCTGCCACCCCAGCTTGGCGGCGGGACTGCTGTTCCGGATGGATCATGCGGCGCGCGCGCGCCTGCTGGGGGCGGTGTCGCCCACCCGCGCCGAAGACTTGAAGCGCATGACCGACTACGGTCCGCGCCGTGCCGGCGGTCGGCTCGATCCTCGGGCGCCGGCCCTGCCCGAAACCTTGTCGGTCGCGGAGGTGCTCGAACGTTTGCGGGCGTACCCGGCCGGCGTCATGCACTACGTCTACGCCATCGACCCCGAGCACCGGCTGACCGGCGTCGTGAACATGCGCGAGCTGATGCTGGCGTCGCCCGAAGCGCCGCTCGGCACCATCGTCACGCGCGACCCCGAAACCTTGTACGCGCACGACCCGCTGGAAGTCATCGCCCGGCACGCGGGCTGGAAGCGCAATCACGCCTTGCCGGTGATCGACCGCGAACGGCGGCTGCTGGGCGCCCTGCGCTACTCCACGTTTCGCGCCATCGAAACCGAGCTGGGGCAGGCCGCCATCGGCCCCGACACCGATCAAACCGCTTCCGCCTTGGCCGAGCTATGCGCAGTCGGAGCTTCGGCGATGGCGCGTTTCATCGGCGCCGCGCTCGCTCTCGATCCACCCCCGACCGATCGGCGCACCGAGCCGCCGCCCAGCATACGACGCAGCGTGATCCCGGGAGGCATGACATGACTGCAGTCGCCGACCTAGCGTTGGTCTTCATGAGCGGGCACCCCGGCCTGGCCGGCGCTGTGCTCGAGCAAGTGGATCCGGACGAGGCCGCGCAGGCGCTCTTGCCGTTGGACATTCGGCGCGCCTCCGACGTGCTGATGCGCATGAGCGTCGACGCCGCGGCGCGCACCCTGCGCTGCATGGACGAGGCGTGGGCTCGCGAGACGCTGATCGCCGCCGACTTCGTGCAAGCCGCCCGCTGGCTGGCCAACCTCGACGACGAAGCCAGCACGCGCTTGCTGGGCGCGCTTCCGGCCCAAAGCCAGCGCAACATCAAGGAAGCGCTCGAGTTTCCGCCTGGCACCGCCGGCCGGCTCATGGATCCGCGTGTCACCATCTTTCGCGAAGACACCAGCGTCGACGACGCCTTGATGCGTATCCGCAAGAGCAAGAACCGCAAGATCACCGACGTCGTGCTGGCCGACGACGAAGGGAAGCTGACGGGTGTGGTCTCGTTGCAAAGCTTGGTCGGCGCGCCCGACAACGCCGCCATCGGCAGCCTGGCCGACCGCGATCGCCCGGTGGTGAGCCCGATGGCCACTCGCGACGAGGTCGTCGATCTGCTCAATCGACACGCGCTCACCAGCCTGCCCGTCGTCGACTTGGACGGCCAAGTGCTGGGAATTTTGCCTTACGACACGCTGGTGCGGACGGCCCAGCACGCGGCTACCGATGATTTACAGCAAATGGTCGGCGCCGGCAAAGACGAGCGCGCGTTGTCGAAGCCGCTGTTCACGGTCAAGAGTCGCTTGCCCTGGCTGTTGATCAACCTCGGCACCGGCTTCATCGCCGCCGCGGTGGTGGGGCTCTTCGACGCCACGATTGCGCGCTTCACCGCGCTCGCGGTGTTGATGCCGGTGGTGGCCGGCCAAGCCGGAAACACCGGCGCGCAAGCCCTGGCCGTCACCAGCCGCGGCCTGGCCCTGCGCGAAATCCGCGTCGGGCATTGGTGGCGCGTTTGCCGTAAAGAAGCGGCAGCTTCGTTCGTCAACGGCGCCTCGGTGGCGGTCGTCACTGCGCTGTGCACGTTCTTGTGGAGCCACAGCTTCGGCTTGGCGCTGGTGATTGGCGTGTCGATGGTAGGCTCGATGATCATCGCGGCCATCAGCGGCTGCTCGGTGCCCATCGTTCTGACGGCGCTCAAGCGCGATCCTGCCACCGCCTCGTCCATCATCCTGACCACCGTCACCGACGTCAGCGGATTTGCCAGCTTTTTGGGGCTGGCTACGCTGCTGTCGAACCTGCTCGCGCGAAGCTGAGTATCATTCGGCCCGGTGTCACCCCCATGAGCAAGGTGCAGGAAAATCAGCTGGTGGTCGCGGCTCGCCTATTGGCCGACGAGCTGGAGCGCTTCGAGACGCTGAGCGCAGAGCTCGGGCGGGCGTCCATCAATTCCGAGAAATCGCTGCTGCGCGCCCGACAAGGTTTGGAAGCTTGCGCCGAGCACGAGGCCAAGCTCGCCGAGAGCTTGCGCGGCTTTGCCCAAGCCATGCAACAAACCCAGGCGGCGCAGCTGCGCTGCATCGAGCAAGCGGGCGCGGCTGCCGCCCGCATCCAGGAGCGCCAGCTGCAACGCGCAGAGCTGCAGCAGCGGCTGGCCGCCTTGGGCCAAAGCGCGCGCGAGGTCAGCGCGCCGGTGGCTTCCTTGCCCGAGGGCGCGAGCGGTATGTCGAGCGAAATGCTGGGTCCATTGCAAGAAGTCGAGCGCCGGCTGGACGCGGTGATCGCCGAAGCGGGGGAGGTGTGCAGCCTGGCCCAGCGTGACGACTGGAACGATTTGCAGCGCGACACGCAGGCGCTCCAGCAGCAGCTGCAAGCGCTGCGCAACAAGATTCTACTGCTGCGCCGCAAGGTGGCCGAGACGGCCGCGTCCTGACTGTTCCGCTAGGCGCTGAGCGGCTGAATGCTCGCGGTGAAGTCTGCTTGCGCGACAATCGAGCCGTTGACCTTGGCTTCCCCACTCAACCGCCAAACGGCGGTCCCTTTGCGTAGCGGCACGACTTCCAGCGCGAGGACGTTGCCCGGTACTACCGGCTTTCGGAACTTCGCGTCCTTGATCGACATGAAAAAAATGATTTGGGTCGCGGGATCGAACGCGCCAACGTGCGCCGCGTAGAGCACGCCGGCTTGGGCCAGCGCTTCCAGAATCAAGACGCCGGGCATGATCGGCAGCCCTGGGAAGTGACCCTCGAAGTGCGGCTCGTTCCGGGAAACCAGCTTGCGAGCTACGATCTTTTCGTCGCTTACCTCGTCGACCGCGTCCACCAACAAGAAAGGATAGCGATGAGGCAGAATCTTCTCGATGTCTCGAATGTCCATGGCTTGCATGATTCCACCGAGTCTACAGGGCCCTCGTGACCAATCGAGACAAGAGCTCGTCGAGATCACTGAGCCGGAAGGGCTTGTGCAAGCTGGCGCTGAAGCCGAACGTCTCCGGGTCGGCCATCACCGGATCGTCGGAATAGCCGCTGGACGCGATGATCGGTAAACCTGGCACCAGCTTGGCCAAGGGGCGGACGGTGTCTCGCCCGCCTTCACCCGAGCGCACGGTGAGATCGAGCATGGCCGCGCTCAGCCGTTTGCCCTCGGCCATGAGCGCGCGCGTCCGCTCCAGTGCTTCGGAGCCGTCGCAGGTCGGGATGGGTTCGTAGCCCAAGTACTCGAGCATGCTGCTGGCCAACTGACGCACCATGTCGTCGTCGTCCATGACCAGCACCAAACCGTGGCCGCCTTGGGTGCCGACGGGGGTGGGCTCGGCGCTGGAGGGCGATTCGGCAGTGGCGGGGAGCCAAACGTGAAAAATCGCGCCGGCTCCCGGTCGCGACTCCACTTCGATATGACCGTCGTGCCTCTTCAAGATGGCGTAGGCAGCGGCGAGGCCGATCCCGCTTCCGGCCGCTTTGGTGGTGAAGAACGGATCGAAAATACGCTGCAAGATCGCGGCCGAAATGCCGGGACCCTGATCCGCAAAGCTGAGCTTGACGTAACGGCCCGGCCGCAGCTCGGGCGCGGGCGCCTGCTGGGTCGTCACGTTTCTGCCCACGATGCAGAGCGTGCCTCCCGATGGCATGGCTTGCTTGGCGTTGATCAGGATGTTGTCGAAGGCCTGGGCCAGCTGATTGGCATCGAACTCCGCGTTCCACAAACCCGGCTCCAGATCGAGCTCGGCCTTCACGTTACTGCCGCTGAGCGCGAACTCCGCGCATTGGCTGACGCTCGCTGCCAGGGAGCCGACTTTGCGCACCGGCGCGCCGCCCTTGGCGAACGCCAACAGCTGGCCGGTCAGCGCGGTCGCGCGCTCGAAGGCCTCGTGCGCCAAATCCAAATGAACGCGCGCGGCGTTACTTGGCTCGAGCCGGGTTCGCGCCAAGTCCAGGTGCCCGAACAAGCTCGCGAGCAGGTTGTTGAAGTCGTGGGCGATGCCGGCCGCCAGCACCCCCAGCGACTCGAGCTTGGCGGTGCGCTCCATGGTGAGCGACATTTGCCTGAGCGAAGCCTCGGCTTGCTTGCGCGCGGTCACGTCGATCATCGTAGCGAAGCTGGCCGTGCGCCGGCCGTGATCGATGCTGCGCGAATACAGCTCTACCCAGCGCGTTTCTCCGGCCTTGGTGACGATGCGGTAGGTGTAGTGGGCGAGCGCGGTGGGATCCCCGGCAAGCTTCTTGCGCCCTTGTTCGAACACGAACGCCGCGTCGTCGGGGTGGATGGCGCGCGCCATGTCGGCCACGTCCCAGCTCGACATCTCCTCGATGGAGTAGCCGCTGATGTCGGCGGCGGCTTGATTGACGAAGCGGATCTTGTCGTCTTGAAAGATGACGAGCCCCAACATCGACTGCTCGGCGACGATGCGGAAACGCGCTTCTCCCTCGCCCGCGCGCTCTTCGGCCAACTTGCGCTCGGTGATGTCCTCCAACATCCCCAGGATGAGCGGCGTCCCGTTCGGGCCAATCGGTGCCAGGACCGCGTTCATGGACGACGCCACGCGCTTGCCGTCGCGGTGGATGGTCCAGGTCTCGAAGTTGCGGACCGAGCCGTTGGCGCGGAGCTCTGCCACCATGCGCGCACGGTCGTTCGGGTTTTCGTAGTGGGTGACCAGGTCTTTGCTGAGCAGCATCTCGCGGCTCTCACCCGACATTTGCACGGTGCGGTCGTTGCATTCGAGCATGCGCCCATCCAAGCTCGATACGAAGACGCCTACGTTCAAGTGCTCGAGCAGCAGCCGATAGCGCGTAGCCTCGCCGTCCCAGGCGCGGGCGGGCAGGCTCGGCTCGTTCTGGAGGCCGCGCAGCTCGCTCTGCACTGGTAGATCGTCGTCGGATTCCGGTTGCGCCATGCCCTGTGCCGATTCCGTAGGCCGTGCTGACTCGGCCGAGCATAGCCGCTGTCGGGCGCGCGAGTGCGTCACCACGATTTTAGGGCCATATTGCGGCGAATCGCGCGAGGCACCAGCGCGTGACCGCTTGAACCATTGCCGGCGTACATCCGGGCTCGAAGCTGTGGTCGGCTTCGTCCAACGCGACCAGCTCTTTCGACGTCTGGGCTCGAGCGAAGGCGTCGCGCGTGTCGCTCAGGGGAATCAGCTCGTCTTTGGCGCCGTGAACGAACAGCCACGGCACGGTGATGCGCGCCGCCTGTTCCAGAACGGAGCCAATCTGGCGGAGGTCGTCTAGATAGGCTTGGCTCACGACGCAGCCGGGCTTGTCGAGCAGCAGATCTCGACCAGGTACACGCGAGCTGCAGCTGCGTTGGGCGAAGGCCGCGGTGTGGACCATGGCTGCCAGCGAGATCAAACAGCGGATGCGCGCATCGCGACTGGCACGCAGTACGCCCACGGCACCGCCCATGCTGTGCCCGGCGTAGGCGACGGTGCGCCCCGGTAGCGCGTCCAGCACGGCCCCCAAGTCCTCGACCTCTTTCGAAATGGTCGAGTCGGCGAAGCGACCCTCTGAAGCGCCGTTGCCGGCGAACGACACGCGCAACGCGGCGATGCCGGACGCCGCCAAACCTTCGGCCAGCGCAACCAAAAACGGGCGATCTTTGTGAGCGGTGACACCGTGCCCGATCACGACCAATGGGGCGTCGTCGCGCGCGCCGGGGTGGAACGTGTAATCGAGCTGCTCGCCCTGGGCATTGCGGATGACGCCGAGCATGGGTCCTCGCCGAGTGAGCCGCAGGTGCCGGCCGGGCGTCAACGTACGCGCGGCTACCGGCCGCATTCTCGAGGGAACGGGACCGCGTCCGCCGCGGATTTCGCGCAAGATCGCTTTTTTTGATGCACGAATCCCGTCCGGCGCCGCCTACCCGGTTCGAGGTAATCGATGATCATCAACGCTCGCCGGCTGTCCCTGGGTGTGACGGCCATGGCCGCTGCAATTTCCTTTCCGTTCTTCGTCGGCTGCCAAGACGACACCACGCCCACGCCCGCTTCGGGCGGCATGGTCGCCAGCGGTGGCACGCCGGCCAACACGGCTGGCTCAGCGGTCGCAGGCGGCACGGGGCCCACGGCGGGCGCGAGCGCGGCCGGCACCTCCACCGGCGGAGGGGCCAGCGGCGCGAGCGGTAGTGGCGGAGCGAGCGGTGGCGCGGCCGGCGCCGGTGGCACCAGCGCGGGTGGGTCTGGTGGAGGGTCCGGGGGTGCGGGCGGAGCTTTCGGTGGCGCTGGCGGCGCCGGTGGCGCATCGGCCGGAGCCGCTGGCAGCGGAGGCGCGGGCGGCGCCGCCTGCGGCACCATCACCAAAGCCAACGACGGCTCGTACACGCGCACCGGTTGGACTGCGGCATACGCCTGCATGGGCGGCACATGCCCGGCCAAGAATGGCGCCGACACCGGTGACGTCGACACGAATGCCTTCGACAACGACTACCAGACGCGCTGGTCGACCGGCGTCTACCAGTCGGCGCTCAAGAACCAAGGCAAGTTTCCGCTGACCTTCACCGTCGACATGAAGATGTCCGCACCCATCAGCAAGCTGACCACGCATCCCGGCTGCAAGGACATTTTCGACTCGCCCGGAACCATCGAGGTGCAGGTTTCCACCAACGGTACCGACTTCACCACCGTGACGGCGTCGCCGCACACGCCCGCGGTTCCTCCTAACGAAGCGTGTCCCCCCAACGCCAGCTCAGTGGCCACCGATACCATCACGTTCCCGACCACTTGCGCGCGCTACGTTCGGCTCATCGGCACGCAGCGAACCACCAGCGATCGCTACTGGGCCATCGGCGACATGAAAGTCTACCCCTAGAACGCCGAGACGTTTGCAGCCATCGGGGTGCCGACGGCACCCCCTGCAAATAGATGTCACCTACCGGGTTTACTGACTTGGGTCCGCACCGGCTCGGGAGGTAGGCTGTGCCCCGGATGTCCTCGAACGACCCGCCCGCGGCGAACAAGCCACCCGAAAGCCAGCTGCCCGCCGCTGCGACTCCTTCGCCCTCGGCTCGCCCGCTGCCACCTTCGGAACGCCGAGCCACGTCGATGCCGCCGCCGCCACCGCGTCGTTCGGTGAAGCCATCCGGTCCGCCTCCGCCGCCTCCGCGCTTGCCGCGCGGACAGAGGCTCGCCGGCATCTTCTCGGCACCACCTCCACCGCTCGAGCAGCCGCCGGTTGCCGCGCCGCCTGCTGCCGCGCCGCCCGTTGCCGCGCCGCCCGTTGCTGCGCCGCCCGTTGCCGCCGCGCCACCGGTCGCGTCTCCGCCGCCCGCGCCGGTCGTCGCCGCGCCGTCGGCCGCTGCTGAGTTGCCGGAAGCGTTGCCGGCCACTGCCGACCCGCCCATCCAAGCCGATGCCGTTGCCTCCCAAGAGGCGCCGGTGGAAGCCGCGGCCGAGTCGCACGTCGAAGCCGACGCGGTTGCCGCTGCGGCTCCGGACGTCGAAGCCGCCCCGTCGCCCGAAGCAGAAGCCGCGGTCGTTGCGTCGCCGGAAACCGCAGCCGCGTACGCTCCGTTCCCCGATGTCGAAGTGTCTGCTGCGGCTGATCCCGCCGAGATCGAAGCGGTCGCCGCGCCGCCCGTCGATGCCGAAGCCGCCATCGCGCCTCCCATCGCGCCGGCTCCGCAGACGGCGTCTGAAGTGGTCGCCGCGCCGACGCCGACGCCTTTTCCTCAACAACCCGTGACGGAGTCGCTGGGGGCACCGCGGCCGTCGGTTCCGTCGCGGCCTTCGGAGCTGCCGTCCAGTGTTTCGCTGCTGCCGCCCCCGGCCGCGCTCGGCGCACGCATCATCAACTCGATTCCGCCCCACTGGCTGGTGCTCGCGCGAAAGCACCCTGCTTCGTGGATGGTTGGGGCGCCGGTGGCGTTGGCGTCGCTGCTCGTCTTGGTGCTGCTCGTGGCCGAGCCCCCACGAAAGACGCCTCAGCCTCGAATGGCAAGCAGCGCCGCCGCGCTCGCCACGCTCGAGCCGGCGGCCGCCGCTGCGCCGCCCACCACCGACGCCCAGCCCGCGGCCGCAAGCCTGGCGGATCTGGAAGCCAGGCCAGCGGACTCGCTGAGCGTGGCGGAGCTCTTGCAGCTGAACCAAGCCCGCGCTCAAACGAAGCGCGCCGACGCCCAAGCGCTGTCGCACAAGCTCGAACAGCAGCCGGACCTAGCCAACGACGAAGCCGTTCAAGCTCAGCTGTGGCGTCTGGCCACCGACCCCGACACCGCCGACGTCGCGCTCGGCGCCATGGCGCGCGCGCACGCGCCCATCGGCGCAGATTTGCTGTACGAGGTGTGGACGAGCCGCGCCGTTGCGCCGGCGACGGCCGAGCTGGCGCGCTCGTTGCTCTTCAGTCACGCCGTTCGTGCCACCGCGTCACCCGCGCTCGCGGTGGCGCTCGACTTGCGCAGCGCCAACAGCTGCGAGACCGTCCAAGCCGCCCTGCCCAAGGCCCTGAACGACGGCGACCGTCGCTCCCTTTCGTCGCTAGCCAAGCTCAATTCTCGTCGCGCTTGCGACGCCAAGAACACCAGCGACTGCAATCCCTGCGTCACCGGCCCCGTCAAGCCAGTGGTGGCCGCCGTGGGTGCCGTCAAGCGCCGCCCGGTGCCCCGCTATCCCACTCGTTGAAGCCAGCGCCGGGCGCTCCGCCGTGCAGCTCATGATCAACACGAGCTTGGCTGCCAAGCCGTAGCCTCAAGCGATTCCGCACATCTTGGGCTGCCAACCCGCAGCCCGAATCGCAGAAGCTTCTGTAGCGGCGCAAGGCCACCCCGTACGATCGAGATTTTTTCACAGGGAGGACGGGAGGACGGGAGGACGAGAAAGAGGCGAGAATTTTTGGGGCTCGCGCTGCCGCCATTGAGCCTGCAGCAGTGTCGCGAGCTCAGCCCTCCAGCTTTCTCTCGAAGGAAATATTTTTGGTTTTGGTCCTCCAAAAACAAAAATGCGTTCTCGCCTGCCCGCTCCTCCCGTCCTCCCGTCCCCCCTGTTGATCTCAGGCACTTGAATGGGGCTGTCAGAACGGCAGCAGCCCGAAGCGCTCGCGCGGGGTGGCCTTGCGACGCCACGGTAGTTTCTGCAAGGGATCTGCGGCGCGGCAGCCCAAGAAACCTCGGGGCCCCTCCACACTTCGAAAAGTGAGTTCGGAATCGAACTCACTTTTGACTTCGGGAGACCCTCTGGCGCCGGTTTCATCGCATCAGGCGGGCCCGCGCGCCCGTCGTCAGTCTCATCATTGGTCTCGTCTCGTCTGAGCTTAGCGGCTGGCTTCGACGACCGCCGTCGCCAGCTGGCGGAGCTCGGCCGCCAGCTTCTCCGCGCTGACCCCTTGCGGATGGTCGAGCCAGCCCATCAACACTTCGGCGGCGCCGCCGGCGATGAAGTGGGTCGCGGTGGCGCGCGCGGCCTTCGGTACCTTGAGCAGCTTCAGCTCCGCTTCTACCAAGCTGGCGAGCACGTCGCGAAAGCGCCACTGCACGCGCTGCCCGCTCTGGCGGCCGAGCAACGCCTGCACCAACCTGCCATTTTCGGCAGCATGAGCCGCGAGCGGACCGAGGAAGCCGAACGGCACCTTGGCCGAGGTGCGAACCTGTTCCATCGCGCTGTGCAGCTCGTCGAAGCCGCTGAGCAGCAGGTTCTCTTTGTCGGCGAAGTGCACGTAGAAGGTGGACCGGCCGACGTCCGCCCTTTCGCACACGTCACGCACGCTGACCGCGTCCCAGCCGCGCTCCAGAATCAGAGTCACCAGCGCCTCGTGCAACACGCGGCGCGTCTTTCGCACCCGTCGGTCCCGATCCGAAGGCGTCGTCACCGCACCCCGCCCCCCAAATGGACACTCGGGTCGGTTTGTCCGGAATTGGACGATTCAGGCCCGGCCGTCGCTGGTGAACGTGAGCCGAGGGTCATACAGATGGACACTATGTCCAGAATCGAACAGAGCGACCAGTTGATTCGCCTGCGCGACGTGACGCGCAGCTACGTGGTGGGAGACAGCTCGTTTCGAGCCCTGGCGGGGGTCAGCCTCGACTTGCCGAAGGCAGCCTTCGTGGCCGTCGTGGGACGCTCGGGCAGCGGCAAATCGACGCTCGTGAACATGCTGGCGGGGTTGGATCGTCCGACGCAAGGCTCGGTCGAGGTCGGGGGTGAGCGGCTCGAGCAACTCGACGAAGACGCGCTTTCGCTCTGGCGCGGCCGACACGTCGGCGTCGTGTTTCAATTCTTTCAACTGCTGCCCACGTTGACGGTGGCCGAAAACGTGGCGCTGCCCATGGACTTCTGCGGCACGCGCGGCCCCAAAGCCGCTCGCCAGCGCGCCCTCGAGCTCTTGGGCTCGGTCGGCATTGCCGAGCAAGCGGACAAGCTTCCGAGCGCGCTTTCGGGCGGCCAGCAGCAGCGGGTAGCCATCGCCCGTGCGCTCGCCAACGAGCCCGAGCTGGTCGTCGCCGACGAGCCCACCGGCAACTTGGATTCCACCACCGCGGAGCAGGTTTTGGAGCTCTTGGCGAGCTTGACCATGCAAGGCCGTACGGTCGTGATGGTCACTCACGACGACGCGCTCCGTAGTCGAGCCGACTTGGTCGTGACGCTTACCGACGGCCGCGTGGCGAAGATCGAAAAAGGGCAGCGATATGCTTAGCGCACGCCTGTCCAAGCTGCGGCGAGACGTGACCACCGAACGAGGCCGCCTGATGCTGATGTTGGCGGCGCTGGCGGTGAGCTTGAGCGCGCTGGGCGCCATGTTGGGGGCGTGGGCCATTCTGGAACGCGAGATCGCTCGCAGCTACGCCAGCACCAACCCCGCGCACGTCACTCTCGAGTTGCCCGCGGGAGTGGATGCGCGTGCTTTGGAGCTGGCTCGCCGCAACCCAGCGGTGGCGGAAGCCGACGCGCGCGAGGTCACGTTGGCGCGCATTCACGTCGGTCAAGACTGGCGACCGCTGCTGATCTTCACGCCGCCCAGCTTCGAGCAGCTTTCGATCAACCGATTCTTCCCCGAGACCGGCGCTTGGCCGCCGCCCGCCGGCACGATCGCCATCGAGCGGAGCGCGAAGCTGATGGCCGCCGCCGGGCAGGGCGACGAAGTCGAGGTTCGGGCGCCTCACGGGCGGCCCGAGCGGGTGCGCGTCACCGGCATCGTTCACGATCCGGGCTTGGCCCCGGCGTGGCAGGAGCGCTCCGTCTACGCCTACGCCAGCCGGGAAACCCTCGCCGCCCTAGAAGGCTCTCCAGTGCTGCACGAGCTGCGCGTGCGCTTTCGTGACGAGCCCGCGGACCTGGCGGCGGCCAGCCAAGCCGCGCAAAAATTGGGACAATGGCTCAAAGCGCAGGGCGTGGCGGTCGAAGAGCTACGGGTGCCGCCGCCCCGTCAGCACCCGCACCAACGCCAGATGACTACGGTGTTGCTGCTTTTGGTGGCGTTCGCCGCGCTGGCACTGGTGCTCAGCGCCGTGTTGGTCGCGACATCGTTGGCGGCGCTGCTGGCGAGGCAGGTTCGCGAAATCGGGGTGATGAAGACGCTCGGAGCGCGCACGCGGCAGCTGTTCGTCATGTATGCGGGGTTGGTCGCCGGTCTCGGCTCGCTGGCGGTGCTGTTGGCATGGCCGCTCGGCCTTTCGGGCGCGCGTCTCGGGGCCGGAGCGGTGAGCCGCATGTTGAACTTCGACCTTGCCGACCGGGGCGTGCCGGCTTGGGTGTTTGGCGTCCAAGCCGCGAGCGGGATCGTGATTCCATTGCTCCTGGCGCTGATTCCGATCAGCGGCGCGACGCGGTCGACGGTCCGCGCGACGTTGGACATCTACGGAGCGCGAGCCGTCAGTCAGGCGCTGGCCTGGCTACCGCGAACCGCCAGAAACATGCTGCGTCGGCCGCAGCGCCTGGCGCTCACCCTGTCTCTGCTGGGCATCGCCGGCGCGCTGTTCACCACTGCGCTCTCGGTCGCCGAGGCGTGGGACAAGAATCTGGCAAAAATCCAGGAAACCCGGCACTACGACGTCGAGATCCGCTTGCACGACGCTCGGCCGCCCGAGCTCGCGCTGGAGAACGTCGCGGGGGTGAAACGAGTCGAGTGGTGGGGCTACGCCCCGGCCGCGTTCGCAGAGCCCGGACGGATAGATACGTTGCACACCTATCCCGATCGCGGCCACGGCAGCTTGACCCTGTTGGCGCCGCCGCCGCGCACGCCGCTGATCTCGTTTCCGTTGCTGTCGGGTCGCTGGCTCGTCGAAGGAGACACGGACGCGGTCGTGCTCAACCACGTCGCCGCTGCGCAAAATCCCAAGGCGCGCGTTGGAGCGCACGTCACCGTGTCGGCCGAGGGCCGAAGCGCCGTGCTACGCGTGGTCGGCATCGTCGAGGAAGTGGGCTCGGCCGGCGTCGTGTACATGAGCCAGGCTTCCTTCCAAGCGCGCTTCGGTCAACCGCGCCTGGCGCGCCTTGCCACCATTGCCGTCGGCCCAGACCAACGAACCGACATCATTCGTGGCGTCGAACAGGCTTTGGCTCTCGGCCACGCCCCGGTCGAGGCCGTGCTGCCGTTCTCCGAGCTCCGAACCGCGGTCGGAGACCACGTGATCATTTTGGTGCGAGCGCTGGTGGCGCTGGCGGGCGTTCTGGCCTGCGTGGGATTGTTGGGGCTCACGTCGGCCATGACCACCGCCGTGCTGGAGCGAGCCCGCGAGATCGGCGTGATGCGGGCGGTCGGAGCTACCAGCCGCCGCGTGCTGCGCTTGATCCTGGCCGAAGGCCTGCTCACGGCCGCCGTCAGCACGCTGGTCGCGCTCGCGCTCACGCTGCCGTTGACGGCGCTGGTCGAGTCGACCATCGGTCGTCTCGGCTTTTTGGCTCCGTTGCCCTTCGTCGTGTCGACGGGCGCCTTTTTCGGCTGGGTTGCGCTGGTGAGCGTCTTCAGCCTGGCGGCAACCTGGCTACCAGCGCGCCGAGCCGCCGCCACGTCGGTCAGAGTCGCCATCACGCAAGTCTGACCGAATGCGATGAAGCGGGCGCCGCAGCCTCCCTAGAGCCGCGGCCGCCGCACCGAAGCCGTCAATCGTCGTAGACGGTGCTGTCCTTGGTCTCTTTGACGAACAACATGCCGACTACGAAAGTGATGCTGGCAACGATGATGGGATACCAGAGCCCGCTATAGATGTTGCCAGTCGCGGCCACGATCGAAAACGAGATGGCTGGCAAGAACCCACCGAACCAGCCGTTACCGATGTGGTACGGCAGGCTCATCGACGTGTAGCGAATGCGGGTTGGGAACATTTCGACCAGCATGGCGGCGATGGGCCCGTAGACCATGGTGACGAAGATCACCATGATGGTGAGCACCAACACCAGCGCCAGCCAACGCCCAGAGAAAGCGGGGATGGCGTCGGCCTTCGCCGGATAGCCGGCCTTGTTGAGCGCCGCCCGCACTTCTTTTTCGAAGCGCGCTTTGTCGGTTTTGACGGTGGCGGCCTTGCCGTCGTAGCCGGCGACCGAGTCCGCGCCAATCTTGACGACGGCGGGACCGGGGGGACCGTCGACCAGCTCGTAGTTGACGCCGGCGTTGGCCAAGAACGTGCGAGATGTGTCGCACGGCGTCGTGAACTTGGCGGTGCCGGTCAGGTTCAGCACCAGGTTGCAGTCCGAAGGCGGAGCCACCACGCTGACCGGCGACGCTTGAATGGCGGCTTGCAGCTTGGGGTTGGCGAACGATGTGAGCGCGTGAAACAGCGGAAAATAGCAAACCGCTGCGATCAAGCAGCCCGCCAAGATGATGGGCTTCCGGCCGACGCGATCGGACAGGCTGCCAAAGAGCAGGAAGAACGGCGTGCCCAAGATCAAGGCCACGGCGATCAAGATATTGGCGGTCGGTCCGTCCACCTTGAGGAACGTTTGCAGGAAATACAGCGCGTAAAACTGGCCGGTGTACCAGACCACGGCCTGCCCCGCGGTTAGACCCACCAGCGCCAGGATCACGATGCGCAGATTCTTCCACTGACCGAACGCTTCGCTCAGCGGGGCCTTGGACGTCTTGCCCTCGGCCTTGATCTTCAAGAACGCGGGCGACTCTGCCAGCTTGACGCGAATCCACACCGAGACGAGCAAGAGCAAGCCCGAGAAGGCGAACGGCAATCGCCAAGAGCCCCACTCTTCGGCGAACGATTTCTCACCCTCGGGGGAGAAGGCAAAGCCGCCCGCCCAGAAGCGCGACGCCAGAATTACCATCAAGGCCAGCATCAAGCCCACGGTGGCCGTGGTCTGTATCCAGGCCGTGTACAGGCCGCGGCGGCCCGGCGGCGCGTGCTCGGCCACGTAGGTGGCGGCGCCGCCGTATTCTCCGCCTAGCGCCAAGCCTTGCAGCAAGCGCAGCGCGATCAGCAAAATGGGTGCGAGCAAGCCCAACGTTTTGTAGCCCGGCAAGAACGCCAGCGTGAACGTCGAGCAGCCCATGATCAGGATGGTGACCAGGAACGTGTACTTGCGACCCACCATGTCGCCGAGCCGGCCGAACACCAGCGCGCCGAACGGGCGCACCGCGAACCCCGCCGCGAAGGCCAGCAGGGTGAAGATGTTGCGCGTGCTTTCGTCCAGCGGCGCAAAGAACTGCGCGCCGATGATGGCCGTGAGCACACCGAACAAATAGAAGTCGTACCACTCGAAGACGGTGCCGAGTGACGAAGCGAAAATGACTCGCTTCTCATCGGCCGTCATGGGCCTGACTTCGACGCTGGGGGCCTGCGCGGCGGCGGTTGCGGTCATCAGAAGATGTAGACCTGCGTTTGAAGGTTGAACTGGTTGTAGCCGTGTTGCATCGCGGCGTCCGGCGTCACGTGCATCAAGAATGCCTTCACGTTGAAGCCGTGGCTATAGGGCCAGAAGGCCACACCACCGCCGACGCGCGTTTCCGTGGTGTCAGTGGTGTTGACCCACTGTTTTTCGAAGCGGACGATGGGGCTCAGGTTGATGGCGTCGATCAGGTAGCCGGCTTCGGCCATGACCGAGTTTTGCTTGGCCAGACCGGTGCTGGTGGGGACGGCGGCATTGGCGGCCAGGAAGTTCTTGCCGTCGTAGTGGGCAACGTTGACCTGAGCCGTGAGCACGCCGGGGCCGAGCGGCAAGTCAGCGAAGACGTCGCCACCCCAGTGAATGTAGTCGTCCTGGACGTCGACCATGGCGCCGATCGACAACACCTTCTTCGTTCCAAGATACGTGCCGGAGTAGAAGAAGCCGGTTTCGGCGTCGAAGATGTTGGCTTGGATGCGGGCCGCAAAGCGGAAGAAGTTGCGGGCGCCAACCTTGCCGTCCATCGCCGCCGGGTTGCGGCGGCCTTGAAAGAGGCCCCCGCGGTATTCGAGGTGGTTGTCGAGCACGAGGCCCCGAACCTGCACGCCGGCGTCACGCCCGACGGGGTTGCCGCTGCTGTTGAAGGCGTTGCTGTTGCGGAACGAGTTGTTGAAATAGTCCCAGCTGTACAGCGTGCCAGCGCCTTGGTCGGCGTTGTGCGTCGAGGGCGGCAACATGTAGCCCATGTCGATCTTCAGCGCGTCGTCGATGGCTTTGAAGGTGCCGAACGCGTCTTGAACGTACATGCCGGGCGTGTTCTTGACGCCCGACTCTTGATTGCCTTTGAACAGATCGGCGTAGTCGGTATCGAAGAACAGCTCGACGTTCTTGAACAGGGTCGCCGCCGCCAAGAACCGCACGCGCCGCACGAAGAGATTGTGCGAAACGCCCGTCAAAGTGGGGCTTCCGGCAATCTCGTACTGCGGCTGGAGCAGCAGGCCCAGCTTCAAGCTGTTGTTGGCCGACTCGATCTTCAACGGGGTTGGCGCCGGACGCGCCGCCGGAGCCGGCTCCGCTGCAGGCGGCGCTACGGGCGCGGGCTCGGGTGCCGGTGCTGGCGCCGCCGCTGCCGGCGGTGCGGGTTGAGGAGGAGCCGCGGGCTCGGCCGCGGGCGGAGGCTCAGGCGCCGGTTGGGCTGAGGCGATCTGGGTGGCAAGTAGCTGGGTGAAAGCGAAAGCGAGGCACGACAGCTGGGCGAATCTCATTAGCTCCTCAATCCGTACGGATGGCGCGGACGTTGGGCAAACGTGCGCGTGCGAATGTCGCGGAACAATTCCGGCCCACCGCTTCTTTGATCATCGAATCAGCGGAATCAATCCGCACTTTGGTGCCGGATGATCAGGGGCTGCTTTCAGAAAACCTTTCAGTCACTCGAGCGTCATTGGCTCACTGACCACTGAGCGTCAGTTGATGCGCGCGTCGTGCAAAATCATGCGCGTGCGATCGGAAAAGGCTTTAAGTCAGATCGCGTATTGGGCGTGGCAAATATCGACTCTGCTCACGGCTGGGAAAGCCGGGTTGGAGGCCGTGCCCGTTGCCAGGGCCCCCAGCCGGACAGGCTACTTGCCCTTTTTCGAAGCCGCGTTGACCGCGCCGGCCTTGTTGGAGGCGTTGGTCTTCTTCTGATCCTTCGCCGCTGAGTCCTGCTTTTTGTTCTTGTCTTTGGCCTTCGGAGATTTGTCGCCCATGTGCTTTTGCCGCCTAGGTTCGGGTTGCGAGAGCCTGCAACCTATTCGAAAGCAGGGCCGGGGGATACCGTGGGGGACCGGAGCGCTCGACTTGCGCTATGGCAATTGGATGGCTGAAGAAATCCACCTCGGGCCGGCGATTCAAGGCAGTGCGCGCGCCGACACCAAGGCCGAGAGCGCTTCGTTCGATCTCGAGCTGTTGGGAGCGCCCTCGGAAGGGTGGCGAGCAGAATTCAATGCCCGCCTGGCAGGCGGCGCGCCCGTCACCTTCGAACGGCGGGCCGCGGGCCGAGCCGCCATGGCGCTGCGGGTGGTCTGCAGCGGCCCGAGCCAGGTGCCAGGGATCCTGGTGCTGCTCAAGAAGGCCGTGGCGGAAACCAACGGCGAGATGGTTCGGCGCGAAGAGAAGCGCAACAGTGACCGCAACGAGCAGGCCGCGAAGCGCGCCGACCTCGAGCGAGCGCTCAATGCGGAGCTGACCAAGATCGTCTGACCGCTGGCGCTTACTCGAAGCGCAAGGCCGCCAGCGGGTTCATGCGCGCCGCTTTGCGCGCGGGCACGACTCCGAACACCACCCCCACCAGCACCGAGACGCCGAAGGCGATGGGCATGGCGACCCCCGGTACTACGAACGGCACGTGAATGGCTCGAGCCACACCCAGCGCGCCCAGCAGACCCAAGCCGATGCCGAACACGCCACCGAGCGCGGACAACGTGGTCGCCTCGATCAAGAACTGAGTCAGCACGTCGCTGCCGCGGGCGCCGATTGCCAGACGGACGCCAATCTCGCGGGTGCGCTCGGTCACCGACACGAGCATGATGTTCATGATGCCGATGCCGCCGACGACCAGCGAGACGGCGGCCACACCGGCCAGCAGCGTGGTCAACATGCCCGTCACCGACTGCAACAGCGCCTGCAGCTCGCGTGGATCGCGCACCGCGAAGTTGTCGTCTTCGCCCTCCGGAATGTGCCGCCGGCGGTGCAAAACCTTGATGATTTGCGCCTTGGCGTCCTCAATCAGCTCGGGCGCCTTGGCCGAAGCCATGAACACTTGCACGCGGTCGTTGCCCATGATTCGCCGTGAGAACGTGGAGTACGGCATCATGATGGCGTCGTCTTGGTCCATGCCGAACGCGTTGGCGCCCTTGGCTTCCAAAATGCCTACGACGCGGCAAGCAACTTGGTGCACGCGCAGCTCCTGGCCGACCGGATCTTGTCCGGGGTAGAGCGCGTCGGCGACGGTTTGACCGATCACGCACACGGTCGCGGCGCGGCGCTCGTCGAGCTGATTCAGCAGGCGCCCGGAGCGTGCGCCCCAGCTACGGATTTCGAAATACTCCGGGGTGACGCCGGAGGTCGTCGTGGTGCGGTTGTACGGTCCCACCACCGCCCGCGCCATGCGTGAGCCCGCCGCTGACACGAGCGCGACGTCGTGGGCCTGCCGGCGCACGGCGTCCAGATCGCCACCGCTGAACAGCGGGATGCCGAGGGACGACTGCTGCATGCCTTTGGCGGTGCCGGGCACCACGATCAGCATGTTGCTGCCGAGCCCGCTGATGGCGTCCCCGATGTACGCGGTCGCGCCGCGCCCCATCGACTGCATCATCACCACCGCCGCCACGCCGATCACGATGCCCAACATGGTGAGCAGCGAGCGCATTTTGTTGCGTAGCAGCGCCGAAAACGCCAGCGCTAGGGTTGCCGCGAACATCACGCCGCCTTTCGTTCGTCGGCCACGATGCGGCCGTCCCGAAAGCGCACCTGGCGTTCGGCGTAGGCCGCGCTGTTCGGGTCGTGCGTGACGATCAGGACGGTGATGCCGCGCTCGTGGTTGAGCCGCGCGATGAGTTGCATGATTTCTCCGCCCATCTTCGAGTCCAGATTGCCGGTCGGCTCGTCGGCGAGGAGGACGCCCGGGTCGTTGACGATGGCGCGCGCGATCGCGACCCGCTGCTGCTGCCCGCCCGAGAGCTGGTTCGAGCGCGCGCCTTCACGTCCAGCCAGGCCGACCGCCGCCAGCGCCGCGCGTGCACGGCGCTGGCGTTCGCGCAGCGGTACGCCGGCGTACACCAGCGGCATGGCCACGTTCTCGAGCGCGGAAGTGCGGCTGAGCAAGTTGAACTGTTGAAAAACGAAGCCGAAGCGCAGGTTGCGCAGCGCCGCCAACACGTCGGGCGCCAGCCGTTCGACGGCGATGCCTTCGATGGCGTAGGAACCGTGGGTGGGCAGATCCAAGCAGCCCAAAATGCTCATGGCCGTCGACTTGCCCGAGCCGGAAGGGCCGGTGATGGCCACGAACTCACCGGCCCGAACGTCGAGATCGACGCCGTCCAGCGCACGCACCAGCGCGTCGCCCTCGCCGTACAGCTTGGCGACCGAGCGCAGCGACAATAGCGGCGGGGCTTCAGTGGCCGAGGCCATAGGCCTTCCTTCCTTCGGCCGTGAGCTCGTAGACGATGGGCGTGCCGACGGGCAGCGCGCCCGGCTCGACCGCGGTCAGCTCGCCGTCCGAGACGCCGGCCCTGAGCGAAATCCGCCGGAGAGCCGTTCCGGAGAGCGACCAAACGCCCGGCTCTTGGCCCGCGTTCTCACCCGGTGGAGTGAACTGAAAGGCGGCGGCCGGCACGCGCAATACGTTCTTGCTGGAGGCGGTGATGATGCGCACCGACGCGGTCATGCCCGGCTTGAGCGAAAGCTCGCTGTTGTCCACCTCGACCTCGGCGCCGTAGGTCACGACCTCTTGCACCACCTGCGGCGAATTTCGCACCTCGGTCACCGTGCCCTCGAAGTTGCGGTTGGGGTAGGCGTTCACGGTGAACGTCGCGCGCTGGCCCACTGCTACTTCGCCGGTGTCGGCTTCGTCCACGTCGGCGATGACGTGCATTTTGCGCAAGTCGGCGGCTACCGTGAACAGCACCGGTGTTTGCAACATCGACGCTACGGTCTGGCCGGGGTCGACGTTGCGCGTGATCACGACGCCGTCGATGGGCGAGCGAATCACGGTATGGTCGAGGTTGGTCTTGGCGAGGGTGTAGCTGGCTTGCTGGGCCGCGACCTGCGCCTCGGCGGCGGCGACGCGTTGTTCCATCAGGCGGGCGGTGGCCCGAGCGGTGTCGCGGTCGCTCTGGTTCATCACGCCCGCCGTGTACAGGTTGTCGGCTCGGTCCTTGTCGCGCGCGGAGCGCTCGCGATCCGTTTTGGCTTGCTCTACCGCGGCTCGCGCGGCCGCCAACGTCGCCAAGATTTGCGCTTGTTGGGCGGCCAGCGCGGCGCGATCGAAGCGGGCTAGCACCTGCCCGGCCGTGACCCGGTCGTTGTAGTCGACCTCCACGGTGGCAATTCGGCCGGAAATTTCTGACCCCACTTGGACCGTGGTCACGGCTTCGAGGCGGCCAGTGGCGTGCACCTCGCGCACCACATCACCCGACGAGACGTTGGTGGAGCGGAAGCGCGCCGCCAACGGGATTGGCTTGGGGCGGAGCGAAACCCAAGCCCCAACCGCCGCAACTGGTAGCAAGCAGGCAAGCAAAGCGACCACCAGCCAGCGCCGGCGCTTGCCGCGTTTGACGCTCTCGATGATCTCGAGCAGCGATTGCGAGGGGGGCGCGACCGGGGAGCCGAGTGGCGCGGATTCTGTGGCTGCGGCCATGGGTCGGCCAACAGCAAGCGCTGTGCCGGGCTTCCGAACGGCAATTTGGCTGCTAAATGGGACCTGGAGCGCAAACCCTGCGCCTGGCGCAGCTCCTGCGTCGGTGAGTGGCGGATGCGCTCAGCTTGCGAAAAGGTGGCGCCCGGGACGCCCCTTTGTCTGAATAGTGGTGACCCAGCTCGAGGCGACGCGGCTCTACTCGAGGTTTTCGGGGTTGGTGAGGCGGATCGTCACTCGGCGCCTCGGCAACGACTCGGAGGCCAACGATGTCGTTCAGGACGCCTTCGTGCAGATATTTCGCTCATTGCACCAGCTCGAGAGCCCGCAACAGTTGGACCACTGGGTGGCTCGGGTCACGGCGCACACTATCTACAAGGAGCTGCGGCGCCGTCGTCGTCGCCTCCGACTCGTGCCCGAAGACGTGGCCGAGGCGGCGCTGGGCCGAGTCGGCTACCACGCCGATCTGGACGGGCGAGAGCAGTTACAGCGGACCGCGCGCGTGCTCGAGCAGCTATCGCCCGAGAGCTCCAGCCTGCTTTGGCAGCGTCTGTTCGAGCGGCAAACGTTGCACGAGCTTGCTACCCAAGCCGGTTGGTCGGCATCCAGGCTCAAGCGGCGGCTGCTGCACGCGCGGGTCCGCTTCGAACGGCTTGCCGAAGCCGATCGGCTGCTTCAAGGGCGTCTCGTTCGCCTGCCTGCCGTCAACGCCAACAGCAGTAAGCTAGCCACCGCGGCGGCACTGTCTGGGGCGCGACGACCGTAGCTGCAGCCGGCTTCGCTCGCCGCAGGGCTCGCGGTCGCGGGCACGCCCCCGGCGGAGCCGCCGTTGCCGCCGCCGCCCGTCATCACCATCGTTCCGCTCGACCCTGCAGACTGACTTCCGCCGCCGTTGGTTTGGCCAGCGGTACCGGGGTTGTCGCTTCCGGCGTTGCTTGCTTGCCCGGCCGCACCCGCCGCGGTCGCGCCGCCGGTTCCCGCGCTCGCTCCCGCGCTGCCGCCATTGGTGCCGTTGGTGCCGCCGGTTCCTGGGGTGGAGGTGCCAGGAAAGGGCGTGCTCGGTCCCAGACCTGCTGGGGGCACGGTCGACACGCCGCCGACCAGCGTCGTCGAGCCGTTCTGCGGATCGGGCTCCAGCATCGTCGGCGCGGGCGGGTCGTGCGACCACCAAGGCACGCCACGGCGCTGCGCGTACATCCACGCCACGAATTGTGCGTCGTTGAAAACGGAGCGCCAGGTGTCGTGCCCGCGGTTTTGCAGCAGCGTGTAGATGGGGTTACCGCCGGCGGCGCGAATGGCGTCGATGGCGGCCGTATTTTCCGCGGAGGTCGAGTCATTGGAGCCGTTGATGGCCCAGATGTTTTGCCTCGCGTACAGCGCCGCATCGCGCGGGTCGGCGGGCCCTGCCGCGGGCCCCGCGGCCGCGAACATATCGGGGTTTCGGCGGATGATGTCCCAGGTGCCGCGCGCGCCCATGGAGGGCCCGGCGATGTACAGGCGCTCTTGGTCGATCTTGTATTGGGCCATCAGCTCTTTGATGACCACGACCGTCAGCCGCCCTTCGAACTTCTCGGCTTGGCTGATGCGGCTGTTCATGCCGGCGTCACCCCAGCCCGACATGTTCGATTGCGAGATCGGAACCATGAAAAAAGACGGGTGCTTCGCGTCCGTGAACGCGCTGACGTAGCAGTGGCCGTCGGCGCTCAACGTGCGATTGGGGGGATTGACGTTGCTGGCGGCGTGCAAACACACCCAAAGCGGGTATCGGGTGCTGGCCGCGGCGTCATAACCAGGCGGCAGCACCAGGTTGTATTCCAGCACCTCCTGCGTTTGCGGATCCGTGTACTTCTTGGGCAAAAACTGCTGGGCGCAGGCTGCGTCGACGCGCGCTAGTTGAACCAAAGCGGACAGTGCCGGCACCAAAACTGCGACGCGAAGAAACTTGATCATGGTTGGGGGGCGCGCAGCACTTAGCTGGGCACGCACTCCTTCAATGGGTCGGAGCGGCTAAACCTGCTCCGCGTCGCACCGGCGCGCCGGACCAAGCGAATGATCGCGGTGAACAACGGAATCTTGACCCGTTCGTAGCCATCGCGATTTTGCGGTGCTCGTGCTTTGTGAACAAGGTGGCCATTCCGCCGGCCCCTTGAGCAAGTGCGTGTCAGTCAAGCTCCGAGCCCACGGGGCTCCGGGCGGAGATGTCTCCATCACTGCCAAGAGTCCGTCCGACATTTCGTTCGCACGGATTTATGACGAATGGTTCGACCATGTTTCACGTTGGGTCGCGGCGCTAGGGGCGTCGGAGGCCGATCGCGAGGATTTGGTGCAAGACGTGTTCATCGTCGCGCACCGGCGTTTGGACAGCTTCGACGGCGGTAACCTAGCTGGTTGGCTGTATCAAATTGCGCGCCGCAAGGTGCGGGACTACCGCAGCTTGGCCTGGGTGAAGCACTTCTCTGCGCCCAGCCGCTTGCCGCTGATCGACAGCACCTTGCAGACCTTGACGGGGCCTCTCGAGCACCTGGAAACTGCAGAAAAGGCCAGGCTGCTTCAGCAGTTGCTGGAGGGCTTGAACCCCGAGCAACGCGCCGCCTTCGTGCTGTTCGAAATCGAGGGCTTGAGCGGCGACGACATCGCGCGGATGCAAGAGGTGCCCATCAATACGGTTTGGGCGCGCATTTACAAAGCGCGCAAGCGTCTGCAGGAAGCGGTGCGCCAATTCGAGCGCGAATCGGCTCAGTTGAAGGGCGGCATCAAATAGGGAGTGATGGGCGACGTGTCGTCGCTGCGGTGCAGTTGCGACACCATCGGCTCGGCCAACCAGGCGGCGAGCGCGGCCTTTTGGCACTCCGTCACCGCTGGACCGTCGGGGGGCATGATTCGAGTGCTGGTACAGCTGGCTGGGTTGGCGCCGCGAATCACGTCCAGCACCACCGTGTAGCGAATGGGTCCCGGTGTTTGCTTGCAGAACTGATTGTGAGAGCCGGCGGTGATCCAGTCGTAGGCGTGGTTGAATCCGCACTTGTTGCTACCGTCGGGGCACGCCGAGCCCGCGGTCGAGCTGTCATCGGTCACGTGGCACCCGCTGCCTTTGCCCTTGCCGCACGAGCTGTTCAGCCACGGCCCGATATCGGCCTTGAAGCTGACGGGGTTGGAGACCACGCAGCCTGCCGGTATCGCGGGGCCTCCGCCCGCGCCGCTTGCAGATCCGGCGGCTCCGGCGCTTCCGGCGCCGTTACTCGCGCCACCGCCGCCGCCAGCATTCGTTCCGCTGCTCGCCGTGCCGCCGTTGGTACTGCTGCCATTCGCGGTGCCGCCATTGCTGGCCCCGGCGGAAGCGGTCCCGGCCACGGCCGGCGGGGCGCCCGCCGACGGAGCCGCACCGCCCAGGGTGGTCGCAGCGCTGCCGCCCGCGGGTGCGCTGCCGCCACCGCTGACGCCTGCCGAGGGGGCGCCAGCGAGGCCTACGCCTGCCGCCGGCTCCGGCTTTTCACCTGCGCACGCGCCACCGAACAGCACCGATGACAACGCCAGCCAGCGGGCTGCCCCAGAGCGGACGTGTTGCTTCGTTGCCATCGAGTCAGCGCCATCGGCGCTGTCACTCAATGAATGGTCGAAGTCTCCTGGATCTTGCCGGAGACTCGCGAGATTTGCGATTGGCGCTGGCGGGCGCGTGGCTCTTGCTCCGCCGGAACTTTCCTCGCTTCGCCCCTGCGCGGGCGCGCCCGTCGCGCTTGCAGACGACATTCACGCACATGACGGCGCGCGCGGCTGAGTAACGGAGTCTTACCAAATGGGAAATCTTTCCCGAAAAATCAGTCTCCCTACTGACATCGGCAAGGTGGCGTTGCTTAGGGCCATCTTGTCTAACGAGTCACAGCTCGTGGAGGCCGGATGCCGAAGATCGATCGCTTGTCACGTCGCACCTTGTTGCGAGCCTTGGGGCTCGGTCCTGCCGTCCTGCCCATGCTGGCGGTGGAGCATGAAGCTCGGGGGCAGGTACCGGCGGCCAAGGCCGCACTGATCCTGGCCTGGACGAACGGGTGGATGAGCCAGACCAGCGCCACCGGTTGGCCTGCACCGGGCACGGACTGGACCTTCAAGCCGTTTCAGGCCTCGCTCGAGCCCTACAAGGCCGACCTGATCCTGCTCGACAACATGAACTATCGCTTCGTCCGCGACTCGACGTCGCCGGAGAACACCGGCCACGCCTGTTTTCCAGGCATGTTGACGGGCGAGCTGTTCAAGTCGCCAGGCTCCGGCACGTCCAGCACCGTCGCCGGCGGGCCCTCCATCGATCAGTACATCGGCTCCAGCCTGGTCAAAGCCGGCTATCCGGGCCTACCGAGCCTGAATCTGGGCGTGTTCGTCAAGAGCACGGCCCGCTTGTCGTGGCGAGCCGCGGGCGACGCGGTCGTTCCCGCGACCGACCCGTACAAGGTGTTCACCCAGGTGTTCGGCAGCGCCACACCGGCGCCGTCGGGCGGCGCGCCCGATCCGGCCGTCGCCCGCGCGCGCGATATGAAGAAGAGCATCCTCGACAACGTGATCGCCGACCTGAATCGCTTTTCGACACGGGTGGGCACCGAAGACAAAGCCAAAATCGAGGCCCACCTCCAATCCATCCGCGCCATCGAGACCGATCTGACCCGGGCCACGGTGACGCCCACCGGTAAGCCGCCGGTGCTCCCTGCCGGCGTCAACACCGCCTCGACGGATGCCTTCGAGGCCACCACCAAGATGATGATCGACATTTCGGTGGCGGCGCTGGCCGCCGACGCGACACGCGTCGTCGTGCTGCAGCTGGGCGACCAAGGCGACGCGAACGTCATCTTCACCACGCTCGGCTTCAAGGCGGCCGGCACAGGTGACAAAACGGGTGACGACAACGGCTTTCACAACATCGCCCACGCGAACGGCGCCGACAAAGACAAGTGCGACACCTGGTTCCAATCCCAGCTCGCCTACGCCATCGGCGGCATGAAAACCGCCGGTTTGCTCGATCGCGGCGTGATGTTGGCCATGAACAGCATGCGGCACGGCATGCACGAGTTCAACAACGTGCCGGCGATGCTGGCCGGCAACGCGGGCGGCTACTTCAAGACCGGCCGCAGCATCAAGCTGCCGGACAACACCGCCAACAACGGCATCTTGATCGCCTTGGCCAACGCGCTCGGCGTGCCAACCCAAACCTTCGGCCACGCCGCCTACGGTGGCGAGCTTGCGGTGCTGCGGGGCTGATTCGAGGCACACCATGTCGAACGCAACCAACCTCAAGTTTTCGAGTCTGCTCGGGCTCGTCGCCGCTGGCGCGCTGCTCGGCGTGGCCTGCACTGCCGACGTCACCGGCAAATCGCCGAACGGCACCGGTCCCAACGGCAACGCCGCCGGCGGTGGCGGTAGCAGCACGACGACCACCGGTGGCGCGGGGCCCGCGGCCGGCTCAGGAGCTCTGACGGATCCGCCCAAAGTCCCGGGCGCACCGTCCGTCGAGAGCGCGGGGCCGCTGCCACTTTTGCGCCTCACCCATCGCGAATACTCCAACACGATGGCCGAGCTGCTGGGCGACACCACCAAGCCCGGTACGACGTTCGAGCCGGATGCGCCCGGGCCTGCCGGATATCAGGCGCCCGGCACCGTGGCCACCGAAACCGCGCGCGGCTACATGGCCGCCGCCGAGACGCTGGCAGCCACTGCCATCACTTCGAAAAAGCTCTCCATTCCGTGCAGCGCACCGGCCGATGCGGCGGCGGAAAAGACCTGCGTCACCACGTTCGTCAAAGACTTTGGCGCCAAGGCTTATCGCCGCGCCTTGGTGCAGGGTGAAGTCGACGATTTGGTGGCGCTGTTTCAGAAGGCCAAGACCTTGGGCTTCGGCTTTCAAGACGCCGTGACCCACACCGTCGAGGCCATGCTGCAGTCTCCCAATCTGCTCTACCACTGGGAAATTGGGGACAAGCCGCTGGCCCACGATCCCGACAACGCCGCCTTGGTCGCGCTGACGCCGGACCAGCTGGCGTCGCGGCTTTCGTATTTTCTTTGGGAGTCTTCCCCCGACGCCGCGTTGCAAACGGCGGCCGCGGCCGGCCAGCTTTCGACTCCAGACGGCTTGAAAGCTCAAGCTGTTCGGCTGCTGGCCGACGACACTCGCGCGCGTCGCGCGCTGTTCAACTTTCATCGACAGTGGCTGCACGTCGACAACTTGGAAGACCTCGTTCCGGGGACGGATTTGGGTCTTCAGCTAGGCTCGGAGCTGGAAGCCTTCGTGGCTTCCGTATTCGTGGCCGGCGACGGCACGCTCAAGAGCTTGCTCACGGCTCCCTACACGTTCGCCAATGCCTCGACGGCGCCCGAGTATGGTCTCAGCGCCAACGGCTCCGGCTTCACGCAAGTTCAGCTCGATCCGACCCAGCGCCTGGGCGTGCTCATGCAGGTGCCATTCTTGCGCACCAACGGCATCGCGCCGCCCGTTCGACGCGGCTTGGTCGTTTACAAGCAGCTCTTGTGCGGCGACGTGCCGGCCCCGCCGCCCAACGTGCCAAAGCCCGAGATGGACAGCCCCAGCACCACCACCCGCGAACGGTTTTCCAAGCACGCGGAGCAAGCCTGCGCCACGGGTTGCCACGCCTTGTTCGATCCCTGGGGCTTTGCGTTCGAAAATTTCGATCCGCTCGGGCACTACCGCACGCAAGAGAACGGCCAGACCGTGGACCCTTCCGGGCTCGCTCAAGCGGGCGGCGTGATCGGCGGCACGACTCCGAAGCAGGTCGTCGTTCCGTTCAAGAATGGGCTCGAGCTGGTCAACGCATTGGCGGCCAGCGACGAGGTCAGCTGGTGCACTTCGCGCCACTGGTCGCGCTACATGCTGGGTCGCGTCGAAGGCGACGCTGACGCCGGCGCGCTGACGAATGCGTATGTTGCCGCCGCCTACCAGAGCGATCGCATCACCACGCGGCCCTTTTCGATCAAAGACTTTCTGATAGCCATCGTCGGTACCAAGGCCTTCCGCTTCCGCGCCCCGGCGGCTGGCGAAACCCTGTAGGCAAAGGAAGTCACCGAACCACCCCCTTGAAGGCTGGAGTGACTCGCTCGGCATTGCTCCGCAAGCTCGTCTTTGCGCCTCTTTGTGCCGGCGCGCTTGCCGCCTGCTCGGGGGGCTCGGACTCGCCTCCTGACGGCTCTTCGGCCGGGGGCAACGCTGGTGGCACTTCGCCCGTAGCGTCCGCAGGGGCGGCTCCGACAGGCATGAGCGGCGGTGGTGTCGGCGGCAACGCTGGCTCGGCCGCCACGACCGCCGGCAGCTCGACGGCTGGCGCCAACAGCGCCACCGCTGGTGTGAGCGGTTCCGGCAGCATGGGTGGCAGCGCCGGCATGCCGTCGGGCGGCTCGAGCAGCGCGGGCGCCGCGAGCGACGGCGGGTTGTCGGTCGAGCCGGCGCAAGGCTTGTGGACCGCCGTTCGGTACTACGTGGGCTCGACGCCCAGCGGGCGAACCAGCGGTCCAAAAGCCCCGCCCGAGAAGACGTTCAAGCTGCACAACGGCGGCACGGCGGCGCTGGCCGTGACGCTGAGCCTCACCGGTAAAGACGCTGCTCGCTTCAAGCTCACCGCGCCCGCCACGCCACAGCTGCAGGTCGCGTCCGGCGCGGATGCCGAAGTGAAGCTCGGCATCACCACGGACAACGCGCTACTCGGCGCTGCCCCCGCGCAAAACGATGGCGCGACCGTGCTCGAAGCTTCGCTCGAGCTCGCGTTCGGCGGACAAAAAATCTCGCTGCGGAACTACGCGCTCGTGCTCACGTACGTGGAGCTGGAGCCCACGTTTGGCCAAATTTTCCGAGCGTTCCCGCAATGGACGACCAAATTGCCCAGCTGGTTGCCCGACAACGCGAACCCCAATCCGGCGACGTTGCCCGGTGTCGAAGCCGGAACCGACGAAGTCGCGGCGTCCACGTTCGAGCGCCTCGATGCCACCAAGCCCGTGAGCATGGTCCCGCTCGGACGTTTTTCACCCTCCGGCCTCGTGCCGTTCGGTTGGTACGAGCCGGGCAAGGTGGCAGGTCGTACGACGGCGGGCACGTTGGCCATGCAGACCGATCCGCAAACCAACGACAAAGCGCGCATGCTCGAGCCGCCACTGGCGAGCGGCAGCATCAGCTTCACGCCCGGCGTCGCAAAGTTCAGCATCTGGATGGCACCGGCCGGCGTGGGGCTGTTGACGAGCAACGACGCCGACGGGTTCGACGGGCAGCACCGCGTGCGCGTGTGGACGCTGCGCGACGCGGCGGGAGCGGTCGTGCCCGGCAGCTTCTTGGTCGGCGGTGAAGAAGCCAAGAACGGCGACTACCAAGACTACGTGTTCGCCGTCAGCAACGTGAAGCCGCTTTAACGCTCGCAACCGAGCCGCCGCGCACTGCGGCCGACAAGGTTGAGCTTTCGAAGGCCATTGTTGTGAGTGATGGGCCTGAAATCGATATCGCTCTCGTTGCTGACGAGCGCAGCTTTCACGTTCCTGGTCGGAGCGTGCGTGCCCGAGCCGGGCGACGAACAGGTGGGCGATTTTCCGCGGAAGCACGCGGGCGGCGCTGCGGGTAGCAACGCGGCTACTGCTGGCGCCAGCGCGAGCGGCAGCGCGGGTTCGAGCACGGCCGGAGTGAGCGCGGGGGGCAACTTGGCACCGCGGGCGGCACCCTTGGTGCGTCAGGTGGCAGCGCTGGCGTCAGCGTAGGCGGAGGCGGCTCGGCCACGGGCGGCTCCACTGCGGCGGGTAGCGGCGGCTCGGGTGGCGGCTCCGTTGCGGGAGCAAGCGGAGATCCGTTGGCGCCGGGCGGTCCTTCGAAGTGTCCGGTGGCGGGTGCCCAGCTGTGCGACGGCTTCGAGACCGCGGCGCCGGGCGACGCCGCGAGCCCGTTCAAATTCGAGCTCGGCAGCGGCTCGACCGGTGTGGTCGACGCGACGAAGGTGTTTCGTGGGGCCAAAGCCGTGCACCTGAAGACGACCAGCGCGCAGGCGTTCATCACCGAAACCGCCACCTTCACGGGGACGACCGCGGCCACCAACAACCAGACGTGGGGCCGGCTTTTCATCTGGTTCGAGACCAAGGCGAACCCGCAAAGTCACGATGTTTTCATCCGCCTCGAAGATCCGGGCAGCAGCCTGAGCTCGGCGCAGCTGCACGTGGCCGGCGGCAGCCGCGGCCAGCTTGCCGCCGAAATTCGCTCTGGCTCGGATTTGTACAAGCCGAAAATCGTCGAGCCGGCACCGGCCGGTCGCGTGTTGTTTCCGTTGGCCACTCCCAAGTGGCAATGCTGGGAGTGGCACACCACGCCCGATAACACCTTGGAGTTCTACATCGACGGCCAACTGTACGAGCCGATGTCGGTGGTCGCGGCCGACAAGTGGCCGTTTCCGATCTTCAAGAAGCTGTACCTCGGCTTCATGCAGTTCGGCACCACGCCGGCAACCGAGCTGTGGATCGACGAAGTGGCGCTCTCTGCTACCCGCATCGGCTGCGGCAACTGAGCGCGTGAAGGGAGAAACGTCATCATGAGTCATCGTTACGCCTTCACCAGCCTTCGCGGCGGCGCCTTGGCGCTCGCGCTGCTCGGCCTCAGCGCATGCACGGCCAACATCAGCTCGCCCGACGGCAGCAGCTGGCCGTCGGCCAGCGACTTCGCGGACGCCCCCCTAGCGCCAACGGCGACGTTCCGCTGCCGCCGGTCAAGCCCAGCAGCCAACCGGGCGGCACCAACGTCGTGCCGACGACCGAGCTCGATCCGGGTCGCGTGGTTCTGCGCCGTCTCAACCGCACCGAATACGACAACACGGTGCGCGATCTGCTCGGAACCACGCAAAAACCGGCCGCCTCCAGCTTCGCCGCCGACGACGTCGAGGAAGGCTTCGACACCATCGGAGAGAGCCTGGTCATGTCGTTGGTGCTCGCCGAGCAGCTCGACAAAGCCACCGGCGAGCTGGTGGACGAGCTGTTGGCGCGGCCGAGCGGCGACCCGTGGCGCTCGCGCATCTTGGTGTGCGAGCCGACGGTCGCGAACGCCGCCAGCTGCATCCCCCAGGTGCTCTCTGGTTTCATGAAGAGCGCCTATCGACGGCCGGTCGCAGCCGACGAGGTGCAGGCACGAGCTACCCTCGCGTCGACGGTGCAACAGGCTACGGGTGATGCGCTGCGCGGGCTCGGCGCGGCGCTGAAGAGCGTGCTGATGTCGCCGCACTTCTTGTACCGGGTCGAGCTGGGCGATCCCACGTCGCCCGCCGCCACGCCGCTCGACGACTACGAGCTGGCCAGCCGCCTGTCGTACTTCTTGTGGGCGTCCATGCCCGACGCTTCGCTGCTGGACGCGGCCGAAAGCAAGAAGCTCACGCCAGCCCAGCAAGACTTGACCGCACAGATCGAGCGCATGCTGGCAGATCCCAAAGCGCAGGGCTTGATCGAAGGCTTTGCCGGCCAGTGGCTGTCCACGCGCGAAGCGGCGGCGTTCGTGGCCGACCCCACCGTGTTCCCGACCTATGACGACGCGCTGCGCACGGCCATGCCGCAGGAAACGAAGCTATTTTTCAAGGCGCTACTCGACGAGCGGCAGCCGCTCACGGCGCTCGTGCTCGGTGATTTTACGTTCGTCAACGCCCGCCTGGCCCAGCAGTACGGCTTGCCCGCGGCAGCGCCGGATTTCGCGCGCGTCAGCCTGCAGGGCACGCCGCGCGCCGGCATTCTGACCCAGGCGGCGTTCTTGACGGTCAGCTCTTACCCCGCGCGCACGTCACCGGTGCGGCGCGCCAATTGGGTGCTCGAACACCTGCTGTGCGATCCGCCGCCTGCTGCCCCCGCGAACGTGCCGGCACTCGCCGAAAAACTGCCGCCGGGCGCTACGCTGCGCCAAACCTTCGAGCTGCACCGCAAGGACCCTGGTTGCGCCTCGTGCCACCAGATCATGGACCCGATTGGCTTTGCGCTCGAGAACTTCGACGCCGTGGGCAGCTACCGCACGCTGGACAACGGCGTCGCCGTCGACGCTAGCGGGCAGCTGGCGGACGGCACACCCATCAACGGTGCGGGCGACTTGGCCCGCGCCATCGCGGAGGACGACGACTTTCCGATCTGCGTCGCCAAGCAGCTGCTCACCTACGCGGTGGGTCGCAGCTTCGGGGCGCCCGCGGCCAAAGCCTACGCGGCCGGCATCGGCATCCAGGGCAGGGCTGCAACCTGGCCCGATTTCGTGAAATCGATCGTGACGAGCGAAGCATTCCTGACGCGACGGGGCGAAGCGCTGTAGCGGCGCCCGACACGCTATCCGAAAGACACTGGAGACTTCCCATGAGAGTCAGTAGATCGCGCCGGCTGTTCCTGAGCGGCGCCGCGACGGTGTTGGCCCTGCCGTTTTTGCCCTCCGCGCTCTGGACCCGCAAGGCCGGGGCCGCCAGCTGTGTGGCGCCGCGGCGCTTCATGGCGTGGATGGTGCCGAACGGCATGGTCATGAACAATTGGACGCCGGCCACGACCGGCAGCGACTGGCAGATGACGCCCATTTTGGCGCCGCTGATGCCGGTACGGAAAAAGATCATGGTCTTGACCGGCCTCGACAACCAGCAGACCGCCGAGCCCGGCAACCCACCGGGTGGTCACGGCGCCGGTACCGGTTGCTTGCTGAACATGTTGCCGGTGTTCGGTCACGAGAATGACCCGGCTCGCACCAGCATCGACCAAGTGTTGTTGCCCGTGCTCAACGGCGGCGACTGCGGCACGCCGTTGTTGCCCAACTTGAACATCGGTCTCCAAGGCGACAACGGCCTGTGCGACCGTGCTTCTTGCGATTTTTCGCGCGCGATCTCTTGGATCAAGGGTAAGCCGCAGCCTAACCTGTACGACCCGCGCGCGGTGTTCGATCGCATGTTTACCGGCTTCGATGCCCCGGCGAGCGGTATGGACGACGCTGCCGCCGCGCAGCGCAAGGCCGAGCACAAGAGCGTGCTGGACGCCGTCCTGGGCGACATTCAATCCCTCGACGTCAAGCTGTCCAAAGGTGACCGCGACAAACTCGACGAGTACACGACCGCGCTGCGCGAGCTGGAAACACGCATCGACAACATGGGCACCGGGCGCGCCTGCGTGAAACCCGAAGCGCCGGCCGCTTCTCCGCCGTTGAATCAGGAGCGCGGCATCACGCCCACCACCGTCGTTCAGCAACACACGCCGCTGTTCGTGGATTTGATGGCGCTGGCGTTCACCTGCGACATCACGCGCTCCATCACCTTCATGCTGGGCAACGGCACCAGCAACAACGACTTTCAGTTCTTGCTCGGCAAATCGACGCCTCACCACGGCACCAGCCACCACAACAACGACGCCGGCAATCTGGCCGCCTTGACCAAGATCGATACCTGGGAAATCGAGCAAATTGCCAGCCTGTTGTCCAAGCTGGACGCGGCCCAGGATTCGGACGGCAAGACCGTGCTCGACAACACCACGTTTTACATGAGCAGCGACATTGCCGACGGCAACAGCCACAACCACTACGACATGCCCATCTTGGTCGCGGGCGGCGCCGGCGGAAAGCTGAAGATTGACGGCAGTCACGTCAACTACACGCCCGGGCTCAAGTTTCCGCGCGGCTTGATCGGCCAGAAGAGCGACGTCCACACCGGTCGCGTCTTCATTTCCATGCTGCAGGCTCACGGCATCATGCAAGACACCTTCGGCGAGGCCAAGGGCGGCCCACTGCCGGAGCTGATGAACATCTAGGGCGCTCGGCGAGCGGTGCTCGGGCGCTCGGCGAGCGGCTCTCGGTGCTTGGCGCTTGGCTCAGCGCAGGTACTTGGCCAAGTCCGGCGTTTGCTTGCGTACCGCGTCGCGCACGAAGCCGGACACGATGTCAGCGCCCGCTTGGTTGGTGTGCGTCTGATCGGTGCCGTTGGCAAAGTAGTCGTGCCAGTCGATGGTCTGCAGCCAATTGTAGGTCGTTACGGTCAGGTCAATCACCGGTACGCCTTCGCTTTTGCCCAAATCTCGGATGATTTGCGGCAAATTCGCGCCCACCGAGTTGACGTGTTGATCCGCAAGCGCGCCGCTGGCGCGCGAGATGGGCGTGACCAAGATCATGTGGGCGCTGGCGGCCTTGGTGTCGTTGACCATGCGCAACAGGTTCGCCTTGAAGGTGTCGGCCGGCGTCATCTTGTCGTTGTGGCCCACCTGCAGCATGACCCAGTCGCCGGCTTTCATGCCGGCTTTGATGGTGCCCCACAACTTCGCGCTGTTCAGCACGCTGCCCGAGCTCTCGCCCGAGTCGGCGTAGTTGGCTACCGAAATGCTGCGGCAGGTGCTGGCCCCAGCCGGAGTATGCGGTGCTTTCTTGATCGGTGACGGTGGAGTCGCCCTCGATCCACAGCATCAACGGCTTTGCCATGGGCTGATAGCAAATGCTGACCGGCTTGGGGCTCGAGCCGCGGAAGTACACGTCGAGGCCGGGAATACCTTTGGACGTCGTTCCGTCTTGATCGGGCCGCAGCGGCTCGCCCTCGTAGACCCGCACGTTGGTGACGAACGAGAACCACTTGGCGTCGTTGGCGACCGTGGTTTGGGTGAGCATGCGCCGGTAGTACTCGGCCTCGACCTCGGTTTCGCCCGGTCCGCTCAGCTGTACCGTGACCTCGTAATTGCCGGGATCACCACCGAAGTGACACGAAAGCGGCGTGCCGCTGCACTTGGAGAGCGCGTTGCTGGCGCACGGAGTAACTGCCGGTGCGTTGGGCGCGCTGCCGCCGGTATTGCCGCCGCCGATGTTGCCGCTGCCGGCGCTGCCGCCGCTCGTGCTGGCGCCTGCGGCGGAGGTGCCGCCAGTGCCAGCGTTGGGAGTGGCGCCGCCGCCACCCGCGAGCGTGCCGCCACCGCCCGACACGGCCGCGCCGCCCGAGCCGGCACTTGGGCTGCCCGCGCTCATGACCATGCCGGCGCCTCCCGTTGCCGGTGTGCTGGCGCCGCCGCTGCCAGCGGTCGTCGCCGCCGGCACGTCGCCGCCATCGGCCGCGTCGCCGCTGCATCCCCAGGTCGAAGCCAGCGCCACCAAGGCGACCGCGGACGTTCGACGACCGACGAAAAAGAGCCGCGTCTGCTGTTGCATGGGTTTACTTCACGTAGCCGCCCAGGGGGCTACCGATGCGGGTGAGCTCGTGGGAAACGAGCTCAGCCATTTGGGTGGCGCCCTTCTTGGTGAAGTGCGCCTTGTCCCCGTTGATGTAGATTTCTTTGGCCGCTTCTTGACCAATTTGGTTCAAGAGCTCGAGGCTGCGCGCGTTCAGGTCGGCCAGCTTCAGGCCCTTGCTCTCCGCGGCGGTGTGCAACACCGCCACGTAGGGCCCCAGCCGGTTGTTGGTGTTCTTGCCGCCGCTCCACTCTTGCAAGGCCGAGGGCGTCACGATGATGAACGTCGCCTGCTTGGCCATGACCTCTTGCGCCATCGTCTCGAAGCGAGCCTGAAAGGCTGGCGGATCGACGTGACGACCCTCCACGGTGCCGCTGTCGTTGGCACCGAACGCGGCCATCACGTAGTCACCTGCGCGCAGGTTGCTCATCAGGGTCTTCCAGCGACCGGTGTAAAACGTCTCCACGCTGGCGCCGCCGATGGCTTGGTTGTCGAGCTTGACCTTGCTCAGCAGAAACTGCGGCAGCTCTTGGCCCCAACCCTCCTGGGCCGAGTCGGCGGCATAGGTCATCACCGTCGAATCACCCGCCAGGTGTAAGGTCACCTCCGGAAGGAGGGCCGGGTCCACGCTGGCGCTTCCGGCGCTTCCGCCCGACGCGCTTCCGCCCGACGCGCTTCCGCCCGACGCGTTGCCGCCCGACGCTTTACCGCCCGCTCCACTGCTGCCGGCCCCGCTGCCGCCGCCGGACGTTCCGCCAGCGGCCACCGGACCGCCGCCGGAGCCGCCGTTCCCGGCCGCCGTGCTGCCCCCGCCGTCAGCGCCGGAGCCAGCGGAGTTGCTGGGGAAATTGCCGCCAAGACCTGCAGAAGCGTTCCCGCCGTTGGGCCCGGTCCCGCTGGTACCGGCTGAGGAAGCGCCACCAGTCTCTTCGGCGCCCTCAGGCGTAGCCGCGCCCGAGCAGGGCGGCGAACAGCAGGTACCAGTGACTGCAACCAACCTTCACGCTCGAAATAGAGGGGGCCACGGTCCGAAACCGTGCCCAAAAAACGTGTCAAAGGGGCGCGCGGGTCGGATCGGGCTCCGGGGGCTGTTTGGAAGGGCCCAAAAGCGGGAGTAGATCTTTCTGCTCTAGCGATTCGTGTTCCACCAGCGCGTTGACCAGCGCGTCCAGCTTGGCCCGCTGCCGTTCGATGGCGGAGGTGGCTCCTGCGAGCGCGGCGGTCAGGGTCTCGCGCGCCTCGGCCTCGATGGCGAAGGTGGTGGCGTCGCTGGTGCCGCTCTCGGTGGCCACGCGGTGACCCAAGAAGGCGTGCTCGGCTTCGTGGTCGTAGTACACGGCGCCCAGCTTCTTGCTCATGCCGTAGTTGGCGACCATTTTGGTCGCAAGCTTGGTCGCTTCTTTCAAGTCGTTTTCGGCGCCGGTGGACACGTCCCCGAGCACGATGCGCTCGGCGGCGTAACCGCCCATCAACACTTGCAGGCGCGCTTCGAGCTCCGGTTGGGTCATGATGTGGCGATCGGCCGCCGGCGTTTGCTGGGTCACGCCCAGGGCCATGCCGCGTGGAATGATCGAGACGCGGTGCAGCGGCTCGGCGTGGGGCGAGCCATGGGTGACGATGGCGTGCCCGGCTTCGTGAATGGCCACGCGCCGCTTCTCTTTCGGATCCAGCTTGGACTCGCGCAGATCGCCCAGCACGATCTTGTCGTAGGCGGCGCGAAAATCCGAAGCTTCGATGCTGTCGGCGCCGCGACGGGTGGCGCTGAGCGCGGCCTCGTTGGTCAGGTTGGCCAGATCGGCGCCGGAAAAGCCGGGCGTATTGCGAGCCAGCGCGTCCAAGTCCACGTCGGCTGCCAGCGGCTTGCCCTTCACGTGCACGTTCAAGATGGCGCGGCGCGCTTCAAGCTCCGGGCGGTCGACCACGACCCTGCGATCGAAGCGGCCGGGGCGCAACAACGCCGGATCGAGCACGTCGGGGCGGTTGGTGGCGGCCATCACGATCGTCAAATCGTTGCGGCTGAAGCCGTCCATTTCCGACAAAAGCTGGTTCAGGGTCTGCTCGCGCTCGTCGTTGCCGCCGCCTAGGCCTGCGCCGCGCGAACGACCGACGGCGTCAATCTCGTCGATGAAGATGATCGACGGGGCGTTCTTTTTGGCATCTTGAAACAGCTCGCGCACGCGCGCCGCCCCCACGCCCACGAACATCTCGATGAACTCGGAGGCGCTGATCGAGTAGAACGGCACTCCCGACTCGCCCGCAACCGCGCGCGCCAGCAGCGTCTTGCCGGTTCCGGGCGGCCCAATCAAAAGCACTCCGCGCGGCACCCGCCCACCCAAGCGCCGAAAACGCTCGGGCTCTTTGAGGAAGCCCACGACTTCTTGCAGGTCGGCCTTCACGCCTTTGAGGCCGGCCACGTCGGCCAGCGTGACGTTCGGCTGCGCGTCGACCTCGAACTTACGGTTGCGCCCCTTCAAGAAGCCGCCGAGCGGTCCGCCGCTCTGCATCATTTTTTGAGTGCGCCGAGACATCCAAGCCAGGCCGCCGGCGATCAGCAAGAAGGGCAAGACGTTCAGCAACAACGTGAGCGCGAAGGGCGGCTCTTCGCTGGCCACGTGCAGCTCCACCTTCTTTTCGCGCAAGAGCGGCAACAGCGCGACGTCTTCGCTCGGGCCCAACGTGCGAAATTTCTGCAACGCTTGCCCGTCGACCTGCTGCTTCGACGACAGCTCACCTTCGATGGTCTGGCCGGTGATGACGACGCTTTTGACTTTGCCGCTCTCGACCAGCGAAAAGAATTTCGAGTAGCCGATGGTCGGTGCTTGCGCGCGGGCGGCTCTGTTCTGCCAAGCCCACATGCCGAAGAGCGCGACGAGCAACACGCCCATCATCAGCCAGGGTGGCCGTTGCGGCGCGGCGGGCAGGCCCTTGTTGGAGGGGCCTGCGGGCGACGGGGGAGGGATGCTCTGTGACAAGCCCGAACGGTGCTATCCGTCCGGCACTGCGTCAAACTCAATCTAGCCGGTCAAATGGTCACACTCAGTTGGGCCACGAATCCGGCGTCCACACTGCCGCTCATCGTGGGCAATTGCAGGTCCACGCCGTCGCTGAACACGTTGTCGCTGGCCAGCGAAATCTGCGACAAGTTAGACACACTGGCCTCGTAGCCCGTCGTCGCGCTCGCCGCCGCGTCGCGCGGCTGTCAACGTCACGTCGTGTTTTCACGGCTCGGCGAGCAGCAAGCGCAGGCGAGGCGCTGCGACGTCGGTGACGTCACCGTGCTCGGCGCCCGGCACGAGCTCGAAATGACTGCCCGGCGCGATTCGGGCCAACGCTTGGCCCATTCGAGGAGGAATGAGCGAGTCTTGCGCGCCGTGCAGGATGGTGAGCGGCGGCAAGCCCTTGGCCTGAATCGCGCGCAACGCGGCGACATTGTCGTAACGGTGGGTGAGCAAGTAACAAAGCGGAGAGCCGACGACCCGGCGAGCCATGTCCAGCATGCTCGTGAAAGGGGCGAACAAGATGATGCGCCGAACGGGATGGAGCGCCGCGTACTGCAACGCCGCGGCACTGCCGAGCGAATAGCCCAGGACCGAGCTGCGACCCCAGAGCTCGCTCGCGCTCACTCCGAGCCGCTGCGCGAGCGCTTGCACCGTGGCTTCCGTGCCGGCCAGCAGGCTTTCGGGCGAGGGTGTCCCTGTCCGAGCGCCGTAGCCCGGGTACTCGACCAACAAGAAGCCGACTCCACGCGTGGCGCTGGGTGCGATCAGCTCATCCCAACGCAGCGCAAGATCGCCGTTTCCGCCGAAGACTAGCCACAGCTTCTGCGGCGCGCCGCCATCCACCGGCGCTCGATAAAAACCGAGGATGGACGACGGAGCGGCGGGATCGCTCAGCGCCGTCAACCCCGGCGGCAGATTCGCGAGCACGTCGGCGCCGTAGTGCGGCGCTGGGTAGATGAGCCGGCCTTGAAAGAGCCACAGCGCAGCCACTAGCGAAGCCGCTGCCAGAGCGATGCCGACCATGACCGACCGCAACGCGCGCGTACGACGCCGAGGGGGCGCGGCCGCTACAGGATCCAACCGATACGCAGGTTGATGGTAGGCAAGGTGGTGCGACCGATCTTTTCGAGCGTGTCTTGCACCGAGCGATCCGTTTGTTGCTTGATCGGATCGGCTTGCTTCTTGAACTCGGCTTGGACCAGATCATGCAGCGCGGGCGGTGCGGTGGTGGTGACGTCGTACGTGCTGGAGTACGAGACCTGGCTGGGCGCGATCGGGATTTGCGCTCCGGCGTCGACGCCGAAGCTGAAGCCGATGCTGGTGGTGTAGAAGTAGCCGATGAGCGCGGTCAGCATCAAGGTGCGCACCGAGCCCTTGCTGTTGTAGTCGACGGTGCCGCTGTAGCCGTTGGCGCTCACCGTCTTGTTGCTCGACAGCGTGCCGTCCACGGTGGCGTAGCCCGCGCCACCGCTCAAGAAGAAGCCGCCCCCGAACGGGTAAATTCGGCCGTAAATGTCGTAGTGCTGGTACGAAAGCGTGGCGTCGCCGTAGTAGCTGAGCTTCACCTTGGGAATCAGCCCGATGTTGACGCCGCCGCCCAAAAAGCGAGTCAGCTTCAACGTGCCGCCGAAGCTCACGACGCTGGGAATGCCGACCCCCGCGACCGGCCCGATCTTGAATTGGTCGGTGCCTTCGTCCTTTTCTTCGACGGCGGGAGACGAGGAGGCCTCGCCTGGCTTCTTCGGCTCGAACAAGCCGTCGCTCGGCTTGGCCGCGCGCGCAGGCTCGCTGGCTGGTGTGCGCTCTGGAGGCGAAGTGCCGGGCGCGGGCGTTGTCGCGGCGGCCGGCGGCAGACGGCGCGCCGGTTTTTGCGAGGGCGACCCGGAAGGCGTCGTCGGCGGCGGCAACGGAAAGGCACCGGACGGGGGCGCGCTTGGCGGAGTTGCGGGCGGCGGCGCTGCGGGCGGCTCGGCCGGAGCTGCGGGCGGCGCCGGCTCGGCGGGAGCAGGTGCTGCCGGTGGCTCGGCGGGGGCTGGAGCATCGCTCGGCGCGGGCGCTGCGGGCGGCTCGGCCGGTGGCGGCGCCGGTGCGTCGTCCGTCTGCGCGAACGCCACGTAAGTCCAAGAGCTGGCGATAGACCACGAAACCGCACACGCGAGGAGCGTTCTCGAGCTGGGCATCCCCTCGAACCTAACACGAACCACGGCGCGCTTCTCGACCTACAAAGCCGCACCTTCTATGTCGCTCAAGCTAACGCCCAGCACCTTTACCGCTATGCGCTCCAGCGCGTCGCGAGGGCCCGTGAAGTGGTAGGTCTCGTGGGTGTGCAAGAGCTTGCCGCCGGGCGCGAGCGCCGCCGCCGGTGAGCTGCTCTCGAGCTCGTAAAAACCACCGAGCGAAGGCTTGCCCGGTTCGACGGGGCCGTCGTTGTAGGCGTTGCTCACGTCGCCGCCGTACGGCTCTTTCGTCACCGCCCACGAGTTGTTGACGTAGCGCAGCGCGCCCGCCGGCTTGTTGAAGCGCACGATGGTCAACAGGTGTGCTTCGGCGCTGTAGCTACCGAGCACGGACTTGGCGCGGGTCGCCGACAGCCCCACCTTGCCTCGCGCCTGGCCGTCGGCCTTGAACAGCGCAAAGCCCTTGTCTTGAACGATGTGCAGGCGGTCGGCCGGCACCTTGCCAAAGTAGGAATCGTTCACGACCACGCCCGCGCCCTGTTTCTCGAAGGGCAGCACGATGCGCGTCCCCGGGGCCGGGTTGAACATGCCCAAAATCCACACGCTGGGCAGGCCTTTCGATTCCGCCCAAGCCTGCTTACCCCGGTTGAAGAGCGAGTTTTCGCTGGAAAAACCGACCCATTTGAGCTCTTGAGGGAGCTCGAGCCCCAAGGCGGTGCGGGCGGCCTCAGCGCTCAGCAAGGTCAGCTTGCGCTCGACCTCGAGCTTGAATTCGCTCTTTGCGTAGTTGGTCACGGTGAAGGCCCGGCTGAACGTGACGCTCGTGGTCGTCGACGCTCGCTCCTGCCACTCGCCTTCTTGGAAGGCGTGGGGCGTTTGCCAGTTGCCGAACTCGAACGCGGTTCCGGGCGCAAAGTAGAGCGCATACTGGCCGCCCTCGGGGCCTAGCCAAAAGCGATCTTCGCCGCCGTAGTTGTCGAACTGAGTGCCGGTCTTGCCGGCTTCGACGAAGCTGCGGTTCACGAAGCCCAAGCTCGCTCCGTGCGGCTCGAGCGCGCTCGTGAGCACGCGCGCCTGGTACTTGCCGGAAATGGCGATGCGCCCGCCCGACGGCGACTCGAGCACTTTGACGCCCGCGCCGTGCTGCGCCAGGAACGCCACGTCGTCGTCGAATTGGTGCGCGGCACGGCCGGGCGTGGGCGTCTCCGCCGGTGGCGGCGGCACCGCGGCACTTGCAACTACTTCCGGGCTTGGGGGCGCGGCCGCGGTGATGCTGACCACCGGCGCTGGCGGCGGCGGATTTTGCGCGGGGGCCGGCGGATTCACTTGGCAGGCGCCGAGCGTGAAGGCGGTCACGAGCACGGCTTGACGATGGCTTCGCATGTCACTCCCTTTCGCCGAAAGTTCAGCCCAATTCCAGTGGGCGACGCGGCTGCTTGCCCGCGTGGCCGCTCGTCTCAGCGCTTCGAAGCGCCGTAGATCCTCCCCGCCAAAATAGCCAGCTCGACGGCGGCTTCGCGCAGCGCCGCGCCCTCGAGCTCGGTCAAGTCGTCCAGCTTCTGCTCGGCCAGCGACAACAGGCGGTTCAAGTCGCGGGCGGGCTCGGCGCTCGCGCCGTGCCGCTGCATGGTTTGCGTGAAGCCGCTGAGCTCGAAGTCGTCGTCATCGGCGCGGGGCGTGCCGGGGTCGTCCAGGTCTTCCGAGTCGAGCCGGGGACGCATGGGAAGCGTGGCAAAGCTGACCTGCGTCGGCTCGGGAGTCTTGGCCGCGTCGAGCTCGGCTTGCAGCTTGTCGATGCGGCCGAGCAACTGCGCCACGACTTCGTCGTGACCTTGCGCCTCGGGGGCGTGCTTCTGTTTGGCTTCGTCCAGCAGGTCGAGCAGCTGGGGCACACGGTCGACCCCCGCCGCCAATGCCTGCAGGCGGTTTTCGGCTTTCAACAATCGCTCACGCAACGCCTCCACCGAATCCCACGCTGCGCGCTCGGTGTGCTCGATCCAAAGCTTGTTGGTCGGCATCGCGTCTCGATATACCATGCGCGCCATGACCGAGGAAAAGTCCGGCCAAAAACCAGTCGTGTGGGGCGTGCTCGGCGCCAGTCATTTCGCGCTCATGGCCACCATTCCGGCCATGCAGCAGGCTCCGCTCGTCGAGCTCAAGGCGCTGGCGTCGCGCTCGCTCGACAAGGCCAAGCAGGCGGCCGCTTCCGTGAAAGTGCCGCGCGCCTACGGCAGCTACGAAGAGCTGATCGAAGATCCCGAAATCGAGGCCATCTACAACCCGCTGCCCAACAACCTGCACGTGCCGTGGTCGATCAAAGCGGCGCGCGCCGGCAAGCACGTGCTGTGCGAAAAGCCGGTGGCCATGACCGCGAGCGAGGCCGAAGAGCTGGCCAAGGTGCAGCGCGAGACCGGCAAGCTCATCGCCGAAGCGTTCATGGTTCGTTACCATCCGCAATGGGAGTTGGTGGCGGAGCTGGTGCAGAGCGGCCGCATCGGCGAGGTGCGCGCCGTCCAAACTGCGTTCTCGTACACGAACACCGATCTCGGCAACATCCGCAATCAGAAGGACATCGGCGGCGGCGCGCTGTACGACATCGGCGGCTACGCCATCAACACCGCCCGCTTGGTGTTCGGCAAAGAGCCTTCGAGGGTCGCCTCCGTGTGCGCGCGCGATCCGAAGAGCGGCTGCGACTCGCTCACGTCGGCTTTGCTCGACTTCGGCAGCGGTCAGGCCAGCTTCGTGGTCGGCACGCAGCACGTGCCCTACCAGCGGGTGCACGTTTTCGGCACGAAAGGCCACCTAGAAGTGGAAATCCCCTTCAACGCCCCCAACGATCGCCCGTGCAAGGTGTACGTCGACGACGGCTTCGTCGGCGGCTCGGATTTCACCGTCAAAGAGAGCTCGGACGACCGTCGTGAGGTCTTGAAGGCGCCCGTCGCCAATCACTACACCCGCCAAGCGCAAGCCTTCTCGGAGGCCATCCGCTCCGGCAAACCGATCAAGAACGACATGCACAGCGCCGTCGCCAACATGCGCGTCGTCGACGCCATCTTCCGCGCCGCCGACTCGCAACGTTGGGAAACCGTCTGAGCGTTCGCTAGCTAGCCAGCTCGACGTGCGTGGCGGGCTGGAGGGCGGAGGTGGTGCGCCAGCGACCGGTGCGCCACCTGCGGTAGCTCACGACGCCGCGCAAACATTCGTCGAGGGCCATCGACATCCAGATGCCGGTCAGCCCCAGGCCGAAGTGTCCACCAAACAGGAAAGCGGTGGGCACGCCCACGCACCACATCAAGCTCGAGGCCACGACCGCGGCATAGCCGGCGTCGCCGGTCGAGCGCAGCGCGCCGCCGGCCACGATGTTCACGGCTCGCCCCATTTCGACCAGCACGCCGAGCGCGAACAGCGGCGCCGCCAGATGCCAAATTTCGCGGTCGTGGGTGAGCAACGCCAACAGCGGCTGGTAAAACAGCGCCAACAACAGCGCGATGATGCCGTTGCCGGCAATGGCATACAAAAGCGCGCGATGAAACTCGTCGTTGGCTTCGTCCAGCTTGCCGGCACCGACGCGGTGTGAAATCGAGATCTGGGTACCGATGCCCAGCGCAATCGACCACAAGACCGAGCTGACCATCACGAAGCTGAGCACGTACGTGCGCGTGGCCAGCGCGCGCGCGCCCAGCGAAATCACCAGCAGGTTGATGGTGACCTGGGCAATTTGATACGAAATGGGCTCGGCCACCGACGGCAGCCCAATCTTGAGCACGGGCCGGAGCGAGTGCTTGAGCTCCTCGAGCGAGCTCTTCAGCGGAAAGCGCACGCCCAGCCGCAAGTGCACGACCGCGATCGTGAACAGCATGCCGAAGGCCATGGCCACCACGGTTGCGCCCGCCACCAAACCGACGCTCTGTTTCAGGCCCCCAACCCCGTGTAGCAACGCGAAGTTGAGCCCGATGTTGGCCACGTTGGTGGCGATCGCTTCGACCATCACCCAGCGCGTCTCGCCGCGTGAGGTCAGCATGTTGCCGTAGGCCAGCTGCACCGCTTTGAGCACCTGGCACCCACCAAGCACCGCCATGTACGTCTTGGCCGACTCGGCGGTGGCTCCACGCAGACCCAGCCAGCCGGGTACGTGCGCGTGCAGCAGCAACAGCGCGCCGCTGATGATCACCCCGAACGTCAGGTTGAAGGCCAGCAGGGCCAAGTAGGTGCGCGGCAGCTCCGCGTAGCGACGAGCGCCGTGTAGCCGGCCCGCCACGCTGGCGCCGGCTTGTCCCATCACCGAGAACAGCACCAACGTTGCACCCAATAGCGGGTTGATGGCGCCGGCCGCCGCCGCGGCCGAGTCCGAGATGCGACTCAGAAAGAACGCATCGGTGAAGCTGAGGGACAGCGACAGTCCCAAGCTCACGAACAGCGGCCAAGTCACGCGCCACAGTCCCGGTAGGGGAACATCTACGGGTGGCACGGACGACGAAGTGAAGGGACGACTTGGAGGTTCCGAAGCAGCGTTCGACATAAGTCTCAGACCAAAAAAGCTGGCCAATGCTAGCCAACGGCCGGCGACGCGCCAATTTCAGCGCGACAGGAATGTCGGTGCGGCCTAGCTTTAGCGGTGATGAGGCTTTCTTTTTCGCGCCTGGCGTTCGCGCTTTTGCTTCTGGCCGGCTGCGGCGGGCGTTCGCGTGAGCCCGAAACGGGGCAGAGCGGCGCCGCTGGCGGCAACGGCACCGACGCCTGCGCATCCGGCAAAGACGCCTACCAACGCAAGCGCGAGGAGGTGTTGCAGACGGCGCGCGCGAGCGGCTGCAAAGCAGACGCCGACTGCGGCACGCTCTGGGAGTCGAACGCTTGCGTGTCCACCTGCGGCAGCGCGGTGCCACGGTCGAGCATCGACGCGGCCGGTGCCGAGCTGCTCGCGTGGGCCAAGGACGCGTGCGCGACTTGCCCCCCGATTCCGGTGCCGCCGTGCGCGCCGCCCGGCCCGCTGCGCTGCGTGCAGGGGCAATGCACCGAAGGGCCGTGAGCCCCGCGGCCGTCGCGGCTATTCTTTGCGCGGCGCGCGCTCTTCGAAGGTCACCAAGAGCTCGATGATCTTGCCGTCGCGCTTGACGCGGGCGGTGACGGTTTGACCCGGTTTGGAGCCGTTCAGCACGAACATGAAATCGTGCAGGCTCTTGAGCTCGGTTTTGCCTAGCGCGACAAGCGTGTCGCCACGCTTCAAGCCGGCTTTGTCGGCAGCGCTGCCGGGGCGCACCCCGGCCAAGAGCACGCCGCCGCCCTCGGTCGGCCCGGCGTAGTCCGGAATGGTGCCGAGCGAGGCGTTGAACGAACGCACGTCGCCTTTCGGCGTCTCTGGCGCCACGGCTTGAAAACCGAGCGGTCCCGGTAGCTCGGTGACCGCTTGGGCAATGTCGGTCACTAGCGCCGCAATCTGCGCCGCGCCGCCGGCGTTGATGCGGTCGGCCGAATCCGTGGGCTTGTGGTAGTCGGGGTGAGAGCCGCTGAAGAAGTGCAACACTGGGATGCCGGCGGCGTAAAACGACGTCTGGTCGCTGGGACCGTAGCCGTCGCTGCCCAGCGCGCATTCGATGCGCTCACGCTCGCAGGCGGCCGTGACCAGCGTTTGCCACTCGCTGGCGGTCTTGGCGCCCAGCACCGTGAGCTGGTTGTCGCGCAGCCTCCCAATCATGTCCAGGTTCAGCATGGCCCTGAACTTTTTCGGATCGAGGCCCGCGGGTGGCTCGTGCACCAGGTGGGAGCTACCGAGCACCCCGCTTTCTTCAGCCGAAAATGCCATCACCAGCACGTCTTGCTTCAGCTTGGGCGCGCTCTTCAACGCCTTGGCAATTTCCAAAATGCCCGCGACGCCCGAGGCGTTGTCGTCCGCGCCCAGGTGCGGCGCGTTGCTATCGGGCTGGAGCGAGTGCACGCCGCCGTAGCCCAAGTGATCGTAATGCGCGCCGATCACCAGCTCGCCCGCGACGCGCTCGGCCGGTGGCACGTTGGCGGCGATGCGACCGATCACGTTGAAAGCTTTTTGTTTCTCGTAGGTCAGAACCACGTTGAGGCTGCCTGCGACTTTTTTCTTCTGCTCCAGCTGCTTCAGCGTGCCCTCGAACGCAGCCCGCTTGACGACCACGACCGGAATACCGGCGTCGCCGTAGTTCTCTCGGACCAGCTCTGGAAATTTGGCCTCGTCCGGCGCCTTCCAGTCCTTGGCCTGCGGCGGTGGCAGCGGAGAGTCGACGACCACGAGGCCTGCCGCTCCGGCCATACGGGCCGTCACCGCTTTGTACCAAAGGTCGCCGTAGCGGCGCTGATTGCCTGGCTCGCTGAATTGCGGCGTCTCCGGTACGAAGCGCCGCACGACCACGATCTTCCCCTTCGCCGACAGGCCCCGGTAGTCGTCGACCTTCAGCTCTTTGGCGACCACTCCATAGTTTGCCAGCAAGAGCTCGCCTGTAACCGTGCCCTGCGCCGAGGAGGCCAAGGGCTGAAAAGCATCGGCCGGCACCGCCGCGCCCGCCAGCGAAAGGCTCGACTCTTTGCCGACCAACACGTGCTTGGCGACCACGAATTCGTCGCGATACGTGCCGTTTTCGCCGGCTGGCGCCAGCCCCAAGGCTCGGAAGCGCTGCTCGATGAATTCGCCTGCAGCGGTCAGGCCCTGGGTGCCGAGGCCGCGCCCTTCACGCGCAGGATCTGCCAGCCAAGCGATGTCTTGCTGCACGCGATCGGCGGCGGTCTCTTCCGTGACGTGCGACCGCGGCTCGTCTTGCCAGCTTGCCAAAAAGACGTTCGTGTCGTGCTGGCCCGGAGCGGTAGCGCGGTTGGACGAAAACGCCAGCGTCTTCCCGTCGGGCGAGAACATCGGAAATCCGTCGAAGCCGGGCGCGGTCGTGATGCGCTCGAGGCCGGTGCCGTTGGTGTTGATGGCCCACAGATCGAAGTCACGGCCCTTTGGGTCGCCGTGATTGCTCGAAAAGATGATGCGCTGCGCACCCGGGTAGAAGAACGGGGCAAACGAGGCGCCGTTCAGGTAGGTGACTTGGGTGGCGTTTCCGCCGTCGGCGTCCCCTACGTACAGCTCGAGCTTCGTCGGGCGCACCAAGTGTTGGCCCAGCAGCTTGCGAAATTCGTCGAGCGCCGGCCCCTTGGGTCGTGACGCGCGCCACACCAACTTCGAGCAGTCCTCGCTGAAAAACGCGCCGCCGTCGTAGCCGGGGGTGTGGGTCAGGCGCTTCACGTTCGAGCCGTCGGCGTCCATGCGGTAAAGCTCGATGTCGCCGTCGCGGTCCGACGTGAACACGATGGAGCCGTCCTTCTTGCAGACGGTGGCTTCCGCGTCGTACCCCGGTGAATGAGTGAGCTGCCGTACGTTCGAGCCATCGGCGTTGGCGCGGAAGATTTCGTAGCTGTCGTAGAGTGCCCAAACGTAGCCTTGGCTGTGGTCTGGCTTGGGCGGACAAGCGTCGCCGGCCAGGTGTGTCGACGCGTAGATGACCTCTCGATCACCGGGCAGGAAGTACGAGCAGGTGGTCGCGCCTTTGCCGTTCGAGATGCGGGTTGGCGCGGCTCCTGGCCGCAGGTGATAAATCTGATCGCAACCTTCGCCCTGATGCGCTTGCAGCGTGAGCTGCGTGCCGTCGAACGACCAATACGCTTCAGCGTTTTCGCCGCCGAAGGTCAGCTGCCGCAAATCGCGCAGGTGGGGCTCGCTCGAGGCGGGCGCGACGAGGGCTTTCGGTGTCGAAGGTGCAGGGGTGGCGGTCCCGCTGGTTGCTGCTGGAGCGTGTCCGCAGGCGCTGACCACCGCCGTCAGGCCCACCAGCCCGAGCCACGAAGTCGACCGGCCGCACTCTCCCTGCGCTATCGATGCCATGGCCATGGACCTATTCGATGCTCCGACTCGCCACAAAAAAATCCTCTCAACCTCGCTGTCTTCCTGCGAAATTCCCGATCTTGGGGCTGCGCCCTGGCGCGGAGGGATGACTTTGCCGGGCTGCAGACAGTCATAGGTGTGTCAGCCATTTCGGTCAGGCAGGTGAGGCGGCTCGCTACAGGTGCGCTCTTTCTCGGGTTGGCGGCCGCGTGCGCCGAAGGCACCAACGGCGACGTCCCCGCGGTTCTGGGTGGCGACACCGCCGGCACTTCCACCACTGGCGGAACGAGCGACGAGACCACGGCTGGCACCTCCAGCGCCGGCTCATTGCCGATGGCCGGAACGACCACCACCGGAATGGCTGGCGCTGCCGGCTCGGTGGCGACCGGAGGCAAAGGAGGCACCAGCGCCGGCGGCACCGCAACTGGCGGTACCGCAACTGGAGGCACTGCAACCGGAGGCACTGCAACCGGAGGCACTGGCGGAGCGGGCGGAGCCGGTGGCAAGGGTGGAGCCGGCGGAGCGGGCGGAGGTGGGGGCAAAGCCGGCGCGGGCGGCGGAGGCGCTGGTGGTGGTGGCGGCAGCGCGGGCAGCGGCGGGAGCGGCGGCTCCGGCTCCACCGGCTACCGCTACGCCAAGCTCGTCGCCACTTCCGAGCAGAACGGCAACGTGTGGAGCTCGGTAGCGGAGATTCAGATCCTCACCACCGGCAGCGTCGCCATCAGCCGCACCGGCTGGGCGGTCACGGCCGACTCGCAAGAGCTCGACGACCAAAACGCTCCCGCGACGGCCGCCATCGACGGCAACAACACCACGTTTTGGCACACGGAGTGGGAGCCCGCGCCGGACAACGTGAACGACGCCAAGCTACCGCACTCGCTGATCATCGACATGACCGCTCCCCACACCGTGATCGGCTTTAGCTACTTGCCGCGCCAGGACAACACGAACGGGCGCATCAAGGGCTACGAATTTTACCTGAGCAAAGACGGCTCCACCTGGGGCACCGCGCTCAAGACCGGGGCTTTTGCCGCCGGTACTGCCCTCCAAACCATCACGTTCTGAGCTTCTGGCGCGTCGCTCTTACGTGGTCCTGGGGGGACAGCGGGATTCGTTCCGGAGCGGGCCTACTTGAAACGTAAATTCTAAGATTGGTGCGTCGATTGACGAGATAGAATATTCATTCTACCTTGAAATCAAGCCTGCGCGTGGCGCTGAACGTCACCGTCCGGAACCGACATGACCAAGAAATTGCAGAACTACGTCAACGGCAAGCTCGTCGATAGCGTGGGCTCGCGCTTCGGTAGTGTCTTCAATCCGGCGCTCGGAGCCGAGGCGAGCCAAGTGCCCATGTCCACCGCCGCAGACGTTGCCAGCGCGGTCGCGGCCGCCAAGCACGCCTTCGACGCCTGGTCGGCGACGCCGGCGGTACGGCGCGCACGCGTCATGTTCGCGCTCAAGCACCTGATCGACGAGAACATGGAAGAGCTCGCCGCCCTGGTGACGGCCGAGCACGGCAAGGTGCTGGACGACGCGCGCGGCTCGGTGACGCGCGGCATGGAGGTCGTGGAATTTGCCGCCGGCATTCCGCAATTACTCAAGGGTGAGTACAGCGAAGGCGTCGCGCGTGGCGTCGATAGCTGGTCGTTCCGGCAGCCGCTGGGCGTGTGCGCCGGCATTGGTCCGTTCAACTTTCCTGCCATGATCCCGATGTGGATGGCGCCCGTCGCCATTGCTTGCGGCAACACGTTCGTGATGAAGCCGTCGGAGCGTGTGCCCTCGTTGTCGTTGAAGCTGGCGCAGCTGTGGACCGAGGCGGGGCTTCCCCCGGGTGTGTTCAACGTCGTCAACGGCGACAAACAGGTGGTCGACGCGTTCATCGAGCACCCGGACGTGGCCGCTATCAGCCTGGTGGGCTCGACGCCGGTGGCCGAAAACGTCTATCAGCGCGCCACGCGCGCTGGCAAGCGTGCGCAGTGCTTGGGCGGCGCCAAAAATCACCTGGTGGTCATGCCCGACGCCGACTTGAACCACACCGTGGACGCCTTGATGGGCGCTGCCTACGGCTCGGCGGGCGAGCGCTGCATGGCCATCTCGGTCGCGGTCGCAGTCGGGCCCGACACGGGTGACCGCTTGGTCGAAGCGCTGATCCCCAGAGTCAAGGCGCTGAAGATAGGTCCTGGCACCGCGCCGGGCGTGGACATGGGGCCGCTCGTCACCCAACAGCACCTCGACAAAGTGTCCGGCTACGTCGCTCTCGGCGTGGAAGAGGGCGCCAAGCTGCTGGTCGACGGTCGCGGCCTGCGCGTGCCGGGAGCCGAAAGTGGCTTCTTCCTGGGCGGTTGCTTGTTCGACGACGTTACCGCGGCGATGAAGATCTATCAGGAAGAGATTTTCGGCCCGGTTTTGGCAGTCGTGCGTGTGCCGACGTTGGACGACGCCATCCAGTTGGTGAACGCCCATCGCTACGGCAACGGCGGAGCCATCTTCACGACCAGCGGAGAAGCCGCCGACGAGTTCACGAAGCGCATCCAAATCGGCATGGTCGGCATGAACGTCCCCATCCCGGTGCCCATGGCCTTCCACAGCTTCGGCGGTTGGAAGGGCTCGCTGTTCGGCGATCACTACATGCACGGCCCCGAGGGCGTGCGCTTCTTTACGCGGTTGAAGACCGTCACTTCGCGCTGGCCGCGGGGAGCCAGTGCCGGCGCCAGCTTTGCCATGCCCACCGTCAAGTGAGGCCATGAGAAAGCGCGCCGCCGCCTATCCCGAGACCTACGCGCAGCTGGAAAAGGCCATCGTCGAGCAACTTCCCAGCTTGAGTAAGCGCCTGCAGCAGATCGCCAGTCACGCGCTCGACAATCCCAGCGAGCTTGCCCTCGAGACCATCGCGGCCGTCTCCCAGCGTGCGGGCGTGCAGCCGTCCAGCCTGATCCGCTTCGCCAAGGTGTTCGGTTTTTCGGGTTACAGCGACATGCAGCGCGTGTTCCGACTACGCCTGACCGACGCCATGCCGGACTACAAGGCGCGGCTGAAATCGCTCGACGGAAACGGAGCCCGCGCCGCAGAAGCCAATGACATGAACGCGCTGCTCGAGCAGTTCGTCGAGGCCGACGTCGTGGCCCTGCGACGCCTGCAGCAAACCAAGCGCTTGGGCACCTTGCTCGAGCAAGCCAGCGAGCTCATTACCGCCTCCGAGACGGTGTACGTGGTGGCGCACCGTCGGTCGTTTCCCATCGCGTGCTATCTGGCATACGCGCTCAGTCAGCTGAACGTGCGCAACGTGCTGGTCGACGGCGTCGGCGGCATGTTCATGCAGCAGGTCGGTCACGCCGGCAACCGCGACGTCGTCATCGCCATCAGCTCCAAAGCCTATTCACCCGAGGTCGCGCAAGCGGTGCGCGAGGCCAAGCAGCGCGGCGTCAAAATCATCGCCATGACCGACAGCCCGCTCAGCCCTTTGGTCGAGCCTGCCGACGTGAGCCTGGAGGTGCCGCAAGCCGCCGTCGGCTCGTTCCGCTCGCTAGCCGTGACCATGACTTTGGCCGTCACGTTGGTCGTCGGCCTCGGTCGTGCCCTCGAGGCCAATCTCCAAGGCCAGCGCAAGCGCAAGAAGCGTAACTAGCGCCGAGCGTGGCTCGCCGGTCTCGAGCGCGTGCTGGTCGTCATCGCCGCTGGTGCGAGTCTTCTCGTCGGGGCCGGTGCCCAGGGTCGCCTGATCTCGGCTATGCTGCCCGGCATGTGGCTGCGCGCAGGGACGGTATTTTTGGGCGTGTTGGGGTTGGCGTCGGCGTGCGCGGAGGATCCGCCGCCGGCATCGGAGATGCCGGTAGCGGGCGCGCCGGCGGGTGGCAGCGCGGCGCATACGGACATGGGCGGCACGCGTGCCGCAGGCGGCGCCTTGAACAACAACGCTGGCCTCAGCGGCGGAGGGACCAGCAACGCGAATGCCGACAAGGGCGGCGGCCCTGCGCTGTTGGGCGGCGCAGGCGGTGACGCGGGCGCGGGCGGTGACGCCAGCGCGGGAGGCGATCGGGGCGCGGGCGGCGACGCAGGTAGCGGTGCTTGGGGCGGGGCCGCGGGCAACACGGCTCTGGCCGGCGCCGGCGGAGAAGCTGGGCAGGGCCCCGGCGTTTGCGCGGCCGTCCTCCCTACCCAGTGGCCGACGTGCTCACCCAACGTTCCGGATCCCGACGGCGGCAACGAGTGTCGGGTCTGCCTCAAGGCACAGTGCTGCGACGCCTGGCAGGAGTGCTTCGGCGAAAAGCCGCGCAATGCCTGCGGCTACGGCGCTGCCGTCGGCGACCAAATCGGCGAAATGGATTGCGTCACGCTGTGTTGGTACGACCACCGTGATGGCGCGGATAGCGACAGCGAAATCCTGGCCGCTTGCGCTAGCTCGTGCGGCGCCTGCAACGCGCCCACGGAGACGACCGGGGCCCTGATCGCCTGCGCTTACGACCATTGCCCCGACGAGTGCTATCCGCGGCCCTAGCGTCTCCGCTCTCGGCATTCCCTCCAATCGACTCGCGGGTAGGTAGGCCTAGTTTCAGGCCGCCCAGCTGCGCGGCCAAGCAAATATTCTTAAAAAGAGCTGTGTTGTTACGATTGTTATAACGGTTATAATCTTGGTATGAAGCTCGTCGTTCGCCGCGTCGGCAACTCGCTCGGGATAATCATTCCCAAGGCGACGCTCGAAGCCTGGGGCCTCGCAGAGGGGGACGCCCTCGAGTTGGTGGGCCGCAGCATTCGGCCTCCGCGCAGCCGGCCTTCTACGCAGGAGATGCTCGACGAGCTCAAACGAAGGCTTGCAGTAGCCGTGACCGCGCGCTGCACCGCCAACGAAATTCGCGCCCACAGTCTGGCCAATCTGCAGCGCTGGAAGGAGAGCGGCGCTTGGATTTCGGCCTACGACGAGTGGCGCCAGATTTTGGAATCGGGTGACGACGGCCGCCTGTTTGCCGCAATGTTGGGCCGGGACGAACGCTCCAACCGCCTGCGCCAGTCGGCGCCCTATGTGGGCTTGCTGCCCCGAGACGAGGTGAAGGCGCTCAATGAAGAAGCATCAGCTTGATCATGTGCTCCGCGCGGCAGGAAAGATCACCGGCGAGCGACAGTTCGTCATTGTCGGCAGCCAAAGCCTGCATGGAAAATTCCCGGATCTTCCGGATGAGCTCCTTACCTCGGCGGAGGTCGATCTCATCGCCAAAGGCGACGCAACCCGGACAGAGTGGCTGAACGCAATCGGCCAAGACTCACCGTTTCACGAACAGTACGGCTACTACGCGGACCCCGTGGATGAAGGCACCGCCATCCTTCCCGCGGGGTGGAAAGGAAGGCTCGTCAACCTGCCGCCTGGCGATACCGAAGGGGTTCGCGGCCTCTGCCTCGATCCTCACGACTTGGCAATCTCCAAGTATGTGGCTCGGCGTGAAAAGGATCTCGCGTTCAATCGCGCGCTCGCGCAACGTGGCATCGTCAGCGCCGAGCGCTTGCTGCAGCTGCTCCAAAAGACGTCGCTGACCCAATCCGTTCGCGAGCGCATTCGCGGCGACATCGCGGATGCTTTCCGCTAGCCGACCGGCGCGACGGTCTCCTGCCGCCTGCACTGCGCTTCGTCGCCGCTGGGACCAAGGTCGGATGAGGTGGGCACAGCTCGATTGGCGCGAGCAAAATGCGCGCGATTTGGCGTGATCTTGTCTGTAAAGTTCCAGCTGCGCCGGCTCGGAATCAGTTCTGCTAGCGTCTTACCCATGCCGATTCGCGAGCGAATTTGGGCCGGTTTGTTGGTTTCGTGCGCGCTTCTCGGAGCGACCGCCTGCAACGACGACAAGGAGCAGGCGGCCAAGCTGGCCGAGGTGCAGCGGATTGCCGACGAGAAGCTGAAGAAGGCCGAGCAAGCTGCCAACGAGAAGGTGGCCGCGCTGCAAAAGCAGGTCGACCAGATGAAAGCCGACGCCGAGGCGGCGGCCGCCAAGCTGAAGAGCGAGGCGGACCAAGCCATCGGCAAAGCGCAAGCCGACGCCGAAGAGCAGACCAAGCTCGCCGCCGAAGCGCTGAAGAAGGCGCGCTCCGCCTACAAGGCCGAAGGCTTGAATGAGCTTGGGCAGCTGAACAAGCAAGTGCAGGAAATTTCGGTCAAGTCGGCCAAAGCTTCGGCCAAGGTCAAGCCGCTCATCCAAAAGTCGATGAAGGACGTCGTGAAACAGCAGCAGGCCATCGCCAAAGACCTGGCCGCCTTCGACAAGGCCGAAATCGACGGGCTTGCCACCGCCAAAGCCAAGCTCGGCTAGGCATCTCCGGTCTGGGCTCCCCTCGTGCCCGTAAACGTGCCCGTGCCCGTGCCCGCTTGCGGGGTCCGGGCCCCAAACTTTTTGGGCGGAGCTGCGTCTAACGGGGATGAGCTTTCGGGCGGCTGCGATTTGCGGCGTAGTTTTGCTGGGGGCGCTGCAGGCGCGGGCGGCGGCACGAGCCGAAGCCGCCCCATCGCCCCGCGCGCCCGCGAACGCTTTGGCGGATCTGGATCCGGCGAACGACGACGTCGTGGCTCCGCCGGATCCGATTGCCGATTGTGAAGCCAAGCTGCAGCAACTGGGCGTGGTGTTCGCGCCGGCGGAGCTGCCGGTCACACCTGGCAATGCCAAGCGGCCGACCTGCGGCGCGCCGCAAGCGGTGGTGTATCGGCGGGGGCCAGCGAAGATTCGCTACAACTCGCAGCCCGTCTTGAGCTGCGGCATGGCGCTGGGGCTCGCGCGCTTCGAGCAAGTGTTGAACGAAGAAGCAGAGCGCTACTTGGGGCAAGAGGTGGCGCGCGTCGAGCAAGGCGGCACCTACAATTGCCGCAAGATGGCGCGCTTCGACTTGGTGAGCGAGCACTCGTACGCCAACGCCATCGACATTCGCAGCGTGACCTTGAAGAACGGTCGCAAGCTGAGCGTGCTCGCTACGTTCGGGCGCACCAACGCCGAGCCCCAGCGACCCGAAGCTCGCTTTTGGCGCAGCGTAGCCAACCGCTTGTATGACGAGGGCGCGTTCTCGGTGGTGATCACGCCGTTCTTCGACGGCTTGCACAAAGATCACATCCACCTCGACCAAGCGCGCTACCGCCTCGACGGCTCGCGACCTAGCCGCTGAGCCTGGGGGCCAACGAAGCCGTTTTCGCGCCGGCACGAACACCGCGCGAAGTCGTTTCGTCGCCGGGCTCGCCGCCCAGCTGGGCGGCGTCGCCACGAAACGAGACTGGGCCTACATCAGCCCCCCTGAACCGCTTGGGGCGGGTGGCGGTACGTACTTTTCGGCCAAGCCATGACGACCAGAAAGCCGCTCGGTATTCGTGTCTTTTCATTGGCTTTGCTCGGGTTGGGAGCGGCCTGCACGTCGTCGGGCGGCGGACCATCGGGGCCGGGCGCGGGGCCCGGCGCGGGAGGAGCGGGCAGCGCGACGGGCGGCTCGGGACCGGGTCAGGTGCCGGTGGGAACGAATCCGGGCGGCGTGACCATCACCTGCGACAAGGGCGCGGCGCCGGGCGTGTCGCCGCTGATGAAGCTGTCGACGCGAGAGTACAAGAACACGGTCAAAGACCTGCTCACGAGCGTGGGTGCGGCGGCGGTGTTGCCGAGCATCGATGGGCTGATGGCGTCGATTCCGGACGATAGTTTGGCGGATGGTTTTCGCGGGCGTGACAATCGCACCGCGCTGGAGCACGTGCAGGGCTATTTCAACGTAGGGCGGGCGGTGGGCGACGCGGTGGCCAAAGATCCGGCCTTGCTGAAGGCGGTCGCCGGTGATTGCGCGGCAGAGGCAAAGCTGAGCACCAGCTGCGTGAACGGCTTTTTGGATCGCTTCGTGCGCTTGGCCTATCGCCGCCCGCTCACCGACGCGGATCGCGCCGACTACGCTGGGCTGAACGACGGTGTGCGCAGCCCCGCGCAGGCGATTCGGGCCATGCTGGTGGTGGCGCTTTCGTCGCCGCGCTTCGTGCACCAAGTTGAAGTGGACGGGACGGCGCTGGCCTCGTCGAGCGATTTGCTGCAGCTGACTTCTTACGAGATTGCGTCGCGGCTTTCCTACGCTTTTTGGCAGACGATGCCGGACAGCGCGCTGCTCGCGGCGGCCGAAGACGGCTCGCTGGCGACGGACGCCGGCTTTGCCGAGCAGCTGGAGCGCTTGTTCCAGGATCCGCGCACCCAAGAGACGCTGTGGAGCTTCTGGAACGAGTGGTTTCGGCTCGAGAAATTCACCGGTTTTGAGACCACGCGCCCGGCGCTGCAAGCCTTGGCGGAGGGGGAGTCGTTGGGCGTCGCTGGCCACGACCATTACCGCGACATGGTGCAGGAGGTGCGTGACCTCACCGAGCTGTTCACGTTCCAAAAACCGGGCACGGTTGCCGATCTTTTGACGACGGACGTTTCCGTCACCAAGTCGGCCGACTTGGCGCACTTGTACGGCGTTGTGCCGTGGACCGGCAGCGGCGACTACCCGAAGTTGCCGGCGGGTCAGCGTGCCGGCTTGTTGCAGCGCGCGGCGCTGCTGGTTTCGAACTTGGAGCAGACCAATCCGTTTCATCGTGGCGCGCTGTTGCGACGCAGCGTGCTTTGCGACGCGCTGCCGCAGCCGGATCCGAATTCGTTGCCGCCCGGCTCGCTCGATCCGCCTCCGCCGAGCGCGGCCCAAACCACGCGCCAGCGCTTTCAGGCCAAGGTGGACGGCAAGGCGCTTTGCCAGGCTTGTCACGGCGGCTTCAGCGACATGGGCTACGTGCTGGAGTCGTTCGACGCGCTCGGGCGCTTCCGCACCGTGGAGGAGGTGTACGACGAAAAAACCGGCAAAAAGCTGGCCGAGCTGCCGATCGATACCAGCGCCGTGGCGAAGGTGTTGCCCGACGACGTGACCCCCGTGGCCAACGCGGCCGAGCTGAACCAACGCTTGGTGGCGAGCGCCAAGGTGGAGGCATGCATGGCGCAGCGCTACTTCGAATTCGCCGCGCGCCGAGCCGTGAGCGACGGCACGGTCGACACGTGTGTGGTGCAAGACTTGGCGGCGGGCTTGAAAGACCCTGCGGTCGGCTTACCGGGGGCGTTCCGGCGCCTGGCCCAATACTCGAGCTTTTTTCAACGAAAGGTGGGGCCACAATGATGGGCCGTTCAGATTCTGGCGTTTCGCGCCGCTTGTTCTTGCGCGGCGCCGGTGGCGCGCTGCTGGCGTTGCCGTTCCTAGAGTCGCTGTTGCCCAAGGCGGCCGGCGCGCAAGCCATGACGGCGCCGAAACGCTTCATCGTGTTCAAGAGCTTCAGCACGCAACTGATCAAGCAGTGGTACCCGACGTTCAGCGGCAACGGCTACGCGCTGAAGGATTCGAAGTACACCGGCAGCAAGGCCGACGGCTCCACGTTGCTGACCCAAAAGCTGGCCGGGGGCCCTGCCACTTGGGCGCCGCTGGCCGACTTGAAGACCGATAAGGGTATCTCCGGCATCCTGGGCGCTAAGCTCAATCCGTTTTTGGACAAGCTGACCTTGATTCGCGGCTTGGATTTCTTGCCGTCGGTGAACCACAACTTTGGCGGTTTGCTGGGCAATTTCTCGTCGTGCACCAAGGCCACCCCGTGTGACGCCGACGCGCTCGCGGCGGTGCCCACCATCGATCAGGTGCTGGCGTATTCGCCCAAGTTTTACCAAACGACGCCCGGTCTTCGTTCGCTGCACATTTCGCAAGGCGTCGGCGACGCCATGTCGTATTCCGACGGCGGCAAGGCGGGCGGGGCCGTGGAGCAGCTGAAGACGCGCACCAATCCGCGCGACGTGTTCAACGATTTGTTCGCGGGGGTGATGGACGGCGGTACGCCGATGCCGAGCGGGCCCGATCCCGACGCGCTCTTGGTGGACAAGGTGATGGAGCAGTACCGGGCGCTAAAAACGAGCTCGCGGCTTTCGGCCGAGGACAAGGCCAAGCTGGAAGCCCACGTCGGCTTGCTCGCCGAGGTGGAGGCCAAGCTCAGCACCACGACCAAGCTTTCGTGCGTCAAGCCCGCCGATCCCGGTTCGCTCGACAACAACAGCGCGACCGACCCGAGCGACATCCAGAAGAAGTGGGACCTGTTTCTCGACCTGGTGGTCGCGGCCATCGCCTGCGACCGCACGCGCGTCATCACCATCGGCGTGCACAAGGCGCTCGGCCCCGGCCCCGATCCGGCTGACACGAAGCTGATCGGTCACTACCACTCGGAAGACGCCAGCGGCGGCACCTGGCACGGCTTGGCCCACGACTTCGGCAACGAAAATTCGCGGCGCATGCTGGCCGGCATCAACAATTGGATCGCCGAAGAGCTGTTCGCGAAATTGCTGACCAAGCTCGATGTGGCCGAAAACGGCGACCAAACGATGCTCGACAATTCCCTGGTGTATTGGGGCAACGAGCTCGGCTTCAATCACATCGCCTACAGCGTGCCGTGCTTGTTGGCGGGCAGCGCGGGCGGCTTCATCAAGCCCGGGCGCTACCTCGACTACATCGACTGGGACGGAAAAGCGTATTTTTCACAAGAAGACGGCAACGTCATCAAAGGCATTCCGCACAATCGCTTCTTGGTCACCGCCCTTCAGGCGATGGGGCTTACGCCAGCCGACTACGAGCGCGGCGGGCAAGCCGGCTACGGCTCCACCAGCACCAACGGTCGCGACGCCAGCGCTTGGCCCGTCGACTACGACTTGTCGACGATTGGGCAGATCTTGCCCGGCATCCAAGGCTAAGCGCGACGCTCAGAGTCGCCCGGCGGCGTTCAGCGGAGCCGGACGCTTGGCGGCGCTCAAAGCGCGTCGCCGATGCGGCGGCCGGGGCTGCGGGGCGGCTTCTTCGCGCGAGCGGACACTGAGCGTGCCCGACGCGGAACGTACGAGCGCGAGCCGTGTTGCTCGCTGTAGAGCTCGCGCAGCTCGGCGAACGTGGTCACGCCCGAGTTGTGCGCGATGCCGGCGTGCGCGCGGCACAAAAGCACCGTGCGCGAACCGTATTTGACCTCTTCTAGCTTTCGCCCCGGCTTGAGGTCGCCATCAGGCCGGAAATTTTCGCAGACTTCGCAGCGCTGTTGCATGGGGCGGAAGCGTGCTCCCGCCCCCCGGGGGTGGGCCAAGTTTTGGGCAGGCTGCGCCTGCCCTGGCTTGGGCTCGTAGTTCAGCCGCCGAACGCGCACTCGAAGAACGAGTCGACGAACGACGTGCACGCGGGTGCGTCGGCTGCGCCGTCGCCCGCGCCTGGAGCGCTCTCGGGGAAGCAAGTCCAGTTGTCGGCGCCCGGCGCGGTGGCGGCGAGGCAGGTGTTCCAGTCGTCCAAGAAGTGATTGCACTGCGGCGCGCCGAATACGTCGTAGAAGCCGGTGCAGCCGCCGATGCATTGCTCGTACGGTTGCAGGCCGGTGCAGCTGGACTGGAGCTGGCCGCGGCACGACTGGCCGCACACGGCCGTCGGTTGATCGGCGCTGCCGCAACGCCGCGAATTCTTGTCCACGTGGAGCACCGTGGTGGGGCTGCTGTCCGGGTTCAACTTGTACTTGATGGTCTCCGCCGGCGTGTAGTCGACACCGAAGACGAAGTGATGCTCGCCCGGCCGAAACAGGTTGGGCCGCGCCGAGGCAGTATCGAGTGCGAGGCTGTTTTTGCCGCCGTAGGGCACGCTCACGCTCACGCCGTTCTGGTTCTTGTAGCCGAAGAAGGCCGTCAGCGTGCCGTCGGCGTTGGCGGTGGAGCAGTCGTACGTCGGCACCAGCGGCTCTTCGCCGCCTTTGCGTTGGGCTTCGTCGAAGAAGCACAAGAAGGGATCGACTCGGGTGAACAGGCTGTAGTCTTCGCAGTACAAGCCGCCGAAGTATTCGATGCCCGCGACGTAGGTTTGACCGCGCTGAGTCACCAACAACGGGCCACCCGAATCGCCGAAGCAGGCGTTGGAGTACGGGGCGCGCCCGTCCGTCTTGATCACCCGGTTGCGCACGGACGGCACCAGCATGCCGGGGTTCGGATCGTCGGCGTGGTAGTCGGCGGCGGTGGGCGAGCCCAGCAGGCGCGTGCGGCCGGTGCGCTGGACCTGGCTGCCGGTAGCGGTGGTGGGGCCGGTAGCCACGTTCGCTCCCCAGCCGCTGATGATGGCCTCGCGGTTTAGCCAGCTACGGTCGAGCGGAAAGCGGGCCAGCGGCAGCGGATCGATGGGTGGCTTGCGGTCGAGGTACACGACGCCCAAATCGGGGTGTTTCAGGTTGCGATCCCAATTCGGGTGCACCTCGAACGAATCCCCGGCGGACCAGTTGGAAGGCTGGCCCGGGGCGGGCACCTGATAGGTGAGGCCGAAGGGCGTGAGCTGTGAAAAATCGGCCGTAAAGTCGTCACCGAAGTACGTCAACACTTGGAGAACCGACTGCGAGCGCGCCGGATCGGCGTCGAGGCAGTGAGCGGCCGTCGCGACCACGCGCGGCGCGAAATAGGCGCCGGAGCAAGTGCGGGTGGTAACGGTGCCGTCATCGCCATTGAAGACGATGGCGTACACCAGCATGACTTGGTTGCGACCGCCGTCCGACGTGGGTCGAACGATGGACTCTTGCTCGGTGTCGAGCGCTTCGCCTCCTCCACTGGAGCAGGCCGACAATACCAAACCGCCGACAAGTCCCGTCACCACCAAAGCAGTCGTTCGCATGTTACTCCTCTGCAGTTGAACGGACGAGTGTAACACGTTTATGAGCGATGTCTGAAACTCACGTTGATCGAAGTGCAACATTTCGTGCGCGCTTTTCTGCTGGCGGGCGAACGGATTCTCACCCGCGCGAGTAGTGCGCGAGTAGTGCGCAAGTCGTGCTTATGGATTGCGCAAGTCGTGCTTACGGATTGCGCAAGTCGTGCTTGAAGAGTGCGTGCGTAGTGCCTAGAGAGTGCGTACGTAGCGCTTGGAGAGTGCTTGCCTAGTTCCGTAAGTAGTGCGGGGTGCGCGTGTGTGTGTGCGCTCGGTCCGCCCGGCTTTTCGCGTCAAGGATGCGTCGAGAGCGTATGTGCTTGAACTCGACAGGGAGAGCCTCTATTCAGTGCGCATGACGAGTGGGGCCGGGCAGCCTGGGGAGAAGCCGTCGAAGGAGCAGCTGCCGGTCCTGCTGATCGTGCTTGGCAGCGTGCTCGGTACACTGCTGGTGGTCGGCGGCGGCTATTGGTTTTTCCAGCGAAAGGTGGCCGCGCCTGCCGAAGAATCGCAAAAGCCCAGCGTGCCCGCCTGCGAAGCTCGCCGCGAGGAGCGCGGCTTTCAGCTCAGCGAGTGCTACACCAAGTACGCCGAGGCCACCGCGGCGCCCGAGCTGTGTGAGGCATTGCCGGTCGGTGGTGAAGCCCGGTATTCGCGCGCAGACTGCATCAAGCGCGTGGCGCTGGCGACCGGCAATGCGGCCTTGTGCGAGCGCGTGGGGAACGACGACGGCGCGTCGTGCTTCAGAGACCTGGCCGTCGTTCTGGAAGACGTGAAGCTGTGCGAGAAGATCTCGCGCGTCGACGAGCGCGAGCGCTGTTATCACGATTTGGCTCGAGCTCTGCAACAGCCCGAGCTGTGCCGTCGCGTGGAGCGAGATCGCGAGCGCGCGTCCTGCCTGTCTGGCGCCATCCCCCGCGGTACGGACCCGAAAGTGTGTGACATGCTGCAGCTGGTGGCGGGGCGCGAGTCGTGTCTCTCCGAAGTCGCGCGCGACGACCCTGCCGTTTGCTTGCAGCTACCCGAGCCCCGCCGCGCCCAATGCGTATCGCTCAGCTCCCGCCTGCGCGAGCTCGACGACCCGACCGCGCCGTGCGGGGGTGTGGCCGACTGCCTTGCGGTCGCGGCGCGGTTCGACATCAGCCTGTGCGAGCGCATCTCTCCGGTCGAGAAAACGCGGCGCACGAGCTGCGTGGAAAGCGTGCTCAGCCAAGCCGGCGGTCGCTGGGTGCACGGCAGCACGTGCAACCAACTGCAGGATTTAGAGCTGCGCGACGTTTGTTTCAATCGCCTGGGTCACGCCTTCGATCACGAGTCGGCGTGTCAATCGGTTCTGAACGTCGCGATGCGCAACGAGTGCTTGGAATCCGCCAAGCGCAGACTGGCGGAGCGGCTGTGACGGCCCGTGCTTCCGCAGGCTGCTCGGTCGCCAAGTGGCTTTGGTTGGCCTGGCTGCCGGTGTCGTTCGTGGGCTGCGCCAAGGCCAAACCGCCGGGGCCCGCACCCATTCCCTCGGCCGCGGCTCTGCCCGCCTGCGAGCAAGAGCGATCACCCTTTGCTCGCGACGCCTGCTACGCGCGCGAAGCCAAGAACAACGCGCAGCCTGGGCTCTGCCTGTATCTGCAAACGCCGGACAAGCAGACCGCGTGCGTGGCGGCGACGGGCGACGGCCTGGCGGCGTGCCAGCAGGCCAGCACCATCGCGCCCGTTCCCGATTGCTTTCGCGACGTCGCGTTCCGCACCCACGACGCCAAAGCCTGCGACTTCATCAAGTCGTCGTACGAGCGAGGCGTCTGCTTCGCTAATTTGGCCAGCATGGCCCAGAGTCCGGCCTTGTGCCGCTCCGTGCCGCGTCCGCAGCAACAGGACGAGTGTTGGTCGAACGTCGCTCTCAGTCGGAACGATCCCAAGTTGTGCGACTCGGTCAAGAACGCCTACCGGCGTGACAACTGTCGCCTTCAAGCTGCCAAACGAGACGGCGGCCAAGCCGACGGCTGTGCGCGCATCGAAAACCTCGCGCTGCGCGACGACTGCTGGGTTCAGCTAGCCGACAAAGAGAATGCCGCCGCGGACGTGTGCGAGCACGTGACCGCGCGTAAAAACGGCTGCTACTTGGCGCTGGCGCGTCGCCAAGGCCTGGCCTTTTGCGAGCGCGTCGGCGCGGGGCCCGAATCCGTGGCCCGGCGGCTGTGCTACGAAGAAGCCTTCTCGACGAATAGGCTGCGCGAATCCGCCGACTTTTGCGCGCCGGTTACCGACCTCGTGCAGAAACAACGATGTACGCTGGCCCGCGCCGACGCGACACGAGACGTAGCGCTGTGCGAGGGCATTGCCCTGCCCGAAATCGCCGACGATTGCTTTGCCGCCGTCGCTAGCAAAACGCCGGAGGCGTGCTTGCGCATCAATGACCCGGGCCGCCTGCGGCAGTGCGCCTCGATGCATTGGACGGGCAGTCACGACCCCCGCATTTGTGCGCCGCTGCTGCCCAAAGCTCGCCAAGAGTGCAACGAGCGAATGGCGAAGCGCCGTTGAGGTAGTCTCGCTCGTCCCGACGAGCATCTGCTACAGCGGCTGCGCCGCAAAGTCGTCGATCCACAAGTCGTAGTCGGTGTTCGGCTCGACGATGAAATGGAAGGCGCCGTAGTACTCTGAGTGGGGCGACAAATGCTCGGGGTCCAGGCCCCAGTCGCGCAAGTCGACCACGACTTCTTGCCACGTCGGCGCCAGCGTGAGCATTCGCTCCGGCCATTGGATACCCTGCGCGCGATCGCTGAAGTACGAAGCATCCGGGCCTGCCACCGCCACGGTGAGGTGCGAACCCGCATTGGGGCTTGCTACCCAGAAGCGCACGCTGCGGAATATCTTTTCGACCGCCAACGGCGTGTGAAAAAAGACATCGAGGCCGGCGTCGTCGGTCGTGCCTACCAGGTGCAGGGCCGAGCCATCGTGCGGGGATGGCGGCATACCGACCGGTAAAACATCATTGGGGAAACCCATCCAAAGGCCGAACGCCGCGTGGGTGCTCGAGCTCTCGAACCCGTCCAGCGTCCGAGTTTCTGGAGCGCCGCCTGAGCCCGAGGCTGCCGTTCCGTTGGTCCCGCCCGCAGCGCTTCCACCGTCGGTGCTGCCTCCACGCTCGATGGCCGAGCCCGCCGAGCCTTGGGCGGCATCGTGCTTGGTGGACCCGCCGCAGCCCACCAGCAGGCCGACAAGCGTCCAGGCGGCCGTCCAGCCAAAGGTTCGTCTGAATCGGAGCAACGTCACCAACGACTCCTAGCATGCGCGCGGCACGCGTCGTGCAGCACACCGGCGCACTCGGCCAACGTCTTCATCAATTCGACACCGTGAGGCGCGGGATGGCCTCCGGATTGGGGCGCATTGAATTTGTGCTCATGATCAGCCTTGCGGCCTGATGGCACATGGCACAACTGCTCGACCCCTCGAGTCGTCGATTCGACGCGTGATTTTGCGTCGCCGCGTCGGGTACGAGAATTGCTGACAGGCGCCGCGCCGTTACCAGGTTGGGGACGGGTTTAGGAGGACAATTGAAAACATCCATTCGATGGTGGTCGAGGCTCGCCTTCGTTGCGGGCATGGGGCTGACAACGCTGGTCGCTTGTTCGTCAGATCGACATGACGGCAGCGCCGAAGATCAGCGCAACGGAACGCTAGCGCTGGCGCTGCAAGCCACCGCACCGTCCGGCAGCGTGTATCGACTGCGGAACGCGTTCTTTCAAATCACCAACATCCGCACCGGCGAGACCGAACAGTTCTTGAGCAGTGAAGATGGCTTGCCGGAAGCGGCAGAGCTCACGGCGCTAGTGGCTGCTGGCAGCCACACCGTGACGCTCCTGCCGGGGTGGTTCCTGGAGCGAGTCTCGGGACCGATCACGGGCGGTGGGGGAGGCGTGACGATGGGCGGGGGCGGGCCAATTCCCGGCTCGGGGGGCGCCTCCATGGGCGGCAAGCCGGTGCCGCTTCCACCGCCGGCGTTTGGCGGCGAAAGCAGCGCGGCCGGTGCCCCCAGTGAAGGGGGAGACTTCTCCGGCGGCGGGTCAATTGCGACGGGTGGCAAGAGCTCGGGCGGCGGCACCTCCACCGGGGGCAGCAGCAGCACCGGCGGCGGCGAGATCGTCGACGCGCAGCTGCTCAGCGACGCGGTGCAGTTCTTCTTCCTGAAAGGCGGCGACGACGCGTTCGTCAACTACCAGTTCGTCGTCGGGGCCGAGGTCATCGACTTTACCCGGGGCCGGGTGCACGTGAGCATCAGCGTCGACGACAGCCAAGCTTGTCAGGTGCCTCCCGACGTCACGAAGCCGGAGCGCGTGCTCCTCGAAAGCAACGTCGACGCGGTCGCCAACGTCAGCTTGGCCAGCGTCTTTCAAGCGTTGGCTACGAACGGTGGACACAGCGGTGACGGCAACTTGCTGTTTCAGCAGATCTTCGACAGCTACGCTTCGGCCGACCTGGCCCAGGTAAAAGGCGGCGTCCATTGCGGTGACGAGACCACCAACGGCGTGCCCACGCTGAACGGCTTTCCCATCGACTGCAATCGAGCGGAGGCGCAGCACGTCAACGACATGGGCACCTTCTTCCCGACCGCCTTCGTCAACCGCATCGATTTGGCGCCCACCAACGGCGCGCATTGCGGTCAGCAGCGCATGATCTTTGCGAGCAACTCGCTGGGGCGCGCGTTCATGATCCTGGAGGCGCAGATCCCCAACCCGGCCCCGGAATTGGGCATCGAAGGCTGTCGTCCCTTGGCGCAGTTTTGGATGGACCAGAACAACGAGCCCAACGCAAAGATTCGCGGGCAACGCCTGGCTCAAGCCTTCTTGCAAGGCGGAGTGCCGGGGCTGGCGGAGTTTGGCTTCGGCGCCTTCTACACGGCCGAAAACCTGACCGTCGGTAGCGGACAGATTCGAACCAACCAGTTCGATTCGTTCCCGTGGACGCTGCGCGAGTTCAAGCTCGCGCTCGACGGGGAATCGTTGGCCGCGGTTCCGTTCCCGGTCGCCGAATCTCCCAACGGCGCGCTCTGGAACGAGGCCAGCGGGCTGCCGCAGGGTGACGCTTGCCGCCAGAGCTTCCTGACGGCGATGGACGGCGTGCTCAGCGACGACATGTCACGCATGTCGTTCGTGGTCGACTCGGCTTGCAAGGACGCGGAGAGCCGAAACGACTTCTCCGAAGACTACGTGAGCCAACTGTCGTCCGGCTTCCGTTCGCAGATCCAAGACAAGCTCTTGTCGCTCGGCAGCAGCTTGTCGCCGGAAGACGTGGCCAATCGCGCGCGCTTCTCGGGCTCGTGCATCGGTTGCCACAACGAAGCCGCCGGCAGCTTCTTGGGCAACAACGTGTTCGCGCCGTTCTCCAACGATTTTCCGCAGGTGCAAGAGTTTGCCCAGCAGTGCGGGGATGGAGAAACGGGCAGCTGCTTCACCACGTCCAACGCGCTCAACACCGTGTTCTTGCCGGGGCGCCTGGCCGTGTTGGGCAACCTGCTGGGCGTGCCCATCGTGCCGAATCCCTGCACGGGTGGAGGCGGTGGAGGCGGTGGCGGAAACGGCATGGGTGGCAGCTTCGGCACCGCTGGCACGACCAGCACGGCCGGCAGCGCGACCATGGGTGGCTTTGCCAGCGGCGGTAAGAGCGGTGTGGACGACGGGGGCGGCGTGACTCCGCTGCCTTTGCCGCCCATTTCGAGCGATCCGGCGCCGGTCGTCGTGATCGAGCTGCCGTCTGCCGACGTGCCCGTCGAGCAGCTGCAGGAAGAGGAGCAACAGATCCGCAACGACTACGGTGACGTGACCATCAGCGGCAAGTCCGCCAAAGCCACGCACTGAACCGCGCCGCCTCGGGCGCGGTAGCCTGGAACGCAGCGCGGTTTGGCCGCCTGCGTTCTAGGCGCTTCCGGTGGGGGGCGGCCCGCGCCGCTCCCCCCGCGAAGGCGACGCTACGCTTCGCTGGGCCGCCGCGCTTCGATGAACGCGGCCACGACGATCAGTGAGCCGCCGAGCATCTCGACGGGACGAAGCCTAACGCCGTTGATCACCGCCGCTGACGCCACTGCCGTCAGCAACTCCATGATGATGAGCACGGACGACTTGCCGGCTTCCATGTGAGCGACTCCCCATTGCGTGCCAGCGGTAGCCAGCAGCAACCACACCAAACCGAAGCCGGCGAGCTGCCACCAAATGCTGGCCGAAACGCCGACCGGTATCGGCTGCACGCCCAGCAGGGTCAGTGGCAACGCCAACAGCAGGCAGCCTGCGAACATGGCGGCAACCTTGTCTGGCACCGGCACCGCGGACAGCTTGCGGAACAGCACGTTGTTCAGCGCCAACGCCAGGCCGGACACCACCGCCAACACGTCGGCCAGGCTGGGCCGCTCCGCCAAGATGCGCACGCCGCCCAGGATCAAGAACGCGCCGCCCAGCGCCGCCGCCACCGTGAGCTTGCGCAAAGCGTCGACGCGCTCGCCCAGGATCAGCCAGCCTCCGAGCACGCCCCAGGCCGGCAGCAAGTAGAAGAGCACCATCACCCGCACCACGTCGCCGCTCACGATGGCGGTGGCGAAGGCCAGGTTTGCCAAGCCGCCAAAGGTCGCCAGTAGCAGCATCGGCCGCCTGGCCCCCCACCAGCCGCGCCAGCGATGGGCCAGCCAGGCTACGGACAGCAACCCCACCGAGCCGTGCCCGACCAGCGTGACGTTGACGCCTTGCAGGCCGAAACCGGCGAAGTACTTGAGCGGTATCCAAGTGAGACCCCACACCACCGACGAGGCCAGCAGCACCAGCACCGGGTGGAGCGGTCGCACGCTGGGATACGGGGCAGGTTCGGACATTCGGCTGGGGCAGCGTAGTCGCTCCAGGTTTCGGGGACGCGGCCGGACTCGAAAAACCTTGTGCGGCCGGCCCGTGAGGGTTACCGGGGCCATGACGTGCTGGCCTCCCCCCTCTCCGATCGCTTCAGCTTGCTCACCGCGGGCCTTCAGCCGCGGGAGTGGCGCTGGCTGGGCGCCATCGCGCTGGAGCACGGTTTGGCGCGCGGGGTGCTGCTGGCCCTGGCCGGCGAGGGCTTCGACGCCAAGCTCCTGGACGCCTGGCTCAAGCAAAGCGTCACCGCGGGTCTGCTGATTTCGGTGGGGCCGACGCGGGCTTTGGCGCTCACCAGCGCGCCCAGCCGTGAGCCCGGCTTCGCGGTTCATCCAGAGCTGTCGCAGCTGGTGCTGCGCGAGCTGACCCGGCGTGACGCGCTTTCGGCCATCGCGCTTTCGACCCACGGGCTGTTGGGCGGGCGCTCGGTGAGCGACTTGGGATTGGCGCTGCAGCTCGGTGACTACCGCACGTTCGTGCGGCGCTTCTCGGTCGAGCGCCTGCCTCGGCAAATCCCGCTGCGCACGGCGGCGGAGTGGCTGCGCGTCAGCGTGTGTGAGCCCTTCGACGCCGCGTGGCTGCTGTCCACGTGGGGCGACGAAGCCGAGGCGGTGGCCACCCGCGTGCTGCGCGAATGTTTGGAGACGGGGAGCGCTTGCCAGGAGCTGTACGGCTGGTTGAGCGCGCGTTTCGCCGACCTGCCCGAGGGCGAGCAACGGGCCGAGCTGGCCGCGCTGCTGTGCGAGCACGCCGTGTTGCGCGGCAAGCTCGACGCCATCCCCAAATACTTGGTGAGCCTCGGCCGCGGCAGCGCGCTCGGGCACGCGGCGGCCTGGGCCTACCTGACCGGTGATCTGGCGCTGGCGCAGGCGCGCTTGGACGAGTTGTTCGGGGTCTCGCTGCGCGGCAAGGCCGACGCCAGTCGGCGCGGGCCGTTGCCGCAGTGCGGGGCAGCGGCGCCGCTGTTGGCCCTGCTTTTGTGCGCGCGCGACACCGAAGCGGCCACCGCGCTGGCCAAACGGCTGTTGGCGGTGGGCACGAGCGAGCCGGAGCGCGCCGCCGGTCGCGCCTTTCGCCTGCTGCTGCGCTACTTGGAGGAGCCCGAGACCGAGCACGAGCGCATCGACGTTCACGCGCTCACCACCGAAGGCTCGCTGTGGGAAACGCTGCTGTTCGCGCACAACGTCGAGCTGCATCAAAAGCAGGTCGAGACGCGGGCGCGCTGGGCCCAGCACGTCGTCCGGCGCGCGGTGCCCTGGCACACCGCCGGCTACGCCTGGATCGCCCGCCAAGCCTTACAGCTGGCCAAGTCGCTCAACGCCGAATACGCCGAGCAAGAGCTGACTCGGCTGGGCGGGTTGCCGCCGGCGGAGACGAACGAGCTGTCGCTGTGGGAGCTGGTGGCGCCCAAGCCCGAGTGGCAAAAAACTCTACAAGCGCTGGCGGCGGTCTCCGACACCACCTCCGAAGCAGCTGAAGCCAGCGTGCGCGCGGTTTGGTTCGTCGACATGGCCGACGGCAGCCTGAGCCGTCCGGCGCTGTCCGAGCTGCGCTTGGACACGGGTGGCTGGAATCAGGGGCGGCGGCTTTCGTTGAGCGAGCTGTACCAATTCCGCGAGCAGCTCCCGAGCGAAGACCAACGCGTGCTGGACGCCACGCGCGAGCTGGTCGAAGGGCGCCGCGAGTTTTTGCCCGAAGCCGCCGAGCGTCTGATCGGTCACCCGCGCGTGCAAAACGGCGCGCGCGGCAACGCCCGGGTCGAGGTGGTGCGCGGCAGTTGCCGGGTCGAAGCCGAAGAAGACGCCGGCTACATCCGGGTGGTGGTCGAGCCGGCGGGAGCCAAGCTGGGTATCAACGTGGTGCCCGAGGGCGAAGAACGCCTGGTGGTGTACCGGGTCAGCGAGGCCATGCAGCGCGTGATCGGCGTTTTGCCGCACGGCGTGCGCGTGCCTAGCGCGCAGAAGGCCGAGGTCTTGCGTATCTTGGGCAAGCTGGCCCAGAGCGTCGACGTGCAGAGCCCCGAGCTCGGCGCCGAGCGCGAGGTCGAAGCCGACGCCACGCCTTGTTTGCGCTTCGCCTTGCATGCCGGAGCCTGGCAGGTGCAAGCGGGCGTGAGGCCGTTTGGCAGCCAGGGGCGCTTCTTCGTGGCTGGCGTCGGTCGCACGAGCCTCAGCTTCGTGGGCGGTGGACAGCGCTTGCGTTGCGAGCGCAACTTCGAGCGAGAGCGCGCTTCGGTCGACGAGCTGGTGGCAGCGTGCCCCAGCCTGGCCCTGGCGCCCGAGGAGCAAGAAGAGCGGCCCCAGCACGAGGTCGACAACTGGGTGCTGGGCGAAGAAGGCGTGTTGGTGCTGCTTTCGGAGCTGAAAACCTGCGGCGTCAAGCACGAGCTGGAGTGGCCGGAGAGCAATCGCTTGCGCTTGCGCGGCGACGGCCGAGCCGCGCTGCGCGGTCGCTTGCGCGTCAACAAAGGCTGGTACCTGGCGACGGGCGGCTTGCGCATCGACGACGTCAGCGAGGTGACGTTGAACGAGCTGGTGCACGCTCCGGCGCTGGCCGGCGGTCGCTTCGTTCGCCTGGAAAACGGCGACTACGTCGAGCTCGAAGAGCGCATCCGTCGCGTGATCTCCGCGCTTGCGGCCGGCGCCGCCCGGGCCAAGCCGAAAGGCGAGCTGCAGCTACACGCCGGCGCCGTGGCCGCGCTCGACGAGCTGGCCGGAGATGGCTTCGAGCTCGATGAAGCGGCGCGGAGCTGGGTCGAGCGCGTCAAAGAGGTGGCGCACGCCAGCTTCGACGTGCCGCCGACGTTGCAGGCCGAGCTGCGGCCCTACCAGTTGGATGGCTTTCGCTGGCTGTGCCGGTTGACGGAGCTCGGTTTGGGCGCCTGCTTGGCCGACGACATGGGTCTGGGCAAGACCGTGCAGATCTTGGCGCTGCTGCTGATGCGTCGCGCCGAGGGTGCGGCGCTGGTGGTCGCGCCAACCTCGGTTTGCAGCAACTGGGCGCGCGAGGCCGGCCGCTTCGCGCCCGAGCTCAAAGTCCTGGAATACACCGGAGATCGCCGGGCCGAGCTGCTCGAGGAGCTCCGTCAAGACGGGCAAGGCAAGCTGCTGGTTTGCAGCTACGCGCTCTTGCAACAAGATCAAGCCAAGCTGACCGAGCTCAGCTGGGGCACCGCCGTGCTCGACGAAGCGCAGTTCATCAAGAACGCTCAGTCACTGCGCGCGCAGGCGGCGTTTCGCATCGACGCCAAACAGCGCATCGCCGCCACCGGCACGCCGGTCGAGAACCACGCCGCCGACTTGTGGAGCATTTTTCACTTCATCAACCCCGGCTTGCTCGGAGACTTCACGGATTTCAACCGGCGCTTCGTCAAGCCCATCGAGCGCGAGGGCGGGCAAACCCCGGAAGAGCTACTGCGTCGTGTGATTCAGCCGTACGTGCTCCGGCGTCTGAAGCGCGACGTGCTGCAAGAGCTGCCGCCCTTGACCGAGCTGTCGCACGAGGTGGAGCTTTCGGCCGACGAGACGGCGCGTTACACGGTGCTGCGCAAGCAAATCCACGACAAGCTGTTCACGGCGTGGGGTAAGCGCGAAAACAAAATCGAGGTGTTGGCCGAGATCACGCGCCTGCGTCGTTTCTGCTGCCACCCACGCCTGGTGTTCCCCGACGCCGACCTCGAGTCGTCGAAGATTTCGGCGTTCTTGGAGCTGGTGGAAGAGCTGCGCGAAAACGGGCACCGGGCCCTGGTTTTCAGCCAGTTCGTCGACTTTCTGGGGCTCGTCCGCGAGCAGCTGGAAGAGCGTCGCATCAGCTACGAGTACCTGGACGGCTCGACCCCCCAAGCCGAGCGCCAGAAGCGGGTCGACGCGTTTCAGAATGGCAGCTCGAGCTTGTTCTTGATCAGCCTCAAGGCGGGTGGCTTCGGTCTCAACCTCACCGCCGCCGATTACGTGATTCACCTCGATCCGTGGTGGAACCCAGCCGTCGAATCGCAAGCGACCGATCGCGCTCACCGAATCGGTCAGCGGCGGCGGGTCACCGTCTATCGGCTCATCACCAAAAATACGATCGAAGAGAAAATCGTCGAGCTGCACGCCAAAAAGCGCAGCCTGGCGCGCACGCTGCTCGACGGAGGTGCTCAGGCGGAGAAGCTGAGCGCCGACGAGCTCGTTCGGCTCATCACCGAACCGCCGGGCTAGGGCGCGTCGCCCACCGGTTTGCATCGCGGGCCGCGCCGGGGTTTGGATTGGTTGGTCATTCCGGCCGCGAACCGCTCGCTGCAGGCGCCGGGCCTAGTGAACCGGCAGCGGGGGCACTAGTGCAGCGCAAGTGAGATAGCATCAACTTTGGGAAGCGGCGCTGCACTAGGCGGACGCGAAGCGGACGCGGGGTCTGGGGCGAAGCCCCAGCGAGAAAGACACTAGTGCGGCGCATGCCGCGCAGCGGACAATCGCGTAGCGATTGTTGACCGTAGGTCACATGCGCTGCACTAGGCTCTGTTGGTGTTGGACTCTTCGCTTAGGGCAACGCCGCTCTTGGGGCTTGGAACGCTGCTCCTCCTCGTCGCCAGCGCTTGCCATCGCCCGTCGAGCTCGACGGGCGCGCCCTCGCCCAGCTCGTCGGCAAGCGCCCAGGGCTCTCGTCCGATCAGTGAACAGCCCTTGAGCTCGCCCACGGCCTTCGAGCTGGTGGCGCGTCCCGAAGGCTTGAGCCTGCTGTGGGCCAGCGCTGGAGACGGCGCCGATTGGTTGCTGGAAGGCGAGCTGGCCCAAAACGGAGCCCTGAAAGCGCCGCCGCATCGCGTGACCTTGCCGGCGCGCACCTTGGGCAAAGTCACCGATCTGTCGGCCGCGCTTTCGAGCCGCGACCTTGCGCTGGCATGGGTCGAGCAGGGCAAGGGCGAAGCGCGCGCGGTGGCTACGGTGCTGGACGGCGCCACGCCCGGCTTGCTGGATCTGGGCCCCGCCGCCGTTTCCGCCGAATCGGCGCGCGGCAATATCGCGATCGTCGCGGAGCCAGCGCAGACGCGGGCGCTGGTGATGTGGCGCGGGCTGGAGGCGCCGTGCGTCGATCCGCAGGCGTCTGCCTGCGTGGGCTTCACCTTTCGCCGGCTGCGCGCGGGGGCCGCCGAGACCACGGGGCTGCCGCTGTCGGTACCGGTGCCGTGCGCATCGCACTCGGTACAGCTGGCGATCTCGGCCGGGCGCTTTCACTACGGCGTGTGCACGCGCGAAGGCGCTGACCCGGTGACGACCATGTTCAGCATCCAGGACCAACCGGAGTACGCGCGCGCCGAAGCGCTGCTGAAAGGTTGCTTGCCGCTCGGCACCATCGACGTCGAAGGGCAGCCGTGGCTCGTGGGCGACTGTCACGGCAAGCGCAAGGCCGTGCCCGTGCCCCTGAACGACGAGAAGGTGCTGCAACCCGACTATGTCGACGCCCTGCAGATCAGCTGCACCCCGGAGCGAGCGCTGTTGCGTCAAGGGCGCTTCGCCTTGGCGCTGCGCGAGCCGCGGGCGGGCTTGCAGCCGATTTTGCCGGCATCCATGCTGCCGAACGGCGCGCGCGCCGGCTGGACCGGCAAGAGCTTGGTCGTCGTCTACCTGGCCGCGTCGCGCTTGACGACGCGCACCTATGCCTGCCGCGCCGGCACGCTGCAGCCGCTTTGAGCCGCGGCTCGACACGAGGCCGCGCGCCCTGCTTCAGCCGGCGCTGCGCGCGCGTTCGCGCTCGACCCGGAGCTGCTCCATGATTTCAGTCGGGTCTTTTTCGAGCGCTGCCGCCGAGGCACCTCCCGTGCCCGCGATGCGCTGCACGAGCGCCAGATGCTCGGGGCTGCGCAGGCGGGCAAGCCCGTCCGCGCTGCCGACCGGCTTGGCGAAGCGCGAGCGCACGCTTTCGAAGCGTCGCGTCGCACGGTCGAGCACGCTTTGGCTCAGCTGGCCGGTCTCGACGGCGCGCACGACGGCGTCGATGGCGCGGTGCGCGAGCGCGGCGGTGTGGCAACACAAGAAATGATCGACGCCGGCAGCCAAGCCCAGCCGTACCACTTCTTCGACGCCATAGTTGTCGGCAATGGCTTTCATCTCGATGTCGTCGGTCACCACCAAGCCGTCGTAGCCCAGTTTTTCGCGTAAAATGCCGGTCAAAACGGGGCGGCTCATGGTGGCCGGATACCGCGCGTCCACGGCTTCGAAGATCACGTGCGCGGTCATGAAAGCGGCAACATCGGCCTTGGCCGCGGCCCGAAACGGCACGAGCTCCACTTGCTCGAGCCGTTCCATGGCGTGGGGCAGCCTCGGTAGCTCCAAGTGCGAATCTTGGCTGGTGTCGCCATGGCCGGGAAAATGTTTGCCGCAAGCCGCAACGCCGGCCTCTTGCAGACCAGCGGCGAGCGCCAAGCCCAGCTCCGTCACCAGCTCGGGCGTACGCCCGAACGAGCGCGCGGCGATGACGGGGTTGGCCGGGTTGGTGTCGACGTCCAAGACCGGCGCGTAGCTCATGTCGAAGCCGACCGCGCGCAGCTCGCGCCCGATCACGCCGCCCAGCTCGCGAGCCAACGCCGCGCTGCCGGTTGCGCCCACCGCGCGCATCGCCGGAAGCTCGGTGAAACCCTGGCGCAGTCGAGCGACTTGTCCGCCTTCTTGATCGACGGCGAGCAACAACGGGCGGCCCGCGACGCGCTTGACCTCGCGGGTCAGCTCCAACACCTCGGCCGGAGTGCCCACGTTGCGAGCAAAGAAGATCACGCCGCCGACGCCGCGGGCCAGCAACCCCGACAGCTCGTCGGTCACGGATTTGCCGTGGAAACCGACCGTGAAGAGGCTTGCCGCCTGGTGTTCCAAAGCGTTCGTCATCGGCTTCGGCCTCAAAGTAGCACGGGACCGCTTCCGGCCCGGCCCGGTTCTGGTCGCACCGTGGAGCGAAAACGTCAGCCCGGTGGTCGCAGCGGCGCTACCAAGGCTTGAACACGAACAGCGCCCCCACCGCCACGAAACCGAAGCCCACGAAGTGATTCCAGCGCAGTTGCTCGCCCAAGTACAGCGTAGCGAAGGCCACGAACACGACCAGGGTGATGACCTCTTGGATCGTCTTCAGCTGCGCCGTCGCCAAACCGGCCTTGGCCCCCAAGCGGTTGGCTGGGACCTGAAAGCAGTACTCGAAGAAGGCGATGCCCCAGCTGGCGAGCACCACGATCCACAAAGGTGAACCTTGGTTGTGCTTGAGGTGGCCGTACCAAGCAAAGGTCATGAACACGTTGGAGACGAGCAACAAAAGAAGAGTGAGCCAGGTCATGTGGATGCAGGGGGAGGGGAGCCGGATTTCGCGAACGCTTCGCGGTAGCTTGGATATTTCAGGGTGACGCCTAGACGCGCGAGGGCGCGCGCGGAGTCGACGCGGCGGTTGCGTCGCAAGGTTTCGTGCACATCTGCCAGCGGCGCCGAGGCCGGAAATGGCAAAGCTAGCTTCGCGCACAGCCAGGCAACCATGTCGCGTTGGCGGCAGGGCTCGAGATCGCCGACCACGAACGTCTCGCCGGGCGTGGCCGCGCTGGCCAGCAGCAACTCGGCCAGATCTTCGACGTGGATGCGGGAGCCGTAGCGGGTGCCGTCGCCCGACAGCTTGAAGTCACCGCGCGCCAGCCGCACGTGAATGCCGCGCTCGGGACCGTAGATGCCCGGCGAGCGCAACACCGCCGCCCCGACCGCGCGATACTGCGCTTCTGCGGCCAGCACCGCCGCATACTTGGGCGAAGGCCGCGCCGGCAACGGCGTCGTGTCGTCGATCACGCCCTCCAGGTCTTCGTAGACGCCCGTCGTCGACAGATAAGAGATGGCCCGAGCGCGCGCCAACAGCGGGGCCAGCGCCGCATCCGTCGCACCGGCGGGCGGAAATGTCACCAGCGCGTGCGTCGTCGGACCCACCGCTTCGCGGGCCACGGCTAGTGCGTCGCTGGTCGTGGCGGCAACACCGCGTGCGCGCAACGCTGCGGCGCTCGCGTCGCTGCGCACGACGCCCAGCACGCCAAGCCCTTTGGCCAAGGCCGCCGCACAAACTCGCGCGCCGGTGAACCCAGCTCCGAAAACGACGACGTCGACCGCGGCCACGCGCCCACCGTATCAGCCAGAGGTCGCGAGGCCAGGCGGCGTTTCGGCCGTGACAGGGGCAGTTTTGCGCTGTCGACTGGTGACGCGATCTTCAAGCGTCTTGCATGGCGCTGCTGATGGCGCGCGATAGCTGCGTGCGTATGCTCCGCTCCAACACTTTACTGCGCAGCTCACTGCCGTCCCAGCGCGCTTCGCAGACGAACGACCAATCCCAAGATCCGGCCGGCCGCGTCGAAACGCAAATGGCCGTGCCCTCCTTGCCGGAGTCGACGCGGTACTCGGTACCGTCGATCGCCGTTTCGGCCACGGGGTTGCTCTCGTAATTCACGCCTCCATCGTTGCTG